>DASUFD010000001.1:0-11999 GCA_036274735.1 Burkholderiales bacterium
TCGAGAAGCTCGTATTCGAGCTCCTCGCGCGAGCGGCGCCGGTTGGTATCCACGAGCTGCGCATAGGGATAGGCCGCCTGCGGATACTTGTACAGGTACTTCATGTACGAGTGCGTCGGCGTGCTGTCGAGGTAGAAGTAATACTCCTTCACGTCCTCGCCGTGGTTGCCCTCGCTGTTGGTGAGGCCGAAGAGGCGCTCCTTGAGGATCGGGTCCTTGCCGTTCCAGAGCGCGAGCGCGAAGCACAGACGCTGCCGGTCGTCGGAAATGCCGGCGAGGCCGTCCTCGCCCCAGCGGTAGGCGCGCGAGCGCGCATGGTCGTGGGTGAAGAAGTTCCAGGCGTCGCCGTTCTCGCTGTAGTCCTCGCGCACCGTCCCCCACTGCCGCTCGCTCAGGTAAGGCCCCCACTTCTTCCATTCGGTCTTCTGCGTGCGCGCTTCTTCCAGGCGAAGCTGCTCGGCGTTCATGTTTTCTCCGGCGGATTGGGAATCGGGAGTCGCCACCTTGCGCCGGCCCACGGACGGCGTCTTGATGTGCATCAAAGGGCGGTCCGCGCCGCGGAAGCGCGGGTATGCTGCCGGCGAGCGACCGGCGTCCCGGTTCGACCTGGAAAAGGAGCCAAGCCATGCTGATGTCGGACATCCCGTTTGGAACGACCGACTGGTCCACGATCGAGCCGACCGAGCACAAGGGCGAGACCGGAGTCGCCCACTGGCGGACCCGGCAGTTCGGCGACATCCGTGTGCGCATGGTCGAGTACTCGCCCGGCTACAGCGCCGACCACTGGTGCACGAAGGGACACATCTTGCTCTGCGTGGCGGGCGAGCTCCTTACCGAGCTCGCGGACGGCCGCGAGTTCGTCCTGACCCCCGGCATGAGCTATCAGGTTGCGGACGGCGGGGAAGCACACCGCTCCCGAACCGCGGGCGGCGCTACGCTCTTCATCGTCGATTAACCGGCAATCGCCATGGAGGTGGAGATCACCGATCGAGCCGGGTACCTGAGCATTTCGGTATCGGAGCGCGGCGGTGTAGAAGATGCGCGCGACCTGGTGCAGCGAATCGTCGCCGCGATCCAGGACGGGAGCCATCGCCGGCTCCTCCTCTCCGTTCGGCGCTCGCCGGCGATCTTCAAGGTGCAAGAGTACGGTCTCGCCGACGTGCTGATCCGCGCGGCCGGAGTGCCCGGCCTCAAGGTGGCGCTCGTCGCCGATACGCCGGAGCTCTTCGCCTCGTACCAGTACATCGAGGTCCTGGCGACGCAGAAGGGACTCCTCGCCAAGGCGTTCCGCTCCGAACCCGAGGCAGCGCGCTGGCTGCTCGCCGCGTCGTAGTCGACTCTCGCGGACAAGCCCGGACTTATCCCGCAGTCCAGTTTTCCGCTATAGTGCGCCCCGGACAAGAAACCCTTCGGCCGCGCCGGCCGAGCCCGGGAGATGGTGGATCGCTCGATACAGAACGGGGCCGAGTTTCTCTCCCTCACCACGGCGACCGCGGTGGTCTATCAGGCGGTCATGGGCGAGAAGCTGGAAAAGGCGAGCGTCGCCGAAATGAACGCCATCCTGCACGAGGTCGCTCGTTCGCTGACGCTGGTCGCTGCGGTGTACGGCAGGGACATGGAGTCCGGCAAGCTGAAGCAGCTCGACTCCCTGGATCTGCTCTTCGGCGTATTCCGGCGCGGCGCCGCCGAGCTGCATACGCCCTATGCCGAGTACGGCAGTCTTTGTATCCGGCGCACCGACATGCGCCTCGGCATCTCCATCATCGCTGCGGCCGGCATCCGGTTCGGGACGAAGAAGTAGCGCCGGCCGGCTACTGCGGCCCCGGGATCGGCGCACCTGGCGTCGGCCGCTCGGCGACGACGCGCTGCTCGACGAACGAGCGGATATCCTGCTCGGCGAAGCCGGCTCCGGCGAGGATCTCGCGCGTGTGCTCGCCAAGGCGCGGCGCGGGCCGGCGAGCGACCTTCGGCTCGTCGTCGATCTGCATCGGCGTGTCTACCGTGCGCACGCGGCCAAGCTGTGGATCGTCGAGCTCGACGAACACGCCGTTCGCCGCCATCTGCGGGTCGGCCACCACCTCGTCGAAGCCGGCGATCACCGAGTGCGGCACGTCGGCCTCCTCGAGCCGGCGCTGCCAGTACGCGACCGGCTGCGTGGCGAAGATGCCATCGCACAGGCGCACCAGCTCGGCCATGCGCCCCTCCTTCGTGCGCTCTTCCAGCGTCGCGTAGCGCGGATCGGCGGCGAGCTCCGGCCGGCCGATCGCGCGGCAGACCTTCGGCCAGTCGCGCTGCGTGTCGACCACCGCCATCTTGAAGAGCTTGCCGTCCCCGGCGCGGTAGTAGACCGAGGTGAAGCTGCGCGGGTCGTGGCGCGGCCGGCGCTCGAGGAACTTCGCGCCGAGGAGCTTCGCCTGGATCATCACCGCGTTCGACCACGCGCCGTTGGCGATGAGCGAGACCGAGACGCGCGTGCCGCGCCCGGTGCGTTCGCGCGCGAGGAGCGCCAACAGCACCGCGGAGAGGAGCGCCATGCCGGTGGGATGGTCGCCGGTGCCGTAGCCGAGCGAGCCGAGCCAGCCGTCGGTCGGAAACATGTTCGCTTCCATGCCGGAGCGCGACCAGTAGGAGATGGTGTCGAAGCCCGGCCGGTCGATCTCCTTCCCCGAATCGCCGAAGCCGGTGCCGTGCGCATAGACAAGGCGCGGGTTCATCGCGCGCAGCTCCGGCCAGCCGAGGCCGAGCGCGTCGAGCGACTTCGGGCGATGGTTGGTGAGGAAGACGTCGGCGCGCTCGATCAGCCGGCGTAGGATGGCGCGCGCCTGGGGCGCCTTGAGGTCGATGGCGAGGCTCTTCTTGCCGCGGTTGTCCGGCAGGAAGCAGTACTCGTAATCGTGCAGCGGCATGCCGGGGATCTTGTGCCCGCGCCGATTGAGGTCGCCCTCGATCGGCTCGAGCTTGATCACCTGCGCGCCGTAATCGGCGAGCGCAGCGCCGACCGACGGCACCATGATCATCGACGCCGCCTCGAGGACGCGCAGGTGCGAAAGAAAGCCGGTCTCCCCCGAGGACGCCATTCGGCAAGTATGCCTCCCCGGGGTTGGAACTCCAGCTCGAGCTAGCCTTTCATTGCGTTGAGCATGTGGCCGATCACGTGGTCGTGCTCCTCGTGCGGGCTGAAGAGGATCACCTCGGCGTCGCTCACCACGCGCACGCTGTGCCCCGGCGGCCAGTAGAAGAGGTCGCTCTCGCGGCAGGTGTCGCTCTTGCCGTCGGTGTAGCTGACCACCACCTCGCCTTTCAACATGTAGCCCCAGTGCGGCGCCTGGCACGCGTCGTCCTTCAGCCCCTTGAGGAGAGGGGCGATGTCGGTCCCGGCAGCGAGCGAGAAGTACTCGCCGCCGAACTTGCCCAAGCCGCTCGCGTCGCCGAAGTCGCCGACCTTCCGCGCGACGGCTCCGGGAACGTTGATTTTCGCGGGAATCTTGTCTTTCGCGATGCGCATGCGGATCCTTTCTCTGTTCGGGTTGCCGAGACGCGAGGATGGCAGCGAGCCGTTCCCGAAACGTTCCCGGCCGCGGAAAACGGTCCTGCAGCGGGGAAAAGGGTCCTGACCCCTTTTCCGGTTGTTTCTCATTTGCCTCGTCGTGTAGGAAAAAATCGGACAGACCCGCGGAGAATCGAGGCCTACACTGCCGCGGCGTTCTCCCTTCCCCCTGAAGGCAACGCACCTGGCCCCGGGATGGCCCTCCTCCCCCGGGGCTTTTCTTTTCGGCAGCGCTTCAAGCTAAGCGAGCGGAGCGAGCGCTTCGAGCACTTCTTCTATGTCGTAGGGCTTGGTGAGGTAGTGCTTGAAGCCGGCGAGCTCGGCGAGGCGCCTCGCCGAGGGCTGCTTCCAGGCAGTGATCGCGACGAGGAGCGGGCAGCTCGTGCCGAGGCTGTCGACGAGCTGCTTCGCGATCTCGACGCCGGTCATCCCGGGCATGCCGAGGTCGAGGAGCACGGCGTGCGGCTTGTACCGGCGCACGAGCTCGTACACCGCGTCGCCGCGATAGACCTCGAGCACCTCGTGACCGTCCTGCTGCAGGAGGGTCGAGAGGGTCACGACTTCGTCCTTGTTGTCGTCGGCGACGAGGATGCGCAGCGGACGGCCCGGACGGCGCTTCTCGAGCCTGCGCCTCGTGTTCATCGAGTCCCTCTACATCAAGGCCCATGAACCCGCTATCGCTCGGAGTTACTGTCGTGTCGAGGCGACGGTATCAGATCGGATGCGACGCGAGCTTCCGCCAGCGCGCCACGGCGGCAGCGATGACCGCCGCGCCGAGCACCATCGCCGCGGGCGCGCCGATCAGCTCGGCGAGGAACCCTGCCTGCAGGCGGCCGAGCGGCGCAGTGCCGCGCGTCGTGATGACGACCACCGACATGACGCGACCGCGCAGCGCGTCGGGGACGAGCGTTTGCGCGAGGGTGTTGCGCGAGACGCCCCACACGCCGTCGGAAGTGCCGAGCAGGAAAAGGAGCAGCGCCGAGAGCCAGAGCCAATGCGAGACGGCGAACGCGGCGAGGAAGAGCGCGTAGATCGCGCCGGCGTAGAGGATCACGCGCATGTGCCGCTCCACGGGCGAGGCGATCACGTAGGCCATCGACACCATGGCGCCCGCGCCGAGCGCCGAGAGGAGCCAGCCCAGCCCCTGCGCGTCGGTGCCAATCACGTCACGCGCGATGATGGTGATCAGCGTGACGTTGTGGCCGAAGAGCCCGCCGATCACCTCGAGCCCGAGCGCGGCGCGCAGCGGTGCGTGCTGCCAGACGAAGCGCAGGCCGTCGGTCATGCCGTGCCACAGCGTCGAATTTCGAGCAGGAACGGAGGTCATCGATAACTTCATCCCCATTAGCGCGAAGAGCATGGCGAGGAAGCTCGCGGCGTTGACGAAGAAAGGCAGCGCGTGCCCGCCGTAGGCGAGCGCCGCGCCACCGATCGACGGGCCGAGGAGCGCGCCGGCGCGCACCGCCACCGCGTTGAGAGTGACCGCGCTTTGCACGGCCGTCTTCGGCACGAGGCCCGCGAAGAGCGCCTGCCGCGCCGGCACCGAGAACGCGGAAAGCGTGCCGTTCACGAAGGAGAGGACGTAAAGGTGCCAGTACTCGAGCCGGCCGCTCCATGCGAGAAATCCGATCGTCAACGAGGCGACGAGCATCGACGACTCGGTGAAGTAGAGGAGCTTGCGCCGCGGCAGCCGATCGGCGACCGCGCCGCCTACGAGCGCGAGCGTGAGGGTCGGCACGGCGCGCGCGAGGCCCGAGAGGCCGAGCAGCACCGCCGAGTCGGTCAGCTGGTAGAGCACCCAGGCGACCGCCGTCTGCTCCACCCAGTTGCCCGCCTGGGAGACGAAGTTGCCGCTGAAATAGAGGACGTAGTTGCGGCTGCGCAGCGCGTCGAGCCCCCGCAAACTCATGTAACTTCCCTGTTCGGGAGGCGCGCATGAAACGCATCGTCGTGTGCTGCGACGGGACCTGGAACACCGCCGACCAGGCGGACGAGAACGGCCGGCCCTGCCCGACCAACGTCGTGCGCCTCGCCTATCGCGTCGCGAAGCACGACGCCGCCGGCGTGACCCAGGTCGTCTACTACGACCAGGGCGTGGGCACCGGCAACTGGGTCGACAAGGTGAGCGGCGGCGCGATCGGCGCCGGGCTCGAGGACAACATCCACGATGCCTACCGTTTCCTCATCGCCAACTACGAGCGCGGCGACGAGCTCTTCGTCTTCGGCTTCAGCCGCGGCGCCTTCACCGCGCGCAGCCTCGTCGGCATGGTGCGCAAGTGCGGCATCCTCGCGGCGAAGCATGTGCTGCACTACCACGAGGCGGTCGAGCTCTATCGCAACGAGGCGCATCCGGACGATCCGGGGCCGACCGACTTCCGCGCGCGCTACTGCGTCTACGGCAACGACGACATCGAGGTGCGCTTCGTGGGCGTGTGGGACACGGTCGGCGCGCTCGGCATCCCGGTCCGCGGCCTGCGCCTGATGAAGCAGAAGTACCAGTTCCACGACACCGAGCTCTCCGGCATCGTGAAGGAGGCGGTCCAGGCGCTCGCCATCGACGAGCACCGCGCGCCGTTCAAGCCCGCCATCTGGGAGGACCGGAAGAAGGCGTGGCAAACGGTGGAGCAGGTCTGGTTCTGCGGCGCGCACAGCGACGTGGGCGGCGGCTACGGCCGCAAGCCGGCCGGCGAGGGCAAGCTCGCGCCCCAGCTCGCCGATCTCTCGCTCGACTGGATGGTTGCGAAAGCACAGGCGGCCGGCCTCGCCTTCGACCGCGAAACGCTCGAGGCCAATCCGCTCACGCTCGATCCGCGCGCCGAAATCCACAACTCGAAGACCGGGCTCTACTGGCTGGTGCCGGAGTACGACCGCGTCATCGGCCTCGCCACTTTCGACAAGGAGCTGACCGACAAGCCCGACACCACGCAGAAGCTGCACCCCTCGGTGCTCGCGCGCTGGGACGCCGAGGCGAAGTACCGGCCCGAAGCGCTCGTGCGCTACCTGAGAAGGATCGGCGATCGCCGGGCCGATTGAGCGCCTCTAGAGCCACGGCATGAGCGAGGCGTGGATCACGCCGGGCGCGCCCTGGCCGCCCACCGAGCGGATCGCGAGGTCGGCATCCTTGAGCGCGAAGCGGTGGGTCGTCATCTTCTCCAGCGGAAATCTTCCCGATGCGAGCTGCGCCAGCGCCAATTCGCAGGCGCGATAGGAATGCCCGCGCGCGCTCTTCAGCGTGATCGCCTTGGTCGTCATGCGCTCGAGCGGAAAGTCGGGAAACTCGCGCAGCTCTCCCTGCACCACCATCGTGCCCGCCCTGCGCTTCAACGCTTCCATGCCGAGCAGGATCGGCGCAGTGCCGGCGCCGGCCGTGCAGTCGAGCACCAGGTCGACGCCTTTGCCGGCGGTTATTTCTCTTATCTTCGTCAAAGGATCTTCCGCGTCGACGTCGAGGAGGTAGTCTGCGCCCAGTTCCTTCGCGACCTTCAGCCTCGCGGCATCCTTCGCCCTGCCCGTGACGATGACGAGCGATGCGCCCGCCTGCTTGCAGACCACCGTCTGCGAAAGGCCCTGCTGCCCCGGCCCCTGGATGAGCACCGTGGAGTCGTAGCCCACGCCGCCGTCGAAGAGCGACCACTCCACGCCGTTCGCCATCGGCGTCACGAGCCCCGCGAGCTCGGGCGTCACGCCCGGCGGCACGCGGTGCAGCACCGCGTTCCACGGCAGGTACACGTACTGCGCGAAGCCGCCCCAGAGGTGCGGGGCCTTCTCGGCGGAGGTGTAGCCGTAGCGGATGCCCTGCGGGTTGTTGCGCCAGTCGGTGTTCTCGCAATGCCGGTACTGCCCGGCGTGGCACCACTCGCACTTGCCGCACATCACGTAGTGCTCTGCGAAGACGAGGTCGCCCTCCTTGAAGCCCTTGCGGCGCACGAACTCGCGCCCGGCTCTTGCGATCACGCCGATGTTCTCGTGGCCCATGATCACCGGCGCGCTCGAGGGCGGACTCTTGTAGAGCTTCACGTCGGTGCCGCAGATCCCGGCCACCTCCATCCGCATCAGCGCGGCGTCCTCCGGGATGTCGGGCATCGGGTATTCGCGCAGCTCGGTCTTTCCCGGCGCGGTGCGCACGGCGGCCAGCACTTTGTCCATAACGCAGGAGTGTAATTCGGGAATTCCGGGACGGAGCCCGAACTCAGGAGATCTGCTGCAGGAAGTCGACCACGCGAGGCGGCGCGCTCGCCTCGGTCTGCGCCTCCGGCAGCGCATCCCAGTACTGCGCCTTCGGCAGACACTCCTCGAGATAGCGCGCCGCGGAGGTCGCGTGCGCCTCGTCGCGGCCGGGGACGATGAGCGCGGGGATGTCGAGCTTCAGCAGGTCCTCGGGCTCGGCGCCCGGCGAAGTATCGCGGTCGAAGAGCGCATTGGCGCTCGCTTCGACGATCTGCAGGTACTTCTCTTTGTCGGTGCGCACATAGCCGGCCGCGAAAGCCGCATCGCGCTGGATGACCGAAGCCCACGGCCCGGCCTTGCCGTCCGCGCTGAAGGGCTTACCCTCCTTGAGCGCATGCGAGACCGCGCCTTCCAGGCCGGCGCGGCGCACGAGCTCGAGATGCTCGGCGAAGCGCGCGCGGCCGCGCATGCGGTACTTCGCGCCGCCGACCGGCCAATACAGCACCATGCTCGAGACAGAGGTGGGGTAATTCTTCGAGAAAGCGAGAATCGGACTGCACCCCATGCAGCCGCCCATGAGATGCGCGCGCTCGATGCCAAGGTGCTCGAGCAGGAGCTTGCCCTGCGCGGCGTAGCTCGCCCAGGTGAGCGGCTCGATCCTGCCGCCCGAGCGGCCGCACTCGCGGCGGTCGAAGAGGATGCAGCGGAAGTGCTGCGCGAGGTGATCGAGGATCCGCGTGCGCTGGTAGACGCTCGCGGTGCGCCACTTCTCCACCGTGCCGTCGAAGCCGCCCGGCGCGAACATGAGGAGCGGCGGCCCGTCGCCTGCGATCTCGTAGTAGGTGCGGATGCCGTCGAGCGCGACTTCAGCCATTGCGTTGCCCCTTGATCTGCCTTCCCTGCCTGACGTCCTCTGCATAGGCCGAAAGAGCATCCAGCGTGACGCGCGCCACGTTCGCATACGTCTCCTTCGGCGAATCGAGCCAGCTCGGTGCGTAACCGATCGCCGCGTGCGCGAGGCGCAGCCGCCCGTCGAGCCACGGCCCGCCGCCCATGCCGCCGAGCACCGGGATCGACACCGCCTTCGCCACCGCCGCGCCGGCCTCGGCTCCCGAATGGCGGAAGTCGAGCAGCGCGGCGCCCGCCGTCTCGAAAGCTCTCGCTTCCTCGACCAGCTGTCTTACGGGACGACCGCCGTGGAACTCGGCGAACACCGGCAGGTTGGCGCGAACCAGTCGTTCGATCTTTTCCGGGGATGCCAGAACTTTGACGATGTCGGCACCGCCCTCCTCCCTCAGCCGACGCGCGTCCTCGAGAGCGCCGGAGGGCACGTCGCACGAGAGCAGCGCGCGCTTCACGCCGCGGCGCACCGCCTTGCACACGATCAGCATCTCCTCGATCGAGACCGGCTCTTCCACCGAGCGGCCCCACAGGTTCGCGCCCACCGAGTCGCCCACCGACACGAGGTCGGCGCCGGCGCGCTCGGCGAGCTCCGCCATCGGCGCGTCCCAGGCGACGATGCCGACGATCTTGCGCCCGGCGCGTTTCATCTCCTGCAGCGCCCGAATAGCGAGCTCGGCCATCAGGGGCGCTATTTTGCACAGTAAACTTCGCCCCCTATGATCATCGACGTCCACGGGCACTACACCACCGAGCCGCAGCCGCTGCTCGCCTTCCGCGACAAGCAGCTCGCCGGGCTGGCCGATCCGATGCGCAAGCCGGCGATCGGCAAGAGCGACGAGCTGGGCATCTCCGATGAGCAGCTGATGAAGAGCGTAGAGCCGCAGATGAAGCTGCAGAAGGAGCGCGGCTCGGATCTCACCATCTTCAGCCCGCGCGCGGCCGGCATGGCGCACCACGTCGGCACCGAGGAGACCGGGATCGTCTGGACGCGCATGTCCAACGACCTCATCCATCGCGTCTGCACGCTGCTGCCGGGCAACTTCGCGCCGGTAGGGCAGCTGCCGCAGCACCCCGGCGTGCCGCCGAAGAACTGCATCCCGGAGCTCGAGCGCCTCGCGAAGCTCGGCTTCCTCGGCGTGAACCTGAATCCCGATCCCGCGGGCGGCTACTGGACCGATCCGCCGCTCACCGACAAGTGGTGGTACCCGCTCTACGAGAAGCTGGTCGAGCTCGAGATGACGGCGATGATCCACGTCACCTCGTCCTGCAATCCGGTGTTCCACTACACCGGCGCGCACTACATCAACGGCGACACCACCGCCTTCATGCAGCTCATCCAGGGAAATCTGTTCAAGGATTTTCCTGCGCTGAAATTCGTCATTCCGCACGGCGGCGGCGCGGTGCCCTTCCACTGGGGACGCTATCGCGGCCTCGCGCAGGAGATGAAGAAGCCACTGCTGAAAGATCACCTGCTGGGGAACGTCTTCTTCGATACCTGCGTCTATCACCTGCCCGGCATCGAGCTGATGGCCAAGGTGATTCCGGTCGACAACATCCTTTTCGCCTCCGAGATGCTCGGCGCGGTGAAGGGCGTCGACCCGGAGACCGGGCACAACTACGACGACACGAAGCGCTACATCGACAAGCTGGCCATGTCTGACTCGGACAAGAACAAGATTTTCGAAGGCAACGCGCGGCGCGTCTATCCGCGGCTCGACAAACGGCTGAAAGCGATGAAGGAGAAGCGATGAGCGCCTCGATGCGAATCCTGGACATCCCCAAGCGCCCCGACCCCAGGCTCGTCGCCGAGCTGCGCAAGATGGTCACGCCGCACCTCTCTGACAGCATGGAACGGCTCTATGCGGGCGGCGCGCAGCTCCGGCCGATGCACAAGGGCGGCACGCTCGCCGGGCCGGCGTACACGGTGAAGACCGCCGCGGGCGACAATCTGCTCGTGCACAAGGCGCTCGACACCGCGCAGCCGGGCGACGTCATCGTGGTCGACGCGGGCGGCGTGTGCGACAACGCGATCATCGGCGAGCTGATGTCGGCGCGCGCAAGACAGCGCGGCATCGCCGGCCTCGTGATCTGGGGCGCGATCCGCGACTCGGCGGAGATCGCGGCCGCCGACTATCCGGTCTTCGCTGCCGGCGTCACGCACCGTGGCCCCTACAAGAACGGCCCGGGCGAAATCAACGTGCCGATCAACATGGGCGGCATGCCGGTGAATCCCGGCGACATCATCGTCGGCGACGCCGACGGCCTCGTCGCCATCCCGCAGGCGATCGCCGAGCGCGTGCTCGCCTCGGCCAAGTCGATCCTCGAGAAGGAAACGAAGTCGATGAAGGAGATCGTCGGGGGCACCGTCGACCGCGGCTGGGTCGACAAGGCGCTGAAGGAGAAGGGCTACAAAATCTAGCGGAAATCGGGGTCAGGCACCGATTTCCTATTAGCTGGGTGTCGCCGGAAAGCGGTGCCTGACCCCGATTTCCTAGTCGTTCTTGGCGCCGGAGGCCTTGACGATCGGCGCCCAGCGCTCGAGCTCCTTCGCTACGAAGGCGGTGAACTGCTTTGCGTCGAGGTCGTTCGGCTCGATGCCGTCATGGCGCACCCGCTCGCGCACCTCTGGGGACTTGAGCGCCTCGCGCACCGCGGCGTTTAGCTTGTCGACGATCGGCTGCGGCACGCCGGCCGGACCGGAGAGCGAAAACCAGACGGTGCCGACGATGTTCGGATAGCCCTGCTCGGCGAAGGTCGGGATGTCGGGATAGTCGGGCAGGCGCTTCTCGCTGCTCAGCGCAAGCGCCCGCGCGCGGCCGCCCTTGATCTGCCCCGAAGCGGTGGTGAGCGTCGTGGAGATCGAAGTGATCTGCCCGCCGAGGAGATCCTGCACCGCGCGCGAGGCTCCCTTGTACGGCACGTGAACGACGTTGATGCCCGCCTCGTGCTTGAAGAGCTCGGCGACGAGCTGCCCCTGCGTGCCGTTGCCGGGCGAGCCGTAGGTGAGCTTGCCCGGCTGCGCCTTGGCGAGCGCGACGAATTCCTTGAGCGTCTTCGCCGACAGCGACGGGTTAACCGCGAACACCGCCGGCGGACCGCCGAGCAGCGCCACATGGGTGAAGTCCTGCATCGGATCGTAGGGCGTGCCGCGCGGCAGGTTGGGCGCGATGACGTGCGAAGCGATGCCGGACACGACGAAGGTGTAGCCGTCGGCGTCGCTCTTCGCCACCAGCTCGGAGCCCACCGAGCCGCCCGCGCCCGGCTTGTTCTCCACGACGAAGCTCTGCTTGAAGCGCTCGCCGAGCTGCGCGGCGATCAGGCGCCCGAGCGTATCGGCAGTGCCGCCCGGAGCGAACGGCGCGACGATCTTCACCGGACGATC
>DASUFD010000002.1:0-4255 GCA_036274735.1 Burkholderiales bacterium
AGCTGGTTCACCGCCTGCAGGTACCAGCGCCCGGGCAGGTCGATCGGGTTCTCGTACCAGCGCTCGAAAGTCTCCTTCTTGCTCACGTAATCGGGCTCGTCGATGTGCTCGTAGAGCTCGAGGTACTTGTCGACGTACTGCTCCTCGGGATGCATGCTCTTCCAGCCCTCGAGCATGAAGCGCCCGCGCATCAGGCCGCCGCCGGCGGCCACCATCTCCTCGTAGAAGCCCGGCGGCAGCTCGTTCACCATGCGCTTGAGCGGGCCCTCGCCCGCCTGCGTGTCGATCGGCGCGCCGGCGAGCACGAGGCTCGCCACCTTCTGCGGATAGCGCGCGGCATACATGGCCGCCATCCATCCGCCCTGGCAGAGCCCCACCAGGTTCACGGCCCCGCCGAGCTCGTCGACGCATACGTTCAGCTCGGCGAGGTAGTTGTCGATGTCGTAGTCCTTCATCTCCGGCGTCGCGCTCTTCCAGTCGGTGAGGAGCACGCGCCGCAGACCGTTCGTAAGCAGCGTCTCTACGAGGCTTTGCCCGGCGTGGTAGTCGGCGATGGTCGCGGTGTGCCCGGCATAGGGCGCGTCGACCAGGGTGGCGCGGCCGCCCGAGCGCGCTTCGCCGTAGGCACGAAGGCGTAGCGTGTGCAGCTCGAGCGCGACGGTGTTGACGGTGGCGAACTCCGGCTTCAGGCCATAGTCGAGCTTTTCCGCCTCGGCGAGGAAGCGAAGATTGCGCTTGAAGAGGTCGAGCTCCTCCTCGCCTAGCGCGTACGCCGCGGCGAGCGGCCAGAAGAGCGGGACGCTGTGCTCGTCGATGCGGTGAAGGTGGTTGGCCGCGGTCATGCGGGGACCTCGGCGGGCACCTCCGCCGGCACCTCGCCTTGCGAGCGCAGCAGCCGGTAGACGCCCGCCTTGACGAGATCGTTCACGAGGAACCAGACGAGCGCATACGCCCACATCCAGAGCGCGTACTTCCAGCCTACCGGCGTCACGAACACGCCGTAGACGGCGATCAGCGTGCCGAGGATCTCGGTGCCGAACGTGGCGGCGAAAAGGAGCGGCGCCGGGAACGGCCGCTGCCAGAACCAGCCTTTGCTGCGCGTGAGGTAGAGCGTGCTGTGTCCGGCGATGATGAGCTTGAGGAAGAGCAGCGTGCGGATCACGTCCTCGGCGAAGCCGTGCTCGCGCAGGACGAAGAAGAGCACGAACGACGCGACGACACCGACCACGCCGAGCGCGCTCGACACGGCGAGCATCTCGGGCATGTTCCAGCGCACCGGGTTGCGGTCGACGCGCGTGTTGTCGACCGCGATGGCGAGAATCGGCAGGTCGTTGAGCAGCGCGAGCAGGATGATCATCAGCGCCGTGATCGGATAGAAGTTGAAGATCACGATCGACAGCGTCATGAAGAGGATGATGCGGATCGTCTCCGCGATGCGGAACATCGCGTAGCTCTTCATCCGCTCGAACGTGATGCGCGCCTGCTTCACCGCCTCGTTGATGACGCCGAGGCCCGGCGCGGTGAGGATGATCGCCGCCGCGGCGCGCGCCGCATCGGTGGCGTTCTCGACGGCGATGCCGCAGTCGGCCTTCTTCAGCGCCGGCGCGTCGTTCACGCCATCGCCGGTCATGGCGACGATGTGGCCGGCCCTCTGCAGCGTGTCGACGATGCGGTATTTATCCTCGGGCACCACCTCGGCGAAGATGTCCACCGACTCGATCATCTCGACGATCGCCGACTCGTGCGTGTGCAGGAACTCGCGCTCGAGCAGGCGCGTGTCGTAGCGCTTCGCCAGCGCGTCCATCACCTCCGCGGCGAAGCGGTCCGCCTCCTTGCGCGACACCTCGGGGCGCAGCCGCTGATAGACGGCGGCCGAGAGGGCGGCGGAGAGCGCGAGCAGCTCGCTGCCCGCGCTGCCCGAGAGCTGCTGCGAGCTCATGGTGCGCGGCTCGAGGCCAAGCAGGCGGCCGATCTCGACCGCGATGGCGAGGTTGTCCCCCGTCACCATCTTCACGGCCAGGCCGTGCGCGCGCATGTCGGCGATGACCTGCTTCGAGTCCTCGCGCGGCGGGTCGTAGAGCGGGATCAGGCCGACCAGTTCGAGCGGCTGCTCGCCGCTCCTGCGGCCCACCGCCAGGGTGCGGTAGCCCTTCGCGGCGAGCGCGAGCACGGTCTCGCGCAGCTGCGCGGCCGCCTCGTCGGGAAGCTCGCTCATCGCGAGCAGCACCTGCGGGGCGCCCTTGACGGCGACGAAGCGCTCGCCAGCCTTCTCGACCTGCGCCTCGGTGCGCTTGCGCACCGGATCGAACGGCGCGAAAGCCGCCTGGCGGTAGCCCTTCCAGTCGAGGTCCGGAAAGCGCTCGCCGATGTGCTCGAAGATCGGCAGCTCGATCGGGTCGCGGTTCTCGGGCTTCGAGGCGAGGGCGGCGAGGAGAAACAACTCGCGCTCGTCGTGTCCCGGCAGAGCGACCGGCTCGGCAACGCGCATCTCGTTGCGGGTGAGGGTGCCCGTCTTGTCGGAGCAAAAGACATCCACCCCGGCCAGCTCCTCGATCGCGGTCAGCTTCGACACGATCGCCTTGCGCCGCGCGAGGTTGAGCGCGCCGACCGCCATCGTCACGGAAAGCACCGCGGGCAGAGCGACCGGAATGGCGGCGACCGTGAGCACCAGCGCGAAGCGCGCGATCTCGAGGAAGGGCTCGTGGCGGAAGAGCGCCACCATGACGATCAGCAGCACGAGCAGCGCGGTGATCGCGATCAGGAAGTCGCCAATGCGCACCACCATCTTCTGGAAATGGCTGCGCTCTTCCAGCGCGGCCTTGGCGACCAGCGCGGCGACGGTATGCAGCCGCGTGCGCGTTCCCGTGTTCACCACCACGGCGAGCATCTCGCCCTGCTTGACGATGGTGCTCGCGTAGGCGACTGCAGCCGCCTTGCGCGTCACCGGCAGCGACTCGCCGGTGAGCGCGGACTGGTCGATCGACAGGTACTCGCCCGAGAGAAGCTGCACGTCGGCCGGGACGATGTTGCCGATGCGCAGCTTGACGACGTCTCCCGGCACCAGCTCGCGCGCCGGCACGGTGGCGAAAGCGCCGTCGCGCAACACCACGGTCTCCATGGCGAGGCGCTTGCGCAGCGCGCGCAGCGCATTGAGCGCGCGGCCTTCCTGGAAGAAGTCGAGTCCGGCGTTCACCAGGAGCATGACGAGGATGATCGAGAAGTCCTCCCACTTGCCGACCACGGCCGAGAGGACGGCGGCGATCTCGATCATCCACGGGATCGGCCCCCAGAAGCGGCGGAACACGCGATGCCAGAGCGGCTCTTCCCTGGCTTCGATCTCGTTCGCGCCGAAGCGCGCGAGGCGCTCGCGCGCTTCCTGCGAGGTGAGGCCATGCGTCGCGTCGACGCCGAGCGCCTTCAGCGTCTCCTGCGGCGCCTGGCGAGCGTAGTCGTCGGTCTTGCCTGCGACAGGAGCGGGCGGCGCAAGCGGTTCATTCGCGCCCATAGTGCTTACTCTAGCCCCCTGATCCACGAACCGATTGACGCGAATCAAGATCAGCGGCGGCAATTCTTAAGGCGGCGACTCCTGAAGGACGCGCACACGCGGCAGGAACTGCGGGAATTCGGCGCGCATGAAATCGACCAGGCGCTCGCGCACCAGACAGCGCAGGTCCCAGGCGCGGCCGGCGTCGGCGGCGCTCACCAGGCAGCGGATCTGCATCGCGCGCTCGCTCGTATCGGTGACCTGGATCAGGCAGACGCGCCCGTCCCATTGCGGCGCGGCGCGGCAGACGCGCTCGAGCTCGGCGCGCAGCGGGTCGAGCGGCATCGCGTAGTCGACCCAGAGAAAGGCGGTGCCGAGGATCTGGCTGGACGTGCGCGTCCAGTTCTGGAACGGCTTCTCGATGAAGTACTGCAGGGGCACGACGAGGCGGCGCTGGTCCCAGATCGCCACTACCACGAAGGCGCGGCCGATCTCCTCGATCGTCCCCCATTCGCCTTCTACGATCACCACGTCGCCGAGGCGAATCGGCTGCGTGAACGCGATCTGCAGCCCGGCGAGCAGGTTGCCGAGGACGGGGCGCGCCGCGATGCCGGCGACGAGGCCGATCACCCCGGCGGAGGCGAGCAGCCCCGCGCCGAGGCTGCGCACCTCGGGGAAGGTCAGCAGCGCGAACGCGATGCCCACCACGACGATGACCGAAGAAAGCGCGCGCGTCAGCACGCGCGTCTGCGTGCGCACGCGCCGCGCCTC
>DASUFD010000003.1:0-15852 GCA_036274735.1 Burkholderiales bacterium
GTTGACAACGGCACGGCACGTGGGTTGCGGGCGGCTCCTTAAGGATGACGATGGAACGCAAACCGGAGCACGACCGCGAGACGCGCATCGAGGCCGACGACATCGAGCTATGGGCCGAAAGGCTCAATGTCACGCCCGAAGAGCTGCGCTCGGCGGTGCAGCGGGGCGGACAGACGGTGAAGGAAGTGGTGGAGGAACTGCGCCGCCGCGGCGAGGAGTCGCGCCTAGGGGACTAAGGACCAAGCGCACCCTCCGGCGCGAGGCACGCGGCGAGCGTCACCGCGTTGATGTCGGCGTGCGCCGTCCACGTCGCGTGCGCCTGCGGGTCGCGCTCGCGCCAGAAGCTCTCGAGGGCGCCGGCGAGCGAGCCGAAGCGCGCCAGTGCCGCGACCTCCATGTATTGCCCGAGCGGCTCGATCGCGTGCAGCCCGAGCGCGAGGCCCAGCTCGCGAAAGGGCAGGCGCGCCTCGGCCGCACCGGCGATCGTGCGCGCGCTCGCCGCCACGCTAGGCGCGAGATCCTCCTCCACGCGTGCGAGCAGAGGCGCGAGCTCTTTACGCCCGGCATGCACGAGACGCGCGAGGCGCAGGGCGGCGACGAGGAGGCTGCCGGTGCCGAGCGGGTCCTGCGTCGCCCAGCGCATGCCGAGGCAGATCGCCAGGAGCTCGCGCGCCTCGCGCTCGAGGCCGAGCGAAGCGGCCTCGACCAGCCCGTCGAGCGGATCCTGGGCGCCCATGGAAGGCACGAGCGGACGCGAGAGGTCGATGCTCATCTTCCAGTAGAGCGCGCGCGGCGCGCCGGCCGGATGCGCGAAGGTGCGGTGCGCGGCTTGCGCGAGCTCTACGGCCCATCGCCGGTAGCGCTCCTCGCCCGAGGCGGCCGCCGCGCGCTGCAGGGCGTGCATCCATTTCGTAAGGTAGTGGTAGTACTGTCCGTCGCGCTCCCATTCCAGCTCGGGGTCGTAAGGCTCGTGCGGCGCGCGCTCCGCGAGCGGCTTGCCGATGCGCAGCCCGTGCGCCGTCGGGTGCAAAGACTCGAGCGGGCGCGGCGCGAGCACCTCGTGCACCTGCGCGATGAGGGCGCGCGCGAGCTCGAGGAAGCGCGGCTCGCGGCTCGCCTCGTAGAGGCCGATCCATGTCATGACCGCGAAGGCGTCGGTCCAGAGATAACGGCGCGCGGCCCGCGCCCCCATGAGGCCGGTGTCGGACGCGAAGGCATGGAGAAGCTCCGCCGCCTCGCGCGCGCCGGGCATGCGCTCAGGCCTGCGGCGCGCCGCGCAGCCGGATCTCGCGCGCTTTCCAGTCGATCGTCTCGACCGCCTGCGGCGGCACTTGCCAGGTGCGCCCGTCGTGCGCTTCGACGACGAGGTCCGAGATCGTCCAGCTCGCGTCGTCGATGCGCAGGTCCGCCAGACGGCCGAGAGGCGCATCCGGACCGCGCACCGCGTAGTGGCGAAGCGCGCGGCTCGAGTGCAGGTTGGCGTTCGCCGCGCGGGCCTCGGCTTCGCGCAGCCGGCGCTCGCGCTGCTCGGTGCGCTCGCGCGCGCTGAGCTCGGCCTCCTCGGGGGGCGCCCAGAAGAGCGAGAGGCCGCCGTGCTTCGCCTGCGCCTCGGCGTGGCGCTGCTCGGCGGGCGGGTCGGCGCCGACGCCCGGTGCCGACTCGATCGTCTCGCGCGTCAATGCGACGGCGAGACGGCGCTCGGACGATCGCGCGGCGTCGAGCGCGGGGGCCGGGATCAGCACCTCGCGGCCGCCGAGCCATCCGCCGGTGTCGACCGCCAGGTAGCGCACGCGCCAATCGCGATCGTCGAAGAGTACGGACGCGACCCTGCCGATGTCGCCGTCCACCGCGTGAATCTTGTCGCCGATCAGGTCCTGGGTGTTGCGCAGCATGGGCGGGCCCTCCTTGCGGCGCATCGCGCAAGCCGCGTGCCCGCACGAAGCTTGCATGGCGCGAAGGTCATGACACACAACGTCGGCGGTACCGAGCGGCGGGTTCGCGGCGCGGCCGGTACGGCGCTCCTCGCCGCGGCCTTCTCGCCGCGCGGCGCGATCTCGCGCAGCGCGATCGTCGGCGGGATCGGCGCGGTGCTGCTCGCGACCGCGCTCTTGCGCTATTGCCCGCTCAATCAGCTCGTCGGCCGCGACAGCGGCTAGGCGCTACATCTTCGGCTCGGGAATGTTCACCGGCTGAGGATGGTCGGGCTGCACCGGCGCGGGCTCCGGGCGGGGCGGGGCGGTCGGTTGCGGCTCGGGTTGCGTCGGATAGGTCGGGCGGGAAGGAGGATTTGCCATCCGTATGCGACCCCGCGCGCTCGCGGCGGTTCACTCCCAGGCGGGATACATGCCCACGCTCGCCGCCACCGAGTCGGCGACGTGCTCCTTGGTGATGACGCCGGCCACGTCTTCCGGGCGCGGCACACCGCCCTCGCGGCTCACTACCAGCGCCATGATCGCCTCGCGCCGCCAGATGCGCCGGATCACGTCGGAGACGATGTCGTTCTCGCGCACCACCGTGAAGTTGCGGCTCGCAATCGCGCCGAGCGAGAGCCCCGGATGCACCTCCTGCGAGGCGCGGCGCAGCGCCGTGTTGATGCGCAGCACGCCGACGATGCGGTCCTTTTCCGTCACGACGACGTGGCGCAGCCGCCCGGCGTGGTCCGGGCGCGCGAGGAAGGCATCGAAGCCGGTGTCGGCGGGCGCGAGCACCACGTCGGTGTCCATCACCTCCTTCGCGCGTCGCACGAGGAACATGTTGGCGTGCAGCGCCTTCGGCAGCACCTGGCCGCGCCGGAAGAGCTTCAGCGTGTAGATGCTCTCCGGCGAGAGCAGACGCCGCACGCCTACGCTCACCGCCACCGCGACGATCATCGGCATGACGATGTCGTAGTCGCGGGTCATCTCGAAGATCATCGCCACCGCGGTCATCACCGCGCCGGTGCCGCCGCCGACCATCGCGCCCATGCCGACCATGGCGAAGGAGGGGATGTCGATCGCCACCGGCAGATGCAGCGCCGCGAGCCCGGCGGCGAAGGCGCCGCCGAGGGTCGCGCCCATGAAGAGCGAGGGCGAGAAGATGCCGCCCGAGGCGCCGGAGCCGAGGCTGAGCGAGGTGGCGATGAGCTTGCAGAGGTAGAGCGTGACGAGGAGCGTCGCCGTCGAGAGGCCGCCGAGCAGGATCGCCTGCACCGTGGCGTAGCCGACGCCTTCGACGTAGTAGTGGCCGAACAGGCGCTGCAGCGCGTAGATCAGCACGCCGAGCAGCAGCATCCCGACGACGTGGCGCGCGTAGGGGTTGCGCAGGCGATGAAAGAGGTCCTCGCACAGGTGCAGCCCGCGGATGAAGCCGGCGGCGGCGACGCCGGTGATCGCGCCGAGGATCGCGTAGAGCACGAGCGCGATCGCCGAGCTCGCGTCGACGTGCAGGGGCGCGAGCGAGGGCACGCTGAACGCCGGGTCGGGGCCGAAGAAGAAGCGGCCGATGAAGGTCGCGGTCCCGGTGGCGATCGCCACCGGCAGGAAGGTGAGCGCGCTCACCTCCGGCATCATCATCTCGATGGCGAACATCACCCCGCCGATCGGCGTGTTGAAGGTGGCGGCGATGCCGGCGCCCGCGCCGGCGGCGACGAGCGTGATGCGCTGCGCCGCCGGCATGCGCACGATCTGGCCGAGGGTCGAGCCGAGCGCCGAGCCGATCTGGATGATCGGCCCTTCGCGCCCGACCGCGGCGCCGGTGCCGATCGAGACCGCCGAGGCGAGAGACTTCACCACCGCGACGACCGGGCGGATCACGCCCGACTTGTAGTAGATCGCGTCCATCACCTCGGGGACGCCGTGCCCGCGCGCCTCGGGGGCGAACTTGGTGACGAGCAGGGTGACGACGATCGCGCCGGCCACCGGCACGAGGATCACCAGCGCGCCCCAGGGACTCGCCGGAGTGAACTGGTTCGCGTCGTAATGGGCGGAGACCTGGCCGAGGAACATCACGTTATGGATGAGGCCGATCAGGTCGCGGAACAGCACCGCGCCGAGCCCGGTTGCGACGCCGACGAGCAGCGCGAGCACCGACAGGACCACGAGCCCGAGGGGGCGGCCCTCGGGCGCCGCGTCGTCGGCTTTCATTGCCCAATCCTACAAAACTTTCCCCCCGGGGATGGTGAAACGGTGCCACAACCGGTGGACGTCGCGGCTACAAGCGAATCCGCCCGCTTCGACAGCCGCTTCGGGCGCGCGACGATGGTCAGCGTGGCGCCGGCGCGCGACGCTGCGTACTTGAGTTGTCCGTGCCTTCGCCTGTCGATCCCGCAGCACTCGAGCCGCCCTGGCTCGTGTTCTTCGCCGTGCCGCCCTTATCCTCCGGCGCCGTGCGATGCGCTTCGTCGATCTCTACGCCCTTCGTGCTCGGGCCGTTCTCATCGGGATGCGTGTCCTTCGCCATGCATTCCTCGAGCGCGCGGCCTTGGTAAGCCGAGCACTTCGGCGAGACGTCCTGCGAGGAGCTTTGCCCGGGCGCGGCGGACGGCGACGCGGCGAGCAGTACAGCGACCAGGAGATTTAGCATGAGCGCCTCAAAGCAACGTCCATGCCGCGCACGGCGCGGCTTCCTTCTCTCGATCGGACTGGGCGCCGCTGGCGCTGCGACCGTGAGCGGCAAGGCGGTGGCGGAACGCCTCGGCAAGACCGCGCCGGAAAAGCCGCGCGGCTACGCGCTCACGCCGCATATCCGTAATTACTACCGAACCACCAAGCTCTGAGACTGCCATGCTCCTGACGAGAAAAGTGAGCGGCGCGCCCTCGTCCGCGCCGCGGCTCGCGCGCGCGATCGCGCTCCCCGGCACCCTGGACCGGCGCACCTTCCTCAAGCGCTCGGGCATTACCGTCGGCGCTGGCGCGGTCGCCGCCAACCTGGGTCTGAGGTCTATTGAAAAGGCAGAGGCAGCGGAGCCGGCGCTCTCCGGCAACCTCGAGGTGAAGCGCACCGTGTGCTCGCACTGCTCGGTGGGCTGCGCGATCGACGCCGTGGTGCAGAACGGCGTGTGGGTGCGCCAGGAGCCGGTGTTCGACTCGCCGATCAACCTCGGCGCGCACTGCACCAAGGGCGCGTCGGTGCGCGAGCTCGGCATGACCGAGGACTCGCGCCGGCTCAAGTCGCCGATGAAGCTCGCCGGCGGCAAGTGGCAGAAGATTTCCTGGGACCAGGCCCTCTCGGAAATTTCCAAGAAATTATTGGAAATAAGAAGCGAAAGCGGGCCGGACGCGCTCTTCCTCGTCGGCTCCTCCAAGCACAACAACGAGCAGTCCTACCTGCTGTGCAAGTGGGCTCGGCTCTGGGGCTCGAACAACACCGACCACCAGGCGAGGATCTGCCATTCGACCACGGTCTCGGGCATCGCCAACACCTGGGGCTACGGCGCGATGACCAACTCGTACAACGACGAGCAGAACTCGAAGTCGCTGCTTTTCCTCGGCTCGAACGCTTGCGAGGCGCATCCGGTGTCGATGCTGCATACCCTGCACGCCAAGGAGGGCGGCACGAAGGTGGTGGTCGTCGATCCGCGCTACACCAAGACCGCGGCGAAGGCCGACAAGTACGTGCGCATTCGCTCCGGCACCGACATCGCCTTTCTGTTCGGCATGCTCTGGCACATCTTTGAGAACGGCTGGGAAGACAACGAGTACATCTCGAACCGCGTCTACGGCATGGACAAGGTGCGCGAGGAGGTGAAGGCGAAGTACGCGCCGGCCGCGGTGGAGGAGGTGACCGGCATCCCCGAGGCGCAGGTGAAGGCGGTGGCGGAGATCCTCGCCAAGAACCGGCCCTGCTTCATCATCTGGGCGATGGGGCAGACCCAGCACACCGTCGGCAACGCGATGGTGCGCGCGAGCGCGATCCTCATGCTCGCGCTCGGCAGCGCGGGGGTCACCGGCGGCGGCACCAATATCTACCGCGGCCACGACAACGTGCAGGGCGCGACCGACGTCGGGCCGAACCCCGACTCGCTGCCCGGCTACTACGGCGTCACCGAAGGCGCGTTCAAGCACTGGTGCCGGGTCTGGAACGTCGACTACGAATGGCTGAAGGGCCGCTACGCGCCCGGGATGATGGACAAGCCCGGGATGACGGTATCGCGCTGGATCGACGGCGTGCTCGAGAACCCGGACAACGTCGACCAGCCGAAGAACCTGCGCGCGCTCATCTACTGGGGCCATGCGCCCAACTCGCAATCGCGCGGGCTCGACATGCTCGAGGCGATGAAGAAGCTCGACATGATGGTGGTGATCGACCCCTATCCCTCGGCGAGCGCGGCGATGTTCGCCATGGTGCGCCAGGACGGCGCCTACCTGCTGCCCGCGGCGACGCAGTTCGAGACGCACGGCAGCGTCACCTCCTCGAACCGCTCGCTGCAGTGGCGCGAGCAGGTGATCGAGCCGCTCTTCGACTCGCGCACCGACCAGATGATCATGTACCAGCTCGCGGGCAAGCTCGGCTTCGCCGACCAGCTCGTCGGCAAGAAGGACGGAAGACAGACCATCAAGCTGGTGAAGGCCAAGGGCGGCATGGAGGAGCCCTCGATCGAGGACGCGCTGCGCGAGCTCAACTCGGGCTGCTTCACCATCGGCTACAGCGGGCAGTCGCCGGAGCGGCTGCAGGCGCACATGAGGAACATGCACGTCTTCGACGTGAAGACGCTGCGCGCGCGCGGCGGCAAGGATGCGAAGACCGGCTACGACCTCACCGGCGACTACTTCGGCCTGCCCTGGCCCTCGTGGGGCACGCCGCAGCTCAAGCACCCGGGGACGCCCAACCTGTACGACACCTCGAAGCACGTGATGGACGGCGGCGGCACCTTCCGCGCGCGCTTCGGCGTGGAGCGCGACGGGGTCAGCCTGCTCGCCGCCGACGGCTCCTCCTCGAAAGGCAGCGACATCACCACCGGCTACCCCGAGTTCGACGACAAGTTCCTGAAGAAGCTCGGCTGGTGGCAGGAGCTCACGCCCGAGGAGCAGAAGGAGGCCGAAGGCAAGAACTGGAAGACCGACCTCTCCGGCGGAATCATCCGCGTGGTGATGAAGCAGCACGGCTGCATGCCCTACGGCAACGGACGCGCGCGCGCCGTGGTGTGGAATTTCCCCGACGCGGTGCCGCTGCACCGCGAGCCGATCTACTCGCCGCGCCCGGACATGATCGACAAATGGCCGACGCACGACGACGTAAAGTCGAAGTGGCGCCTGCCGATCCTCTTCAAGAGCTTGCAGCAGAAGAACAAGGACGCGGTGAAGCAGTTCCCCCTCATCCTCACCTCCGGGCGGCTGGTGGAGTTCCAGGGCGGCGGCGAGGAGACGCGCTCCTGCTCCTGGCTCGCCGAGCTGCAGCCGGAGAACTACGTCGAGATCAGCCCGAAGGCGGCGGCCGACCGCGGCGTGCGGCACTGGGACTACGTGTGGCTGCACACGCCCACGGGCGCGAAGCTCAAGCTGCGCGCGATGGTCACCGAGCGCGTCGGCGACGACACCGTGTTCGTGCCTTTTCACTTCTCCGGGTGGTGGCAGGGCAAGAAGATGCTCGACTACTACCCCGAGGGCGCGCACCCGTACGTGCTCGGCGAGGCGATCAATACGGCCACCACGTACGGCTACGACGTCGTGACGATGATGCAGGAGACCAAGACGACGCTCTGCCAGGTCGAGAAGACGTAAGGAGAAGCCATGGCGAGAATGAAATTCCTCTGCGACGCCGAGCGCTGCATCGACTGCAACTCGTGCGTCACCGCGTGCAAGAACGAGAACGAGGTGCCCTGGGGCATCAACCGCCGGCGCGTCATCACGCTGAACGACGGCATCGAGGGCGCGCAGAAGTCGATCTCGGTGGCGTGCATGCACTGCTCGGACGCGCCGTGCATCGCCGTGTGCCCCGTCGACTGCATCTACCACACCGAGGAAGGCGTGGTGCTGCACGACAAGGACCTGTGCATCGGCTGCGGCTACTGCTTCTACGCCTGCCCGTTCGGCGCGCCGCAGTTCCCGCAGGCGGGCGCCTTCGGCCTGCGCGGCAAGATGGACAAGTGCACCTACTGCGGCGGCGGCCCCGAGCCCGACCGCAGCGAGGCGGAGTTCCGCAAGTACGGCCGCAACCGGCTGGCCGAGGGCAAGCTCCCCGCCTGCGCGGAGATGTGCTCGACCAAGGCGCTGCTCGGCGGCGACGGCGAGGACATCGCCAACATCTATCGCGAGCGCGTCACGCGACGCGGCAAGGGCGCGGAGGTCTGGGGCTGGGCCACCGCCTACGGCCGGCCGCAGACGCCGGCGGCCGCGCCCGCGCCGTCGGGCGGCGCAACCGCGCCCTCCGGGAAGGGGCCGCGATGAGCCGATTTTTCCTGATATCGCTTTCTCTGCTGTTCACGCTCGCCACGCTCGGTTGCACCGAGGAGACGCAGGTCACGATGTACAAGCAGGGCAAGTACAAGGGCAAGCGCGACGAGCTTCCCTGGAACAGCGCACCGCTCGCCTACGGCACCGCGCAGTGGGACAAGGGCGACAAGACGAGCTGGGAGAAGCAGATGAGCAAGCGCGTCATGGCGCAGAACGAGAACGTGCGGATCCAGCACCCGTAGGAAACGGCCATGAAATCGGTGACAGGCACCATTTTCGCGGCTCTGCTGCTTCTCGCCTTCGGCACGGCGCACGCGCAGGACGCGAGCCCGGACAATTCCCGCGTTCAGGCGCAGCAGCAGCGCGAGCGGACGCAGCCGGGGAACAACGCCCCGTTCTGGCGCGAGGTGCGCTCGGGGCACTCGGGCACCATCGACCTCAAGGGCCAGGAGTACGGCCAGGCGATCATGTCCTCGGGCGAGACCTGGCGCGAGTTCCGGAACGGACCGCTCACCGTCTGGGGCGGCTGGTTCATCGTCGCCGTCGCCGCGGCGATCCTGCTCTATTACCTGATCAAGGGACAGATGAAGCTGCACGAGCCGCTCACCGGGCGCGACATCGAGCGCTTCGACATGCTCGAGCGCGGCGTGCACTGGACGGCGGCGGCGAGCTTCGTCATCCTGGCGCTCACCGGCCTCACCTTCGTTTTCGGCAAGCACATCGTCATGCCGTGGACCGGGCACCTGGTGTTCTCCTGGTGGAGCGCAGCCGCCAAGGTGCTGCACAACTTCTTCGGCCCGGTGTTCATCCTGTCGCTGCTCGTGATGATCCCGCTCTATGCGAAGGACAATATCTGGCGACCGCACGACTGGAACTGGGTGCGGCACGCGGGCGGCTTCATCACCAAGCGCGACGTGCCCTCGGGCCGATTCAACGCCGGCGAGAAGGTGTGGTTCTGGGTCGGCGTGGTGCTCGCCGGCATCGTGGTGAGCGTCTCGGGGCTGATTCTCCTCTTCCCCAACTTCGGCCAGCAGCGCGAGACGATGCAGCTCGCGCACTTCTTCCACACCATCGCCGCGGTCGGCTTCATCGCTTTCGGAATCGGCCACATCTATCTCGGCACCATCGCCATGCAGGGCGCCTATGCGGCGATGCGGCTGGGCAAGGTCGACGAGACCTGGGCGAAGGAGCACCACCTCTACTGGTACCAGGAAGTGACGGGAAGAAGCGGCCGCGGCGAGGCCGAGCCGCCGCGCGGCGCGCACGGCGGAGGCGCAGCGAGCGGGCAGCCGGCGGACCGGGCTTAAGCCGCGCTTAAATCTGCGCACGTCACCATGGGCGCATGCCCAAGGTACTTCTCGCGCTCCTCACCGGCGCGTTGCTCGTATGCGGCTCGACGCCGGCTCAGCGCTCGGCGTTCGTGGTCGAGCAACTGGCGGTCGGCAAATCGCTGGTGGTCGAGCACTTCCGCGTGCCCGCGGGCGGCTACAGCCTCGCCACGACGGTAGTGCGTCCGCGCGGCAAAGGACCGTACCCCGTGATCGTCCTCAACCATGGCGTCGGCTTCGATGCCGCGGCGCGCTGGCGCGAGTCGCCGCTGCTGCTGCTGCCGGCGGCCGAGGCGCTCGCGAGCCGCGGCTACGCCGTCGCCATGCCGCTGCGGCGCGGCTTCGGCGCGACCGGCGGAGAGTTCGCAGAGGACCCGGGCTCGTGCAGCCACCCCGACTTCCAGCGCGCCGAGCGCGCGGCAGCCGCGGACGTGCTCGCCGCGTACGACTTCGCGCGCACGCTGCCCTACGCCGATCCCCAGCGCATGATCCTCGCCGGCCAGTCCGCCGGCGGCGTGGTGTCGCTCTATGCCGCGACCTACTCGCCGCCGGGGCTGCGCGCGGTGCTTGCGTTCGCCGCGGGGCGCGGCGCCGATCCGCTGCACCCCGGCGTCCCGTGCGCGCCGGGCGGAGTCGCCGCGGTGTTCGAGCAGATGGGGCGCGCGGTGAAGGTGCCGGTACTGCTGTGTTACACGCAGAACGACCTCTTCTTCGGCCCGGCGATCGCGCGCAGCTGGTACGGCCGCTTCGAAGCGGCCGGCGGCCGCGCGGACTTCCGCCTCGAGCCGGCGTTCCGCGCCAACGGCCACTACCTCTTCAGCGATCCGGCCGGCGTGCGGGTGTGGATGCCGGTCGTGCTCGATTTCCTGCGCCGGCACCACATCGCGCTGCCCATAGCGAAGCAGCGCACGTGAGCTTCTTCTACGGACGCGCCGCCCAGGCCGCGGGTGAAATGTCGCGGGTGGCGTAGTCGGCGTAGGAGAGCACGAAGAGGATGCCGAGGAACGCAAGCCCGGTGAGCGCGGCGATGCGCAGCAGCGCGCCGGACTTCTTGAGGTGCATGAAGAAGAGCGCGACGAGCAGGCCCTTCGCGCACGAGATCGCCATGTTGATCGCCGTGTTCCACGGTCCGAGGGGCACGTAGGCGCTCGCGCAGGTGAGCGCGAGAAAGGCGAGCAGGCCGAGCCAGGTGAGGAAGTAGGTGAAGGGTTTTTCCATGAATTAGGAACCTGACCCCGAATTCATTTGGCGCGAATCACTTGGCATAGCGCTCGATGAGATAGAACATCGGATAGAGGAACACCCAGACGATGTCGACGAAGTGCCAGTAGAGGCCCGCGACCTCGATGGGCGAGTAGTAGTCGCGGCCGTAGAGCTTCGCGCCGCGCCAGAGCCAGCCGACCAATACCACGCCGATCGAGAGGTGCACGGCGTGCAGGCCGGTCATGGCGAAGTAGAGGAAGTAGAACTTGAGGACCGGGCCGGAGGCCTTGCTGACCTCGCCTGCTTCCATCCAATACTCGCTCCCTTTGATGCCGAGGAACGCCAGACCGAGCAGCGCCGTCAATCCCAGCCATGTGCGGAACGAGGACCTTCCTTGTTGAGAAGCATGTACGGCGAGCGCCATGGTGAAGCTGCTGGTGAGCAGGATTGCCGTGTTCAGCGTGCCGAGCACGATGTGCATGTGGTGGCTGCCCTCGGCGAACGCGGCGTGCTGCGCGATGCGGCCGTGCACGTAGCCCATGAAGAGCGGGCCGAAGAACATCACCTCGGTGGCGAGGAAGGCCCACATGCCGAGGCTCGCCGCTGCGCGGCGCTCGAGCGGGTTATCGAACTGGATCGTACTCATACGGACCGCGCGTGACGACGGGCTCGGCTTCGAAGTTGTGCTTGGGCGGCGGCGAATCGGTCTGCCACTCGAGGCCCGTGGCGCCCCAGGGATTGGCCGGCGCCCGCCTGCCGTAGAAGAGCGACCAGCCGAGATAGAAGAGCGGCAGCAGGTAGCCGACCGCGAGCACCGCGGCGCCGGTCGAGGAGAAGACGTTGAGCAGCTGGAATTCCGGCGGGTACTCGTGGTAGCGGCGCGGCATGCCGAGCCAGCCGAGCAGATACTGCGGGAAGAAGGTCATGTTGAAGCCGAAGAAGATGGTGAGCGCGGCGATGCGCGCCAGCATCTCCGGGTACATGCGCCCGGAGATCTTCGGCCACCAGAAGTGGATGGCGCCGAGATAGGCCATCACCGAGCCGCCGACCATGATGTAGTGGAAGTGCGCGATGACGAAGTAGGTGTCGGTCAGCGTCACGTCGAGCGCGAGCGAGGCAAGGAAGAGCCCCGTCATGCCGCCGATGGTGAAGAGGCCGACGAAGCCGAGCGCGTAGAGCATCGGCGCGGTGAAGAGAATCGAGCCCTTGTAGAGCGTCGCAGTCCAGTTGAACACCTTGATCGCCGAGGGAATGGCGACGAGGAAGGAGAGCATGGAGAAGACGATGCCGGCGTACATCGATTGCCCGGAGACGAACATGTGGTGCCCCCACACGAGGAAGCCGATCGAGGCGATGCCGAGGATCGCATAGCACATGAAGCGGTAGCCGAACACCGTGCGCCGAGCGAAGCAGGGGATGATCTCGCTCGCCACGCCCATCGCCGGCAGGATCATGATGTACACCGCCGGGTGCGAGTAGAACCAGAAGAGATGCTGGAAGAGCAGCGGGTCGCCGCCGAGCGCCGGGTCGAACACGCCGATGCCGAACATGCGCTCGAGCGCGACCAGCGTCAGCGTCATGGCGAGCACCGGCGTGGCGAGGAGCAGGATGATGCTCGTCGCGTAGTTCGCCCAGATGAAGAGCGGCAGCCGGAACCAGGTGAGTCCGGGCGCGCGGAGCTTGTGCGTGGTGACGATGATGTTAAGGCCCGTCAGGATCGACGAGAAGCCGACGATGAAGACGCCAAGGATCACGAGCACCACGTTGGTATCGGAGAACTTGGTCGAGTAGGGCGTGTAGAAGGTCCAGCCGGTGTCGACGCCGCCCTCGATCAGCGCCCAGGCGGTGAAGAGGCCGCCGAGCACGTAGATGTACCAGGAGGCGAGGTTGAGGCGCGGGAACGCCATGTCCTTCGCGCCGATCATGAGCGGCACGAGGAAGTTGCCGAGCACCGAGGGGATCGACGGGATGAGGAAGAACCACACCATCACCACGCCGTGGATGGTGAAGAGCTTGTTGTAGGTCTCCGCGGAGACGAGGTCGCCGGCCGGCGTGGCGAGCTCCAGGCGCATCATCGTCGCGGCCGCGCCGCCGACGAAGAAGAACACGGTGATCGCCACCATGTAGAGCACGGCGATCCTCTTGTGATCGTGGGTGGTGAGCCAAGAGCGCAGCGTGTAGCCCTCGCCGAGGTAGCCGGACCAATTCGGGGACGGAGCCCGAATCGGCACCGGCGGCGAAGTCTGCGGCGCGAACGGCGTCGGTCCTTCGATCGGCGTGCTCATTTGTTTTCCTTGAGGTAGGTGATGAGGGCGTTCAGCTCGCCTTCGCTCAGCTGGCCCTGGAAGCTCGGCATGATCGGCTCGTAGCCGGCGACCACGTCGCGCTTGGGGAGCAGGATCGAGTCGCGCAGGTAGGCCTCGTCGGCGAGCAGCGTGCGGCCGTCGGAGAGATGGATCGTTCGGCCGAAGATGCCGGCGAGGTCTGGCGCGTGCACGGTCGAGTTGACGTGGCAGCCGCTGCAGCCCTTGCGGCGGAAGAGCTCGAAGCCCTGCGCGGCGAGCGACTGGGCTGGGTTGCCCGATTCCAGCCAGCGCGCGAACGCGGCCGGGGCCATCACCACGACCTTCCCGCCCATGCGCGCGTGATCGGTGCCGCAGTACTCGGCGCAGTGCAGCCAGTACTCGCCTTCGCGCGTCGGCGTGAAGCGGATCGAGGTATAGCGCCCCGGCACCGCGTCCTGCTTGATGCGGAAGGCCGGCACGTAGAAGCTGTGGATCACGTCCTCGGTCGAGAGCACGAGCCGCACCGGCTCGCCGAGTGCGACGTGCAGCTCGTTGATCTCGCGCCGGCCGTTGGTGTGCTCGACCTTCCACATCCACTGCTTGCCGACGACGAACACCGTGGTCGCCCCCGCGGCGCCGCCGTAGAAGCCCGCGTACACCATCGCCGCCCAGACGAAGATGCCGAGGAAGATGGCGAGCGGGGTGAAGATCCAGCCGAGCTCGAGCCAGCGCTTGCGCGGCGGCGGGTTCGAGCGGTCGGCGCTCGAGCCGGCGCGATAGCGCACCGCGAACACGATCATCACGACGAAGATCGCGATCGCCACCGTCCCGGTGAGCACGACCATGAAGTAGAAGAGCGTGTCGACCCGCCCCGCGATGTCCGAGGCGGCGATCGGCAGCCACGGCACGTTACCGCTCATCGCAGCCGCCGCCAGGCGAAGAACGCCGCTCCGGCGAGCAGCGCGATCATGGCGACGCGAATCGAGGCGAGGATCGTCGCGGTGTAGCGCCCGTTCTCGGGATCGTGGAAGCACACGAGCAGGAGCTGCTCGAAGGCGTTGGAGGTCTTACCCTGCCCGGCGCCCGAGAGCGCCTGCTTCAATTCGCCCGAGTCGAAGCGCACGCCCTCGAAATAGCGCGATACCCGGCCCTCGGGCGTCAGCACGACGAAGCCCGCGGGATGCGCGTACTGGCCGCTTTCCTTCTCGAACTGGTAGTCGAAGCCGACGACGCGCGCGACGCGCGCGGCCGAGGCGGCGCCGGTGAGGAAATGCCAGCCCGGCCGGCGCTCGGGCGGCGCGCGCTCGTCCCGGGGGTCGATGCTCACGAAGAGCGCACGGTAGTCGCGCTCCGGGACGAGTCCCGTGTCGTGCAGCGCCTGCGCCACGCCATTCAGCGTCGTGCCGCAGAGGTTGGTGCAGCCGAGGTAGCCGAGCACGAGCACGACCGGCGCGCGGCCGAAGTAGTCGCCAATCCGCCCCTCGCGGAACGCGAGCTGTGCCGGCACGGCGGCGCCGGCATGCGGGTCGAAGTTCCCCACGGTGCTTGCGTCAGCCGCCGCGACGGTGATGGGTAAGAGGAGAACGACCAGCAGCGCCGCCCTCATTTCTCGCGTCCCTTGGAGAGAATGCGCATCGCGCGCTCGATCGGGATGTGCATGTGCGCGTCGTCCACGCGTCCGTAGCTCACCAGGCGCGCGCGCTTCTCGCGAGTGAAGGCGCGGATGTCCTGCTCCGGCGCGGTCTGCAGGCGTGGTCCGGATATCTCCGGCGGCTCGCCGCGGCTCGGTCCGGTCGCCGGCGCCGGCACGTGGGCGGTGATGAGCGCGGCCGCGCCGAAGCTCGCGGCGATGCCGGTGAGGATGATCGCCGCGCCTACGCCGAGGCCGCGCGCGGAGATATCGGTCTTCTCAGGCATAGGCCGGCCTCCAGGTGAGCCACCACAGCGCGCCCAGCACGGCGAGCGCTACGGGATCAAGCCACGCGACCTCTACGCCGCCCGGGCGAACCGAGGGTGCGACGAGCCAGTACACGTCGATCGCGTGCACGGCGAGCAGCGTCGCGGCTACGGCGCCGAGGAAAAGCGGCGAGCGCTTCGCCGCGCGCGAGAGCAGGATCGCGAGCGGCGCAAAGAAGTGGAAGACCACCAGGATGATCGCGAGCGCCACCCAGCCGGTCTGCAGCCGCGGCACGTACCAGACGATCTCGCGCGGCAGGTTGCCGACCCAGACGATGAGGAACTGCATGAAGGCGAGGTAGGCCCAGACGAGGACGTACATGAGGAGCAGGTTGCCGAGGTCGTGGAACATCGGCCGGGCTCCCTCCGGCTCGCGCGTTCGCAATCCCGCGTACGCCACCGCGAGCGCCATCGCGCCGAGCATCTGGCCGACGCCGACCACCAGGCCGAAGCCGGTCGAGCTCCACTGCGGCACGAGCGAGGCGATCCAGTCGACCGCGGCGATCGACATGCTGAAGGCGTAGAGGATCAGGCCGACGGCGCTCACGCCCTGCGACGGGCTGCGGCGCACGAGCCATGCGAGGAAAGTCCAGAGCAGCAGGAAGAACACCGAGCGCGCGAGGAAGAACGCCGGGTCGAACCAGGGCGTGAGCCCGATCGGATAGAGCGAGCGCATGCCGACGAGCACCGGGATCGCGAGCAGCGCCGCGA
>DASUFD010000004.1:0-6192 GCA_036274735.1 Burkholderiales bacterium
GTCGCGACCTGCGCGAGCGCCGGCGGATGGCTCTCGCCCGCACGGAAGGAGGGCCGCGTCTCGGTGTCGAAGCCGACCACGCGCTCGTGCGCGAAGTCGTCTGCGGCGTGCGCCATGTCCTCGCGCGTCGCCACGAGCCGCACCTCGCCCTCGTAGCGTCGGATCGGCAGCGCGTTGATCTCCTCCGGCGTGAGCGAGCGCGAGAGATCGATCATGGCATCGCTCTTGCTAATAGGAGGCGTTCATCACCGAAAGGAGCCGTCATGAACTGGGATCGCATCGAAGGCAACTGGAAGCAGATGAAGGGCAAAGTGAAGGAGAAGTGGGGCAAGCTGACCGACGACGAGCTCGACCAGGTCGCCGGCAAGCGCGACCAGCTGGTCGGCCGGATCCAGAAATCCTACGGCATCGGCAAGGACGAGGCCGACCGCCAGCTCTCGGACTGGGAATCGAACCAGCGCTTCGACTGACGCGAAAGCAGGGACGCACACCGATTAACGGGGGCGTCCCTGCAAGCCTCCTGCTGAGGAGAACCATCGTGGAAGAGCCGGTTACCGCCTCCACATACGACGGCATGGAGCGCCGTCGCCGCTGGCCGCGGGAATGCCCGGGGGAAGAGCGCCGCCAGGACTGTCTCTTCTTCTTCGAGACCGACCAGGAGCCCGACCAATCGCCGCTCACCGCGCCGGCATCGACCGGCTCATCCGCTCGACGATATCCGGCGGAACGAAGTTGACGAGCTCGGTCGTCTCCGCCTCGACGAGCTCGACGTAGCGCTTCACCACCTCGGCCGGGTCCATCTGGCCGACGGTGATGCGCTGCAGGAGCTGGTCCATCACCGCCACGTCCTCGGGCGCCGCCTTCCTGCGGTCGAACCACGGACCCGGATCGTTCGCCATGCGGTCGTTGAAGCCGGTGGCATAAGGCCCCGGATTGATCAGGCACACGTCGACGCCGAAGCTCTTCAGCTCCGCGCGCAGCGCCGTGCCGAAGGCCTGGATCGCATGCTTGGTCATGGTGTAAGGCCCCGATCCCACGCCGGCGCGCACGCCGCCGATCGAGGAGACGACGATGATGCGGCCGGCGCGCTTCCGGCGCATCGCCTGCGCCACGCGCTGCGTGATGGCGAAGGTGCCGAAGACGTTCACCTCGAATACCGCGCGCAGCCGCTCGAGCGGAATGAGCGAGAGCGGCCCGGTCTGCCCGATCGCCGCGTTGGCGACGAAGACGTCGAGGTTCCACTCGTCGACCTTGGCGATGTCCTTCGCCTGCGTGATGTCGAGCTTGACGACGTTGAGCTTCGGCTCGGCCTTCGCAAGCTCGCCCGCCTGCCGATCGTCGAGCACCGCGGCGATCACCTTGTGGCCGCGCCGCGCGAGCTCGAGGGCGGCGCCGCGGCCGAAGCCGCTTCCCGCGCCGGTGATGAGCACTGTCTTCGCCATGTCCTCTCCTTGGGGTCGATCCCGCGAACGATAGCGGACATTGCCGCAGTTGTGGGACGCTAGGGCGTGGACATGGAAGAAACCGAGGCGCAAATCCAGGCAGGGTCGCAGGGCGAGGGCGCGGTGCTGGTCTTCCAGCCGATCGAGGTCAAGCTCGATCTCGGCGTCGGCAAGAGCCCGCACGGCCCGATGACCGACATGGCGCTCGCCTACTCGCTCAAGCTTCCTCCGCGCGAGCACTTGGCGCTCTCCACCGGCGAGGACGTGCGGGAAATGCCCCTCACGCTTCGCATAACGACCGGGCGCGCGCTAAGAGATCCGGACTGCACGGGCGCTGCCTACTACTCCCAGAGCTGGGAAGCCGAAGGGTTCTCGGATCCGGCGAGGATCCACTTCGATGTCGACATCCCGGGCGACCGGTTTCGCCTCTTGCTCGCGCTCGCCCGGGCGGCCAGGCATCCGCGCAGAATATCGCTGCAGATCCTCGGCATGAAGTACGGCGCGGCTTCCGACGGCTCGCTCAGGGAATGGGACACGGCCGACCCGGGCAAGCAGAAGCTGCTGATTTCCTATATCGACATTTCTTTCTCGCTCACGGCTGCCGAAGCGCAGGCGAGCGAGCCCGCGATGGACCGGGAGCGGACGAGCCGGGAGATGCTCGGCGTGCTGCAAAGGCAGGCGAAAGACATTCGCGTGGCGCTTGCGGCGATCGTCGGCATCCTGATCGCGATCCTGGTGCTGCTCTTCTGGCGAATGCTCTGAGCGCGGTCAACGCCACGCCAGGCGTATCGCCCAGGCGATGACCACGCAAAGACCGACGATCCAGATCGCGGCGATCGCGAACTCGATGAGGAGCTCGCGATGCTTGGTCGGGTCGAGCTTCTCGGGCGCGCGCGGATCCATGCGCGCACTCTACGAAGCGTTCGCGCCGGCGCGATAGGACGTTGTCCACGCCCCGGCGCGAAAAACCGCCTTAAGGTCGCGACAAGAACTGCGTCACTGAGCGGGTAAACCCCTCGAGCGCGGTCTCCGAGGCGCAGTGCCCGCCTTCGGCGAGGATCTCGAGCTTCGCGCCCGGGATCCGCTTCGCGAGCTCCTCGGAAAAATACGCCGGCGTGATGAAGTCGTCCTTCGCGCAGAGGACGAGCGTAGGCGTCCTGATCTTGCCGAGCTCGGCGGTGCGGTCGAAGGCGACGATCGCATCGATGCGGCTCGCCACCACCTCTACCGGCGGAAAGCCGCGGATCGCGAGCTCCTCGCGCTCCTCGACCAGCTTCTCGTTCGCCTTGAGCCACGCGGGCGGATAGAGGAAAAGCGACCCCGCGCGCACGTAGGCTTCCTTGCCGACCGCGGTGAGCAGCGCGCGGCGCGCCGCGAAGAGCTGGCGGAAGAACTTGTCGGCCTTCGTCCACGTCGCGAAGAGCACCAGCTTCTTCAGCCGCTCCGGGTTCCGGACCGCCAGGGTCTGGCCGATCGCGCCTCCGGTAGAGTGGCCGACGAGGTGCGCGCGCTCGATCTTCAGGTGGTCCATCAGCCGCGCCACGTCGTCGGTCATCTGGTCGACCGAGTAGCGGATCTTCGAGTGCGTGCTACTCCCCGCGCCGCGGTGGTCGTGCACGATCACCCGGTACTTCGCGGCGAGCGCCGGAATATTCGGCTTCCAGTACGCCGCCGTGCCGCCCAGCCCGGACACCAGCATCAGCGGCTCGCCGCTGCCGTGCTCCTCGTAGTAGATCTCCGCGTCGCCGATCTTCGCCTTCGGCATGCCAACTTCTCCAGTTCGGGGCCAGGACCGCGATTCTAGAATCGCAGCGGGAGGGCTCGCATGAGGCCGATCGCTTTCGCCGTCGCCGTTTCGCTCGCCGCCGCCGCGCAGGCGCAGACCTACGTCTACAAGCCGACGCCGGTCAATCGGTGCGATTTCCTCGCCTCCCCGAGACTGGGCGGCTCCGAGGGCGGCTCGAACGCGAGCCCGCTCCAGCACGAGCTCGTGCCGCAGCTCGGCGAGGCGCTCGCCGCCTGCGAGCAGGCGGTGAAGGACCAGCCGAAGGCGGTGCGCCTCTACGGTTATCTCGCGCGTGTGCGCGCGCTTGCCGGCGACGCGGAAGGCGCGCGCGCCATGGCGCGCCGGGGAACCGAGGCCGGCTCGCTCGGCGCCGAGATCATCCTTGCCGTCTTCCTGGCGAAGGATCGCGATTACGGCGGCGCTCGCGAGCATCTCAAGCACGCCGCGCAGTGGGTCCCGGCCTACGCGAACTACAACCTGGGTGTGCTCGCCGCCAACGGCTGGGGCATGGAGAACGAGGAGGCGCAGGCTTTCTTCTACCGCGCCGCGCGCAGCGGGGACCCGCTCGCCATGCAAATATTCGCGCAGCGCTTCGATGCAGCGAACGCGCAGAGCTGGCTCAGGAAAGCCGCCGAGGCGATGAATCCGGACGCCGAGGGAAATCCGTTTCGCATCGCCGCCGGCCCCGCGGTGCTCGACGCCGCCGCGCTCGTCGCCTGGTACGAAGGCAAGGCGCGCATCGGCGAGCCCTGGGCGCAGGCCTATCTCGGCCTGCTCGCCGAGGCGGGGCAGTGGAGAGCGCAGGACTATGCCGCGGCGGCGCAGTGGTACGCCCGAGCCGGCGAGGCCGGCTACGTGCCTGCGCAATGGCGGCTCGCGCGGCTCTACCGCGAGGGCCGCGGCGTGCCGCGCGACGCGGACGAAGCGCGCCGCTGGGACGAGATGTGGCAGGTGCAGCGCTGCGACGCGCTCGAGCGCGCCGAGCCCGGCGCGAGCGCCTGCGACCGGCTCGCCGCCGACCGTTACGACCCGCAGCGCGTCGTCGCCGGCGTCGACTCCTACTGCATGCGCCGCTTCGCCGAGCGCGCCGTCGCCGCCTGCGCCGCCGCGGTGAAGCAGTCTCCCGGCACCGTGCGCTTCCACACGCAGCTCGCGCGCGCCTTCGCGCACACCGGGCGCTTCGCCGAGGCGCGCCGCGAGGCCGGCGTCGCGGCGGCGAAGGGCTCGAGCGCATCGATGATCCTGCTCGGCGTGATGAGCCAGCGCGGCCTCGGCGGCGAGGCCGATCGCGGGGCGGCCGCGGCCTGGTACGGAAAAGCGGCCGACACGGGCGACGAGCGCGGCGCGGCGCTCGCCGGCCGCACGATCACGCACCGCGCGCCGAGCCTCGCCGAGCAGGCGGCGAAAGGCGACCCGGTGGCGCAGCACAACCTCGCCACGGAGCTCGAGCGCGAGGAGCGGTACGCCGACGCGCTGCGCTGGTACGAGCGCGCCGCGGCGAAGGGCTACGGCGTCTCGGCGCTCAACGCGGCGCAGATGTACGAGATGGGGCTCGGCGTGCCGAAGAACGCCGGCGAGGCGCGCAAGCGCTACCGCGCGCTCGCCGCGCGCGGCGACGGCGAGGCGCTCTATCGGGTCGCGAAGCTCGCCGCGCAAGCGGGCGACTTCGAGGAGGCGGTGCACGGCTACAGCCGCCGCATCCGCGACAACGACACGCGCGCGATGCTCGACCTCGGCGAGATGTACGAGCACGGCCGCGGCGTGAAGAAGGACGCGCGGCGCGCGGCGCAGCTCTACGAGCGCGCCGCCGAGCCGAGCGCATGGGCGCGCGCCAAGCTCGGCATCCTGTACCTGCAGGGCGGGGAGGGCCTGCCGAAGGACTACGCGCAGGCGCGCCACTGGCTCGAGCGCGCCTCCGCCGACGGCAATGCGTCGGCGCGCAACAACCTCGGCGTCGTATACGAGCGCGGCCTCGGCGTGAAAGTCGACTACCGCGCGGCGCGCGACCTCTACCTCGCGGGCCTCGGCGACGAGCATGCCCGAGGCAACCTGGAGCGGATGTTCACCGAAGGCACCGGCGCGCCCGCCGATCCGGCCGCCGCGTTCGAGTGGTACCGGCCGGGCGCCGACGCCGGCATCGCCTCCGCTCAATACCGGATCGGCCACATGTACGCGACCGGCGAGGGCGTGCCGCGCGACGCCGGGCTCGCCGAGCGCTGGCTCATCAAGGCGAACGAGCAGGGCCATCCGCAGGCGCGCAAGGAAATCGTCGCGCTCCTGCGCTCGCAGGGCCGTCTCCTCGAGGCGGACATGTTCGAGCGCCAGCCCTTGCCCGAGTCCTGGCACTGGGGTCCGGACGGCATCTCGAGCGATCCGGGCGAGGACGCCCTGCGCAGCCACCCCCTGCGCGCCGGCAACGTCGGCATGGCGCAGTCCGCCGCCGGCGACGCCGCGATCGCCAATCCCTACGAGATCATCCGCTGGTTCCCGGAGAGCGACGGCAAGAAATGAATTCGGGGTCGGGTTCGCGACTCTAGAATCGCGCCGTGAAAGCCGCGGAAGGCCGCCCGTCCAAAGCCTTGACCCTCGCCCTCTCGGTGCTCCTCTTCGCGCTCGCCGCCTTCGTGCTGCTGCACGCGCTGCTCTACTTTCGCCAGGAGCAGATGATCTTCTACCCGCAGCCGCTGCGCGAGGAGGTGCGCGCGGCGGTGCACCGGGCGCTGCCCGATGCCGAGGAGCTGTCGCTGGCGACTCCCGACGGCCATCGCCTGCGCGGCTGGTTCGTGCCCAATCGCGCCGGCGCGGCCGCGGCGCGGCCGATGCCCGCGCTCATCTACTTCGGCGGCAACGCGGAAGAGGTGTCGGCGCGCGCCATGGAAGCCGCCGAGCTGCGCGGCATCGCCTTCGTCCTCTTCGACTATCGCGGCTACGGCTTGAGCACCGGAGAGCCGGGCGAGCGCGCGC
>DASUFD010000005.1:0-3483 GCA_036274735.1 Burkholderiales bacterium
GTGCCGCCCGCCGTGATCGCCCCGGCGGACAGCTTTCCGTCATAGCCGGTGCGCACCATGATCGGGCTCGCCATGATGCCGAGCACGGTTACCGCGGCGCCGACGATGCCGGTCGCCATGGCGAAGACCGCGGCGGTCAGGATGACGACGGCGAAGAGCGAGCCCCGGATCGGCGCGAGGATGTTGCGAAAAGCGATGAACAGCCGCTCCATCAGCCCCGCCTGCTCGGTGAGGAAGCCCATGAAGATGAAGAGCGGCACCGCCGCGAGCAGCTCTTCTTTCATCATGCCGATGGTCTGGTAGTAGGCGAGGTTGAAGACCGTGTCGCCGAAGGAGAAGAAGCCGAAGCTGAGCGCGAGGAAGAGCAGCGTGAACGAGATCGGAAAGCCGATGAAGATCACGCCGATCATCACGGCGAGCATGATGAGACCGAGCAGGGCCTCGCCGGTCATACCTCGACCTTCTCCTTGTGGTCGAGCTCGATGCCGGTGCGAACCGCCCAGATGCTCTTGATCGTTTCCGAGACGCCCTGGATGAGCAGCAGCAGGCAGGCGAGCGGAATCATCATCTTGAATGGCCAGAGGATCGGCCGCCACGGCGTCTGCTCCGACACCTCGTGGATCTGCAGCGCGTACCAGCCTTCGCCCCACGTGATGAGCAGGAAGACGAATATCGACGGGAAGAAGAACACCAGGTACGCCGTCGAGTCGATGATGCCTTTGGTGCGCACGGACCAGCGCTCGAAGAAGAAATCGGTGCGGATGTGCGCGCCCTTGAGCAGCGCGAAGGCGGCGCCGACCATGAAGATCGTGCCGTAGAGCATGTACGTGGTATCGAACACCCAGAGCGTGGGCGAGTCGAACACGTAGCGCATGATCACCTCGTAGCTGACGCACAGCACCATCGGGACGTTGAGCCACGCCACCCAGGTTCCGGTCACCTCGGTGAACCGGTCGATGGCGCGCACGGTGCGGATGAGTGCCGGCGGCGGCGCTTCCATTCGCTTGTCCTTCCTCGCGTCAGCTGTCCGTCAGTTTTTCCGCTGCAGAAACTAAAAGGGGCGGATCGCTCCGCCCCTTCGCTCCGCCGGTCGTCGCTACTTGCCCTTCGCCGCCTTGGCGCGGCTCGCCTTCTCCGGCCAGTAATAGTTCGCGGCGAACGAGTACGGCGGGAACATGAAGCGCTTCGCCGGCACAACGAGCGAGGCGTACTGGCGCTGCGACTCGAGCACCTTCTTGAAGAACGGGCTCTTGGCCGACTCTTCGGCGGCGATCTTGTCCCAGGTCTTGAGGAACTCGACGAGGATGTCCGGCGGCGTGCGCAGGATGTGCACACCGTGCTTCTCCTGCAGCTCGCGGATCGCGTCGGCGTTCTGCCGTTGCCACTTCGCCCACCAGATGACGAAGGCCTCGTTCGCCGCCGACTTGATGATCTCCTGGTGCGTGGGCGACAGGCCTTTCCAGACGTCCCCATTGAGGACGATTTCGCCGATCGTCACGTTCTCGTGCATGCCCGGGGTGTAGTGATACTTCCAGACGTTCTGGAACCCCAGGCGCAGGTCCTCGACGCCGCCCACCCATTCGGCGCAGTCGATCACGCCGCGCTGCGCCGCCGGGATGATCTCGCCGCCGGGCATGTTGACGGTCGTCATCCCCATGCGCTGGAACACCTCCGCGGCCATGCCGGTCTCGCGGCATTTCATGCCCTTGAAGTCGGCGAGGTTCTTGATCGGCCGCTTGAACCAGCCGAACGCCTGCGGACCCGAGGGCAGGATCGGGTACCACCAGACGTTGAGCTTGAGCTCCTTCTGGAAGAACTCCTGCGCGAGCTCGATGCCGCCGCCGTGATGCATCCAGCCGAGCGCGTCGATCATGTCCATGCCGAACGTGCCGCCCGGGCCGCCGGTCATCAGGATCGCCGCCTTGTTCTTGCCGACCCAGTAGCCGGACCATGCATGCGCGCCATCGAGCACGTGCTTGTTGGTCGCGTCCAGGACTTCGAACGCCGGCACGACCTGGCCGGCGGGCATGGCCTCGATCTTCAAAGAGCCGCCCGAGATCTTGCCCACCCGCTCGGCGAAGTAGGTGAAGTTCTCGTAGAGCGTCAGGCTCGCAGGCCAGGTGGCCTGCATCTTCAGCGTGACGTTCTGGGCTTGCACTGCGGCGCTGATGGCCGACACCGCGGCGAACGCCACGACCGTCCGAACGAACTGCCTCATGGTTCCCCTCCTCCTCTAAAGGTGGTTTCGCAAGGCGAAACACACCTTAACGGAGGCCGCCCGTAAGGTCAACGAAAACGTTTTGTGCTAATCGAGGCGGGCGACGATGCCCTGGAGCGCCGGGGACGGAGCGGGGTAACGCTCGAGCACGAGCGGGTCGTGGCCGGGAATGATGTGCCCGGGCGAGTCGGCGAGCGAGCGCATGCGGCGGTAGCCATCGAGCATTTCAGCGACCGACCAGACGATCGGGAACGGCCGCTCCTGCTCCATGTTGGCGTAGAAGTGGCTCGCATCGGAGGCGAGCACCAACCAGCCGCGCCGCGTCGCCACACGCACCACCTGCAGCCCCATGGTGTGCCCGCCTACGAGGTGCAGCGATACGCCCGGAAAGAGTTCGCCGTCGCCCTCGTGGAATCGAACGCGTCCCTGATACACGCGCCGCACCATGCCGACCACGTCCTCCACCTCGAACGCACCGCGGAAGCATTCGCTGCACATGTAGCGCCCGGTTGCGTAGCGCATCTCGCGCTCCTGGAGGTGCAGCGTCGCCGAGGGAAAGAGCTCGAAATTGCCGACGTGGTCGTAGTGCAGGTGCGTGATGACCACGTCGCGAATCGCCGCGGCATCGCGGCCGAGGAGACGCAGCGCCTCGGCCGGGCAGCGCAGATGCTGGCGGCCGCGCCTCGCCGCCATGGCCGCCGAGAATCCCGTGTCGACGAGCAGCTCGCGGCCCGCTCCGCGCACGAGCCAGACGAAGTAATCGAGCGGCATGGGGCCGTCGTGAGGGTCGCCGCCGATGAAGTTCTCCGCGGCGCGCCGTTCATGGTGCGCGTACTTCAGCGCGTAGACTTCGTATTGCGGCGCGCTCATTTGACCGTGACGCGCGCGAACTTGCGCTTGCCGACCTGCAGGAGAACGGTGCTGCCTTTCGCGATCCGGCTCGCGCGGTTCGACACCGGCGCATTGTCGAGCTTCACCCCGCCCTGCTCGATCAGGCGCGCCGACTCGGAATTGCTCGGGCTCAGGCCCGCGAGGGTGATAGCGTGGGTGATCGGCAGGCCGTCCTGCGCCGGCGCCTCGAAGGTGTGATCACGCACCTCCTCCGGTATCGCGCCGTGGCGGTGCCGCTGCTCGAACTTCTCCTCGGCCTCGCGTGCCGCGCCCTCGCCGTGGAAGCGCGACACGATCTCCTTGGCGAGCTCGACCTTGATCTCGCGAGGGTTGCGCCCGGCCGCCACCTGCGCCTTCCAGGCTTCGACCTCGGC
>DASUFD010000006.1:0-2589 GCA_036274735.1 Burkholderiales bacterium
CGTAGACCATGTTGCTGAAGGTCTCGGCCGCCTCGGCGAACTTGCGCTGGCCCTTCTGGCGCGCCACTTCCTCGGTGAGCTCCTTCTTCACCTCCTCGTAGCCGCGCGACTTGGCCGCCTGGATGCCGGTGACGCGGATCACGTGGAAGCCGAACTCGCTCTGCACCACCTGCATCTCGTTCTGGCCCATCTTGTACACCGCGTCCTCGAAGGGCTTGACCATCATGCCGCGCCCGAACCAGCCGAGGTCGCCGCCCTTCGCCGCCGACCCGGAGTCCTGCGACTCCTTCTTCGCCAGCTCGGCGAAGCGAGACGGGTTCTGGCGCACCTCGGCGGCGAGCTTCTCCGCCTGCGCCTTGTCCTTGACGAGAATGTGGCTTGCGCGGCGCTGCTCCTCCACCTTGTATTGCGCCGCGCGCGCCTGGTAAGCCGCCTCGATCTCCGCCTCGCTAGGCGGATTCTGCTTCGCCAGCGCCTGGGCGGAGAGCACGAGATACTGCGCGCGCACCCGCTCGGGACGGCGGAACTCGTCCTTGTGCGCCTCGTAGTACGCCTTGGCTTTCGCCTCGTCGACCTTCGCCTGCGGGAGAAACTGCTGGGCCGGAACGCGCGCCTGCTCGACCTCGCGCTTCTGCGCCTGGATCGCCGCGAGCCGGCTCGCCACCGTATGCGGCACGATCGCGCTCTGCGCCACCGCGCGGCCGAGCCGCGCCATCGGCAGCTCCGACTGCAGCTGCGCCACGTTCTGCGCGTCGCTCACTCCCCGGCTTTCCAGGAACGCCGAGTAAAGCGCCGGCGAGAACTTGCCGTTCTCCTGGAACTCGGGCGCGCGCGTGATCGCATCGATCACCGCCTGGCGGTTGATGAGCAGATGGCGCTTCGCCGCCTCGGCGAGCACCACGCGCTGGGCGATCATCTGATCGAGCACCGCGCGTCGCGCCTCGGGCGTCTCGAGCGCCGCCGGGTCGATGCGGCCGCCGAACATGCGGCGAATGCTGTCCTGCTGGCGGCGCAGCTGCTCGGCGAACTCGCGCTCGGAGATTTCGTAGCCGTTCACCTTCGCCACCGTGTCGCGGTTCCCGGCATAGCGGGTATAGGACTCGATGCCCCACACGGCGAAAGTGAGCGCGATGAGCGTGAGGATGACCTGCGCGAGGCGGCGGTGCTTCTGGACGAGCTCGAACATGGGAAGCGGGCGATTCTAGCATTGGCACGGCGCAGTCCGATTGGCCCACGCGCGCCGCTGCGTCGTACAACAGCGCTCGCGTAATAGAAGCCGGTGCCATCCCACCTGCTCGCACGCGCGCTGCTGCTCTTCCTCGCCCTCTGGGCCGCAAGCGCACACGCGGCGTTCGACTTCGACGCCGCGGCGGCGCGCGCGCGCGAGCTCGCGGCGCGACCGTATCAGCCGCCGCCGGCGCTGCCTGAAGAGCTTAAGGGCCTCGATTACGACCAGTACCGGGATATCCGCTACCGCCCCGATCGCTTCCTGTGGCGCGACGCGGGGCTGCCCTTCCAGATCGCCTTCTTCCACGAGGGGCTTTACTACGACCAGCCGGTGCGCATCAACGAGATCACCGCCGAAGGCACGCGGGAAATTCCTTTCGATCCGGCGGCCTTCGACTACGGAGCGAACAAGCTCGACCCGGCGAAGCTGCGCGAGCTCGGCATCGGCTTCGCCGGCTTCCGCGTGCACTACGCGCTGAACAAGCCCGACTACAAGGACGAGGTCCTGGTCTTTCTCGGTGCGAGCTATTTCCGGGCCCTCGGCAAGGGCCAGCAGTACGGCGCCTCGGCGCGCGCGCTTGCCATCGATACCGCCGTGCCCACCGGCGAGGAGTTTCCGCGCTTCGTCGAGTTCTGGATCGAGCGCCCTTCGCCCTCCGCCACTTCGCTCACCGTATACGGGCTGCTCGACTCCAAGCGTGCGACCGGCGCGTACCGGTTCGTGCTGCGTCCCGGGGCGTCTACGGCGGTGGAAGTGAAGGCGCGGCTTTTCCTGCGCGACAAGGTCGACAAGCTCGGCCTCGCCCCGCTCACCAGCATGTACTTCTTCGGTGAAAACCAGCCTGCGCCGTACGAGGACTACCGGCCCGAGGTGCACGACTCGGACGGGCTCTCGCTGCAATCGGCCGACGGGGAGTGGATCTGGCGGCCGCTCGTCAACCCGCGTCGCCTGCTGGTGACGTCCTTCAGCTTCGCCGGGCTGCGCGGCTTCGGCCTCATGCAGCGCGATCGCTGCTTTGCGCACTACGAGGACACGGAAGTGCACCACGAGCTGCGTCCCAGCGTGTGGGTCGAGGCGCAGCCCGACTGGGGTCCCGGGCGGGTCGAGCTCGTGCAGATTCCGGCGCCCGACGAGACGAACGACAACATCGTCGCCTACTGGGTGCCCGACCGGCCGCCGACACCCGGGGCGCCGTACGACTTCGCCTACAAATTGCTATGGGAGAAGGACTCCACCACGCGCCCGCCCGAAGCCTGGGTCGTACAGACGCGCAGGGGACGCGGTTACATGCGCAAGCCCGACAAGAGCATCAATTTCGTGGTCGACTGGCAAGGCCCGGCGCTGGAGCGGCTCGATGCCGG
>DASUFD010000007.1:0-13339 GCA_036274735.1 Burkholderiales bacterium
GCGAAGAACGAGGCCGCGGTGAAGGCGCTCAAGGACCTGGTGCGCGAGAACTACGGCGAGATGACGCTCAACATCAACCCGGACTCGATCTACACCGGCGCGCTCGGCGCCGCCACCTTCGCCTGGCGCGCGGTGGAGGAGGAGGGCAAGAGCGCCGAGCACCGGGAGCGAGAGGGAGAAAGGCGGGTGGCGGCATGACCTACACCATCGGCATCGACATCGGCTCGGGCGCGGTGAAAACGGTGCTCTTCCGCGACGGCGAGTGGCTCGACAAGCGCCTCGAGCGCATCCGCCGGCGCGATCCGCTGGAGCTCGCGCGGCAGGGCTTCGACGAAGTCCTTTCCGGTCGCGGGCTGAAACCCGAGGATGTCGCCTATACGGCGACCACCGGCGAAGGCGAAAACGTCAAGTTCGCCACCGGCCACTTCTACTCGATGACCACGCACGCGCGCGGCGGCGTGTTCCTCGAGCCGCGCGCGCGCGCGGTGGTCGACATCGGCGCGCTCAACGGCCGCGCGATCTACGTCGACGAGCGCGGCAAGGTGCTCTCCTACAAGATGACCAGCCAGTGCGCCTCGGGCTCGGGGCAGTTCCTCGAGAACATCGCCCGCTACCTTGGCGTCGCCGTCGAGGAGATCGGGCCGCTCTCGAAGAGCGCCGCGAGCCCCGAGAAGGTGAGCTCGATCTGCGCCGTGCTCGCCGAGACCGACGTGATCAACATGGTCTCGCGCGGCATCGCCACGCCCGACATCCTGAAGGGCATCCACCTCTCGATGGCCTCGCGCCTGGTGAAGCTCCTCAAGGTGACCGGCATCAAGTCCGGTACCGTGCTCCTCACCGGCGGCCTCGCCCTCGACGAGGGCCTGCTCGCCGCGCTGCGCGAGGAGCTCACGAACGAGAAGATCGCCGGCCTGGAGGTCGTCAGCCATCCCGACTCGATCTACGCCGGCGCCATCGGCGCGGCGCTCTGGGGCGCGTTCCGCCACTCGCGCCTCGAGGCGCTGCAGGAGCGCGCCGCCGCATAACGCAAGGAGAATCCCATGGCCCTGATGATCAACGATGCCTGCACCTCGTGCGACGCCTGCGTGCCGGTGTGCCCGAACGAGGCGATCAGCCTCGGCGACCCGGTGTACGTCATCGACCCGCTGAAATGCACCGAGTGCGTCGGCGCGCACGACGAGCCGCAGTGCAAGCTCGTCTGCCCGGCCGACTGCATCGTGAAGAACCCCGAGTTCGACGAGACGCCGGAGCAGCTCGCGGAGAAATACAGCACCCTGCACGGCTGAGCGAAGGGGCCGACATGATCCCGCTCGACATTCCCACCGTGGTGCTCGCGCTCGTCGCGCTCGCCAGCCTGATCGCGCTCTTCGTGCTCGTCGCCGATTCGCGCCGCCTGGCGAGCGCGGGCGCCGACCTGCTCTGGGCTTTCCAGCGCCGCCGCGGCGCGGGCCGCAATGCGCTCGTCGGCCGCATGGGCGAGCGCGCCGTGCGCGTCGCGGAGATGCGCTGCGCGCAATGCTCTTCGCGCGGCGACTGCCTGGCGCTTCTCGCCGAGGGCGCGAGCGCCCCGCCGGCCGACTGTCCGAACGGCAGCTTTTTCCAAAAAGGGTCCTGACCCCTTTTCCCGCGCCTAGGCGCTGGCGAGCCGGCGGATCCAGTCGAGGAGCGCGGTCGGCAGGAGCTCGGGCCGCGGCAAGAGCGCGTACTGGTTCGCGCCGAAGACGCCGTGCAGGTAGCTCGCGGCCGCACGGTCGACGGTAAGGCAGAAGGGAAAGATCCCCTGCAGCTTCGCCTCGAGCACGGCCTGGCGCATGTCCTCGACGCCGTAGCGGCCCTCGTAGCGGTCGATGTCGTTCGGCTTGCCGTCGGAGAGGAGCAGCAGCAGCCGGTGGCGCGCCGGCTCGCGCATCAGCAGCGAGGACGCGTGGCGCAGCGCCGCGCCGACGCGCGTGTAGCGCTCGGGCTCGAGCGCGGCGATGCGCCGCGCCACCGCGTCGCCGTGGCGCTCGTCGAAGCCCTTGATCTCGCGCACCGTCACCGCGCCCGGCCCTTCCCCGGAGAAGGCCTGCACCGTGTAGCGCTCGCCCATCGCCTCGAGCGCGATGCCGACGAGCAGCAGCGCCTCGCGCTCGACGTCGATGACGCGGCGCTGGCCGCTCACCCAGGCGTCGGTCGAGCCGCTGACGTCTACGAGCAGCGCGAGCGCCATGTCACGGCGCGCCGGGCGCAGCGTCTGGTAGAGCCGCTCGCTGCGCGGCAGGCCGGCGCGGAACTCGGCCTGCGAGCGCACGCACGCCTCGAGATCGATCTCCTCGCCGTCGAGCTGCCGGTGCAGCCGCTCGCGGCGTGCGCGCAGCATCTCGAAGCGCCGGCGCACGTTGTGCATCGTTGCGGCGTGCCGCTCGAGCACGGCCGCCGCCCACGCGCGATCGCCGAGCGAAGCCGGCGGCGTGCGCACGATCGCGCCTGGCGAGCGATAGGCGCCGATGCGGTAATCCCACTCCGGATAGGCGATGCCGACGGCGTTTCGCGATGTCTCCGAATGAGCCCGCTTCGCGGGCGGCTCGGCGGAGAGCAGTACCTCTTTGGGCGACCCCGGCCGCGTGACCAGGCGCGCTTGCGGAAGGTCGGCGACCGACTCCGCCAGCTCCTCTACGGCGCTCGCCTCGTCGCGGTCGGTCGGCCGCTGCATCCCCATGACGTCCTCGGCGTGCTCGTGCGGCTGCGAGGTCTGCACCATCCACGCGCCCGGCTTGCCCTCGTCCTCGCCGGGCTGCGGCTCGCGCGCTTTCGGCGTACGGCGGAGCCTCGCACTTCTCGGCGGCGTTTCACGCCGATCGGCCTCCTGAGCGACCGATATCCCGGGAGAAGCCATTGGCGCTTCGCGAAGCTCTCCGGTCCAGAGGTCCTTGAAGAGCCGATAGCGCACCGCCGCGAAATCGCCGGAAAGGCGTCGCGCCTGCGCGAGCGACCGAGATGGCGAATCGGCGAAGGGCAGGCGCTGCGGCGCGGCGAGCGCCTCGCGCGCGAACGCTTCGAGGCTGCGCTCGCTCGCGGGGAACGCATGCAGAGGGGGCCTCGCCGCGAGCGACGCTTCGCGGACACGGGTGAGAAGCGAAGCGGTGCCGGGCAGGGCGCGCGCGAGCGCGGCCTCGGCGGCGCCGGCTTCGAGGAGCAGGTAGAGATCCTGGACGAGCGGTGCTTCGCTGGGCCAGTCCACCTCGGCGATGCCGCGCGCCGCGCGCATGCCTTGCGCCAGCGCCATGACGCGATAGCTTCGTGCCGCATCCTCGCTCTGGAGGAATTCCGGAAGCCAGATCGTGCGACCGTCCGTCGCCGGCACGGCGTGCGCTGCGGCCGGGGTGCGCTCGAAGAGCCTGCGCAGCAGGGTGCGCGGCGCGGGTGGCTGGGCGGCGCGGATGCGCAGCGCCAGCCCGAAAGCGGCGGTGACGAGCAGCTCGAGTCGCCGCGCATGCTCTTCGAGCCGGGGAATCGCCGGCGCGGCGGCGCGGCGCCGCCAGCGCTCCTGCAGGAAAACGGTTGCGTGACGCGCCGCGTCGACGATGACGTCTTCGGCTTCGGCCACTAGACGAAGACCGAGTCGACGAGATCGCGCATCGCGGCGACGAGCACCGCATCGTCGGAGAGCGGGCCGACGAGCGCGCTGTAGCACGCCTCGCGCGGCGGTACGCCGCGCCGCATGAGGCGCGCCGCGGCGATGAGCAGGCGCGTGCTCGGCACCTCGGCGAGGCCGCGCTCGTGCAGGCCGCGCAGCCGGGCTGCGAGCGACACGAGCGCGCGCGCGCTCGGCGCGTCGGCGCCGCTTTCCGTGGCTACGATCAGCGCCTCGCGCTCTGCCGAAGGGAAGCCGAACTCGAGGGCGACGAAGCGCTGGCGCGTGCTCGGCTTGAGGTCCTTGAGCATGCGCTGGTAGCCCGGGTTGTAGGAGATGACGAGCTGGAAGCCCGGCGCCGCCTCCAGGGTCTCGCCCGTCTTGTCGATCGGCAGGATGCGCCGGTAGTCGGTGAGCGGATGCAGCACGACCACGGTGTCGGAGCGAGCCTCGACGATCTCGTCGAGGTAGCACAGGGCGCCCGTGCGCACCGCGCGGGTGAGCGGGCCGTCCTGCCACGCCGTGCCGTCGTGGCGGATCAGGTAGCGGCCGATCAAGTCGGCCGCCGAGAGGTCGTCGTGGCAGGCCACCGTCACGAGCGGGCGGCCGAGCCGCCACGCCATGTGCTCGACGAAGCGCGTCTTGCCGCAGCCGGTCGGCCCCTTCAGCATCACCGGCAGCCGCTCGGCGTGCGCCTCTTCGAAGATGCGCACCTCGTCGCCGGCGGCGGCGTAGAACGGCGCTACGCCGGCGCGGGTCTCGCGACTCTCGATTCGAGCTCCTCGAAGGTCGGGGCGTGGCGGAAGAAGTCCCAGATGAAGAGCGCCACGCCGACGGCGAACAGGCTGCCGGTGACGATCAGCATCAGGAAGTGCACCTGGATCTTGAGCTGCGTGTCGAGATAGCCCAGACCGAGGATGCGCTCCAGGTAGACCTGCGCGATGCCGGCGGTGGCGAACGAGGTGGTCATGCCGAACATGCCGCCCATCTGTAGCCAGAAGGCGAAGAAGCCCATCGCCGTGCCGCGCTCGGGGCGCTCGCGCGAGATCGCCGGCATGGCGTAGCTGATCATCGCCATGACGATCATCGCGTAGGCGCCGTAGAACGCGGCGTGGCCGTGCATCGCGGTGATGAGCGTGCCGTGCGTCCACTTGTTGACGCTCGGCCAGGTGTGCGCGAGGCCGAGCAGGCCCGCGCCGAAGAGCGTGAAGAGCGCGCTGCCGATCGTCCAGTGGATGGCGAGCATGTTGGGGTGGCCGAGCCCCGAGCGGCGCATCGCGAAGTAGGCGTACATCGCCATGCCGACCAGCGCCAGGGGCTCGAGCGCGCTGAAGAAGCCGCCGATCGGCAGCCAATAGTGCGGCACGCCTACCCAGTAGTAGTGGTGCGCCGTGCCGAGGATGCCAGCCAGGAACACCAGGCCGACGATCACGTAGAGCCATTTCTCCATCACCTCGCGATCGGCGCCCGAGAGGCGGATCAGGAGGTAGGCGAGGAAGCTGCCCTGGATCATCTCCCAAACGCCTTCCACCCAGAGATGGATGGTCCACCAGCGGTAGAAGATCGAGACGGTGTAATTCTTGAAGTCGATGAGCGAGGGCAGGTAGAGCACCGCCGCGCCGCCGAGGCCGACGAGCAGCACTGCTTCGGTCGTGGTGAAGCGCCGCGACGCGCGGATCGTCATCGCGACGTTGTAGAGGAACATGAGCATCACCACGACGATGACGATCTTGTGCGGCAGCGGCTGCTCGAGCAGCTTGTTGCCGGTGCCGTAGCGGAAGAGGTAGCCGATCACCGCGCTCACGCCCATGACCACCCACAGCGCGAGCTGCCAGTAGGCGAGCTTCACGCTGTAGAGCTCGGTTTGCGACTCCTCGGGCACCAGCCAGTAGGTGGCGCCCATGAAGCCGGTGAGGACCCACACCACGAGCAGGTTGGTGTGGATCATCTTGGTCACGTCGAAGGGCAGCACGTAGAGCAGCGGATCGGGCCCGAGGTACTTGGCCGCCGAGAGCAGGCCGAAGGCGATCTGCAGGCCGAAGAGGACCATGGCGACGGCGAAGTACCAATAGGCGACTTGCTGCGAGCGATAGCGCATGGCGACGTCCCTATTCGAGCGTGGCGAGGTAGTCGACCAGCTGGTCGATCTGCTCGGGCTTAAGGTCCTTGGCGAACGTGCTCGGCATGAACGACTGGCCGTTCGCCGAGTACATCGCGCCGGGAACGAGGTACGCGCTCGGCTGGACGATCGACTCGCGGATGTATCCCTTGGCGTCTTTTGCCTTGCCCTTGTACTCGGGCGACTCTACGACCTTCTTCGCGCGCGAGGCGACGCCGGCGAGCGTAGGCCCGGCGAGGTTGACGCCGGGCGCGACCGAGTGGCACGCCGAGCAGCCGGGCGGCGAGGCACGGAACAGCGCCTGGCCGAGCGCGATCGGGTCGTTGCCGGCGGCGACCGGGGTCGCGCCCGCCGCCTCGGCCGAGAGCGGCCGGTCGGTGCCGGGGATCGAGGCGCCGCTCACCAGGATGGGGCGCGGCGGCCAGCCCTGGTTGTCGACCTTGCTCACCCAGTCGAGGAAGGCGATGAGACCGGCGATCTCCTGATCGCTCAGGTGCTCGTTCGGCATCAGGCGCCGCGCGCGCTGCTCGTCGTAGAACTTCGAGGGGTCCTTCAGGTAGGCGCTGAGATACGCCGCGCCGCGCTGCTGGGTGATCTTGGTGAGGTCGGGCGCGTAGTAGGCGCCTTCGCCGAAGAGCGTGTGGCAGTTGACGCAGTTGTACTTGTGCCAGGCGTCCTTGCCGCGCAGCACCTCCGGGGTGATGTTGGCGGCGTTGGTGAGGCGGCCGAACTGCTGGTGGCTGTCGACCGTGAGCGCGAGGAACAGAATCGTCGCAGCGCCGGTGAGAATGAGGGCGAAAAGGCGGCCGCCGGCGCGCGTCATGTCGCTTCAGACCCCGATGCCGGAGTAGTAACGCAGCGAGATCGCCAGCGCATAAACGAGCGCGACGGCGAGCACGGCGAGGACCACGAACCCGAGGACGCGCAACGTGCCGAAGAGAGCCCGGGTCTGCATGGAGGCGCTAATCTACCTGCGCTTGTTGATCCTGATCAACCGCCGCCTGCGAAAAGGGGTCAGGACCCTTTTTCCGGACTTGCGCCAGCGAGAAAGGGTCCTGACCCCTTTTCCTGAGATGGATCAAGTCGTCCGCCGCGAACCGGCCTAGGCTGATCCTCCATGCGCGCGCCCGGCGGCGTTGCCTCGGCCCACGTCGATCGCTTCATCCGCTCGCAGCTCCCGCCGCGGGAGCTGTGGCCGAACCTCGATTTTTCGGCGCCGCACCTGCGCCGCTATCCCGACCGCCTGAACGCCTGCGCGGAGCTCCTCGACGCGGCGATCGAGGCGGGCGCGGGCGAGCGGCCGGTGTACCACTACGAGGACGTCACGTGGTCGTTCCGGCATCTGCTCGACCGGGTGCAGCGCATCGCCCGCGTGCTGGTGCAGGACTTCGGCCTCGTCCCGGGCGAGCGCGTGCTGCTGCGCGGCGGTAACACGCCGATGCTCGCCGCGTGCTGGCTCGCGGTGGCGCGCGCCGGCGGCGTGGTGGTCAACACCATGCCGCTCTTGCGCGCGCGCGAGCTCGCCTACATCGTCGAGAAGGCGCAGGTGCGCGTGGCGCTCTGCGAGATCTCCCTCGCCGAAGATCTGCCATCGGCCGGGCTGACGCACGTCGCGTTCTTTACGCCCACCGGCAGCGGCCAGGGCGATCTCGATCGCCGTCTCGAAGCGAAGCCGGCCGGCGGGGGCTGCGTCGCCACCGCGGCCGACGACCCGGTGCTCGTCAGCTTCACCTCGGGCACGACCGGAAATCCGAAGGGCGCGGCGCATTTTCACCGCGATGTCGTCGCGGTGACCGAGTGCTGGCCGAGGGTGTACACGCTCGAGGCCGACGAAATCGTGATCGGCTCGCCGACGCTCGCCTTCACCTACGGGCTCGCCGCGTCGCTGCTCTATCCGCTGCGCTGGCGCGTGCCCGCGGCGCTGGTGTACCGGCCGACGCCGCACGCCGTCCTCGAGGCGATCGAGCGCTATCGCGCCACCAGCCTCTACAGCGTGCCGACGCTCTACCAGAGCATGCTCGAGCACGCCGGCGACTACGACCTCTCCAGCCTGCGCAAGTGCACCTCCGCGGGCGAGAACCTTCGCGTGCGGCTCTGGGAGCAGTGGCGCGAGGCGACCGGCCTGCGCATCGTCAACGGCCTGGGCGCGACCGAGATGCTCTCGCATTTCGTCTCCGAGTCGATGGAGGTCGCCTGCGTCGGCTCGATGGGCCATGCCGTGCCGGGCTACCGCGTCGCCATCCTCGACGACGACGGCGAGCCGCTCGGCCCGCTCGGCCGCGGCCGCCTCGCGGTCAGCGGCCCGACCGGCTGCCGCTACATCGGCGATCCCGAGCGCCAGCGGGGCTACGTGCAGAACGGCTGGAACCTCACCGGCGACCTCTGCGAGCGCGACGCCGAAGGCTGCTTCTGGTATGTCGACCGCGCCGACGACATGATCGTGTCCGCGGGCTACAACATCTCGCCGCAGGAAGTAGAGCGCGCCATCGCCGAGCATCCGAAGGTGGCGGCGTGCGCGGTGGTCGGGGTGCCGCACGAGGCGCGCGGCAACGTCGTGCGCGCGTGCGTCGTCCTGCGCGAGCCTTGGTCGCCGAACGAGGCGACGGCGCGCGAGATCCAGGACTTCGTCAAGGCCACGCTCGCGCCCTACAAGTACCCGCGCGAGGTGCGCTTCGTGGACGAGCTGCCGCGCACCGCCACCGGCAAGATCCAGCGCTACCGGCTGCGAGAAGAACTCAAAGGAGAAGTGTCATGAGACTCGATGGCAAGACCGCGGTCGTGACCGGCGCCGCCTCCGGCATCGGCCGCGCCACGGCGGAGGCGTTCGGCCTCGCCGGGGCGCGCGTCGTGCTGGGCGACATCAACGAGGAAGGCGGCGAGGCGGCCGCGGGCGCGCTCGCCGTGCGCGGCGTGGACGCCGAGTTCGTGCGCGTCGACGTCACCGACCCCGCGTCGGTCGAGCGCTTCCGCGACGGCGCGCTCTCGCGCTTCGGGCGCGTCGACATCGTCGCGAGCGTCGCCGGCTGGGGGCGCACCGAGCCCTTCGTCAAGAACACGCCCGAGCTCTGGAAGAAGCTGATCGACCTCAACTTCGTCGGCACGATCATGGTCACGCGCGCCTTCCTCGACGCGATGATGGAGCGCGCGAGCGGCAAGATCGTCACGGTGGCGAGCGACGCGGGCCGGGTCGGCAGCCTCGGAGAGACGGTCTATTCCGGCGCCAAGGGAGGCGTCATCGCCTTCTCCAAGGGCCTCGCGCGCGAGATGGCGCGCTACAACATCACGGTCAACTGCGTCTGCCCCGGCCCGACCGATACGCCGCTCATGGCCGCGGTGCCGGAGAAGATCAAGGAGGCCTTCGCGCGCGTCACGCCGATGCACCGCCTGGCGAGGCCCGCCGAGATCGCCGACGCCATTCTCTTCTTCGCGAGCAGCCACTCCGACTTCGTCACCGGCCAGGTCCTCTCGGTGAGCGGCGGGCTGACCATGGCGGGATGACCATGTACAAGTTGCAGGCCAAGGAGTGGCAGCCGAAGCACTTCAAGTGGCAGGTGAAGGAGCGCGTCGCCACGATCACGCTCAGCCGTCCCGAGCGCAAGAACCCGCTTACCTTCGAGAGCTACGCCGAGCTGCGCGACACCTTCCAGCAGCTCAACTACGCCGAGGACGTACGCGCCGTCGTTTTTACCGGCGAAGGCGGCAACTTCTGCTCGGGCGGCGACGTGCACGAAATCATCGGTCCGTTGACGAAGATGGACATGCCGGAGCTCCTGCGCTTCACGCGCATGACCGGCGACCTGGTGAAGCACATGCGCACTTGCCCGCAGCCGATCATCGCCGCGATCGACGGCATCTGCGCGGGCGCCGGCGCGATCGTCGCGATGGCGAGCGACCTGCGCTACGCCACGGCCGAGGCGAAGACCGCGTTCCTCTTCGTGCGCGTCGGCCTCGCCGGCTGCGACATGGGCGCCTGCGCGATCCTGCCGCGCATCATCGGTCAGGGGCGGGCGTCGGAGCTCTTCTACACGGGGCGCTCGATGAGCGCGCAGGAAGGCCTCGCCTGGGGTTTCTACAACGAGCTGGTCCCGCAAAAAGACCTTGTCGCGAAAGCCGAGGAGGTGGCCCATTCCCTCGCCGAGGGGCCGGCGTTCGCGCACGCCATGACCAAGAAGATGCTGCACCAGGAATGGAATGCCGGCGTCGACGAGGCGATCGAGATGGAGGCCCAGGCGCAGGCGATCTGCATGCAGACCGAGGACTTCACGCGCGCCTACCGCGCCTTCGCCGCCAAGCAGAAGCCCAGGTTCGAAGGCAACTGAAGCGCGGCACAATGCCGGGATGACCCGGCTGGTTGCGGTTGGCCTTATTTTCCTTGCGGCGGCGAGCGCGCGGGCGCAGGAGTGCGCGCCGGCGACCTGGCAACGCCTGGGCGGCGCACGCCCGATGGCGGCGGCGCCCGATGCGCTGCTCGACGAGATCGCCAAGCGCGACGTGGTGCTGCTCGGCGAGCTCCACGAAGACGCCGACCACCATCGCTGGCAACTCGACACGCTCGCGGCGCTGCATTCGCGGCGGCCCGACATGGTGATCGGCTTCGAGATGTTTCCGCGACGGGTCCAGCCGGTGCTCGATCGCTGGGTGGCGGGCGATCTCACGCCGGAGCAGCTTCTCGCGCAAACCCGGTGGGACGAGGTGTGGAACGTACCGGCGGAGCTCTACTTGCCGCTCTTCGAGTTCGCGCGCCTGCACCGCGTCCCCATGGTGGCGCTCAACGTCGAGCGCAAGCTTATCCAGACCGTGGCCGCGAAGGGCTGGGACGCGGTCCCGGTCGCGGAGCGCGAAGGAGTATCGCGCCCCGCCGCGGCGCCGCAGGCTTATGTGGAAGAGCTGCAGCGGGTGTACCGCGATCATGGCGAGCGCACTCCCTTCAAGAACTTCGTCGAAGCGCAGCAGACCTGGGACCGGGCGATGGCCGAGGGTTTGGCGCGAGAGCCGCGCAGCCGGCTCGCCGTCGGCGTAATGGGCGCCGGCCATGTGCGCTACGGCTACGGCGTACCGCTGCAGCTGCGCGACCTCGGCGTGCGCCGCATCGCGACGCTCCTGCCGGTGGGACCGAACGAGTGCCGCTCGCTCGCCGCCGGCGTCGCCGACGCCGTGTTCGTCCTGCCCCCCGGTGCGGAGGCGAAGCCGCCGCCGCGGCTCGGCGTGCAGCTCGCGCAGGACGGCGAGTCGGTGCGCCTCGCCGAGGTCCTCGCCGGCAGCCTCGCCGAGCGCTCCGGCCTCAAAAAGGGCGATATCGTCGCCGCCGCCGCCGGCAAGCCGCTTCGGCGCGTCGCCGATCTCGTCGCGCTGGTGCGCGCGCAGCCCGCCGGCACCTGGCTGCCGCTCGAGCTCGAGCGCGGCGGCGCGCGACACGAGGTGGTGGTCAAGTTTCCCCCGGCGCCGTGAAGCGCTGGCTCGCGAGCACGCTCGCGGCGGCCTCGCTCGCCTGTGCCGCCGCCGAGCCCGATCTCTCGCTCGACGTGCGCCTCGACCCGGCGACGCGCGAGCTCGCCGCGACGGCCGAGCTCGCGGCGCCGCGCGGCTTTCGCTTCACGCCGCATCCTTCGCTCTCGGTACGGCGCACCACCCGGCTCGCCTCGGGAAAGCTGCGCATCGAGTACGGCGGCGTGCTGCCCGCGCTCGATCGCCGCATCGATTTCCGCGGCGTGCTGCGCGCGCTCCCGCCGATGGCTGCGCCCGAAGGCAGCTTCCTTCCCGCGGGCAGCGGCTGGTATCCGCAACCGTCGCAGCGCTTCACCTACCGCGTTCGACTACGAGTCGACGGCAGCCAGAAGGCTCTGGTCGAGGGACGGCTACTCGAGGAAAGCAGCGCGAAGGATTGGTACGAGGCGCTCTTCGAGCAGCTCGTGCCGGCTGAAGGCATCGACCTCATGGCCGGCCCGTACGAAACGAGCGAAAGGATGCTCGAGCTGCGCGGCGGCAAGCGCATCAGTATCAGGACCTATTTCACCGCCGAGCTCGCGTCGCTCGCGGACGCCTATCTCGACGACTCCGCGCGCTATCTCGAGCGCTACAGCGCAGAGATTGGCGCCTATCCCTTCTCGCAGTTCTCGATCGTGGCGAGCCCGCTGCCGAGCGGCTTCGGCATGCCTACCCTCACCTATATCGGCGCGCAGGTGCTCAGGCTTCCCTTCATCCGCGCCACCTCGCTCGGGCACGAGGTGCTGCACAACTGGTGGGGCAACGGCGCGCTCGTCGACTACTCGCGCGGCAACTGGTCCGAGGGCCTCACCACCTTCATGGCCGACTACGCGTTCAAGGAGGACGAGTCGCCGCAGGCGGCGCGCGACATGCGCCTCGGCTGGCTGCGCGACCTCGCGGCGACGCCGCCGGGGACGCAGCGAGCGCTCGCCGGGTTCCACTCTCGCGAGCACGGCGCCGATGCGGTTACGGGCTACGGCAAGAGCGCGATGCTCTTCTTCATGCTGCGCGACGCGATCGGCGAGGCGGCCTTCTCGCGCGGCATCCGCGGCTTCTGGCGCGAGCAGCGCTTCAAGATCGCCTCCTGGGACGACCTGCGCGCCGCTTTCGAGCAGGCCTCGGGACGAGACCTGCGCGGCTTCTTCTCGCAATGGGTAGAGCGACCCGGCGCACCGGCGATAAGCATCGCTTCGGCTCGACAGCAAGGGAAGCTCGAGCTGCAGATCGCTCAATCGGAGCCGGCTTACGCGCTCCGGATTCCGGTAGAGATCCGTTTCGCTGACCGCGCCGAGACGCGCTGGGTCGAGATCGACGATAAGAACCAGGTTGTAAGCATCGAGCTCGCGCAGCGCGCGGTCGGGGTGCGGCTCGATCCCGACGTGCGCGTTTACCGGCGCCTCACGCCGGAAGAGCTGCCGCCCATCCTGCGGCAATGGATCCTCGCGCGTTCTCCGCATGTGCTCTTCGCTACTCGAGGAATGGAATCGGGGAAGACGCTGGCCGAGCATTTCTTCGAAGCGCCCTTTCGCGTAACCGACAAAGCGAGCGACGAGCCCCTCCTCATCATCGGCCTGCACGCGGATGTCGACGCGGCGCTCGCGCGGCTCGGACTTCCGGCGCCGCCTTCGGAAGTCACCGGCAAGGGCACGGCGCAGGTGTGGACGGTGCGCGCGGCCGCGACGCCGGTGGCCGCGCCGGTGGCCGTAGTCTCGGCGAAGGACGCCGCCTCGCTCGCCGCGCTCGCGCGGCCGCTGCCCCACTACGGCGCGCAGAGCTGGCTCGTCTTCGAGGGCGCGCGCGCCATTGCGCGCGGCAGCTGGCCGCCGTCGCCGCGCGCCGTGCCGGTCGAAAAATAGCCTAGCGGGCGAGCAGGCGCTCGAAGAGCGGGTACATGCGGCTCTCCTCGTCGGCGGCGTGCGCGTCGAAGAGGCTTTGCAGCTCCGCGAGATCGTCGCGGTAGCGCGCCCGCTCGCTCTCGGCCGACGCAGTGGCGAGCATCCACAGGATGCCGCGCATGTCGTCGTGCTGCGAGCAGAGCCAGTCCGTGGCTCCCGCGAGGCCGCAATCCTGCTCATAGAGCGGGAAGACATGCCCTTCCTCGTAGCGGAAATGCTCGAGCAGCG
>DASUFD010000008.1:0-29968 GCA_036274735.1 Burkholderiales bacterium
GGAGATCATAACCACGACGATCCCTTTCAGCCGGTCAACTAGTGCACCAACACCAGGTTGTCCCCTTGCTCCCCGGGCTGCACGTCGATCGTGATGCCGTCGAGCAGCTCGGCGACGCGCTCGTCGAGGACGAGCACGTTACGCCCTTCGTGCTCCAGCGTTGCATCGCCCGGGCGCGGATGGTCGATTCTCGAGGTCAGCGTCTTGCCGTCGATTTCCAGGCGAATCGCCGCCTCGGCTGGCGCCTGTGCGCGCTCCAGCACTGCATGCAAAAACTCTCCTGCCGTCGGGGTCATGGCGAGCATCGGCTCCCTCCTTGGTCGAAAAACAGGGGACAGCCACCCTGGAGGTTTGTTCCCGCGGAGTAAAGTAGGCGCGGGAAACCCTGGAGGAGGAGACCATGCCCGCTGTCCGCATCGACCGGAGCAAGCCGCTTTCCGCCGAGCCCCGCACGGGGCATAACCGCTATCACCCCGACATCGAGCCGGTGCTGGAGGTCGCCGAAGGCGAGGAAGTCGTGCTCGAGACACGCGATGCGATCGACGGGCAGTTGAAGCCGACCTCGACCGTCGCGGACTTCGCCAATCTCAACCCGGGCGCGATCCATCCGCTCACCGGTCCGGTGTTCGTGAAGGGCGCGAAGCCGGGCGATCTGCTGGAGATCGAGTTCCTCGACATCGTGCCGCAGCCCACGGCCTTCAGCTGCATCCTGCCGGGGCTCGGGTTCCTGCGCGATGTGATGACCGAGCCGTTCCTCGTGCATTGGAAGATCAAGGATGGCTGGGCGACCTCCGAGCAGATCCCGCGCGTACGCATTCCCGGCGCGCCCTTCATGGGGGTGTCGGCGGTGGCGCCATCGGCCGAGAAGCTCGCGGAATGGACTGCGCGCGAGAAGCGCTGGATGGAGCGTGGCGGGATGGTGTTCCCGCCGGACGCCGGGGGCGCGGTGCCCAGCGGCGCCTGCGGGCTGCACGGCCTGCGCACGCTGCCGCCGCGCGAGAACGGCGGCAACTTCGACGTGAAGCAGCTCTCCAAGGGCTCGAAGCTCTTCCTGCCGGTGTTCAAGGAAGGCGGGCTCTTCTCCACCGGCGACGCGCATTTCGCGCAGGGCGACGGCGAGGTGTGCGTAACCGCGGTAGAGATGGGGGCGACGGTGGCCGTGCGCTTCAAGCGCCACGCGGGTGCGGCGGCGAAGCGGCGCTTCCAGGCGCCGGTGTTCTCGCGCGAGGACTACTTCATCGATCCGAAGTACGCCGCGCCGCAACGCTTCCTCGGCGTGATGGGCATGCCGCTCAAGCCCGACGGCGAGGAAGACGGCGAGAACCTCACGCTCGCCTGCCGCAACGCGGTGCTCAACATGATGGAGCTCCTTCAGGAGCGCGGCTTCTCGCGCAACCAGGCCTATGTCATCTGCAGCGTGGCCGTGGACCTGCGCGTGAGCAACGTGGTCGACGTGCCGAACTACGTGGTGTCGGCGCTGCTGCCCGAGGCGATCTTCGGCTAAGTCAGATGGCGCGCACCTGCGCGAGGTCGGTCACGCCCTGCAGCACGCGTTCGATGCCGTCCTGCTTGAGGGTGCGCATGCCGCCCGCGAGCGCGGCGGCGACGATCTCGTCGAGGGGCGCGCGCTTCTGGATCAGGCGCTTGATCGCGCGGTCCGCCACCATCAGCTCCCAGATCGGCGTGCGGCCGCGGTAGCCGGTGCGGTCGCATTCGCGGCATCCCTTGGCGGTGTAGATCGCGATCTTCTCCTGGCGCCAGCGTTTCAGCACATCCTCGACCTTCAGGCTGGTGTCGCCGCCATACTCGGCCGCCAAGGCCTCGATCTCGGCCGCCTTCGGCTCGTGGCGGATCCGGCAATGCACGCATAGCTTGCGCACCAGGCGCTGCGAAAGCACCGCGAGCAGCGAGTCGGCGAAGTTGAACGGGTCCATGCCGAGGTCGAGCAGCCGCACCACGCTTTCGGGTGCGCTGTTGGTATGCAGCGTCGAGAGCACCAGGTGGCCGGTGAGCGAAGCCTCGACGCCGATCCTCGCCGTTTCGGCATCGCGCATTTCTCCTACCATGATGACGTCGGGATCGGCGCGCATGAGGCTGCGCAGCGCCGTGGCGAAAGTCCAGCCGATCTTGGGATTCACCTGCACCTGGCGCAGGCCCGGCTGTGTGATTTCGATCGGGTCCTCGGCGGTCCAGATCTTCTTCTCGCCGGTATTTAGCACGCTGAGCAGCGAATGCAGCGTCGTCGTCTTCCCCGACCCAGTGGGGCCGCAGACGAGCACCATGCCGTGCGGCCGTGCGATCACGCGCCGGAGCCGCTCGAGCGTGTCGGCGTCGAGGCCGAGCTCCTCCAGCCGCTTGGGCACGGCGGCGGCGAGGACGCGCATTACCACGTCCTCGAGTCCGTTCGAGGTCGGGATGGTGGCGACGCGCAGCTCCACGTCTGCCGGGCCGAAGCGCTTGAAGGGGATCTTGCCGTCCTGCGGCTTGCGCCGCTCGGCGATGTCGAGCTGGCACATGATCTTGATGCGCGAGATGACTGCGCCGCGGAAGCGCGCCGGAATATCGAGGTAGTCGACCAGCACGCCGTCCTTGCGGAAGCGCACGCGCACACTCTTGGCGCCGGCATTCGACTCGATGTGGATGTCCGAGACGTTCTGCGCGACGGCGTCGAGAACGATCTTATTGACGAGCTTGACGAGCGTGCTGTCGATCTGCGCCCCCTGCGGATCGGCGACCTCGTCCTCGACGCCCTCGATCGACAGCCGCTGCGTGAGCTCCCCGACGCCGACGTCGAACTCGGCGCGCCGGACCGCCGCCTCGAAGTCGCGCTCCACGCCGTAGGCCGTCTCGATCGCCTCCTTGATGTCCTGCGCGAAGGCGACGACCGGGGCCAGCTTGGTGCCGGCGGCGAAGCGCACTTCCTCCATGCGCTCCATCTGCGTCGGGTCGTCGATGGCGATGACGAGGCCGTTCTCGGTCTCGGCGAGCGGCAGGACGCGGTAGCGGCTGGCGACGGCCGCCGGGATGCGCTTCAGCGCCTCGGGCGTCGGCCGCACCTTGCGCAGGTTGACATGCGGAATGCCGAGCTTCTTGGCGAGCACGCTGTGCACGCGGTCCATGTCCACGACGCCCATGTCGGCCAGGATCTCGCCGAGCTGCAGCGAGCGGTTGCGCTTCTCGATCGCCAGCGCCTCGGCAAGCTCCGCTTTCGTGAGGAAGCCGAGTTCGACCAGGGTCTCGCCCAGCTTCTGCATCGGCTGCGCCTTCTGCTCCTTCAGCGCGGCGAGAAGCTGCTCCTGCGAGACGATTTCATTGGACGTCAGGTACTCGCCGAGCCGGCGCGAGCGCAGCGCCTTCTGCTTCTCCAGCGCCTCGCTCACGCTCTCGGCGGAGGCGATGTCCTCGTCGACGAGGAGCTCGCCGATCGGCCGGCCGATGCGCACCTGGGTTGCCGCCGCCGTGGGCACGAAGAGCCGCACCACCTTGCGCTCGGCCTCGGGAGGAAAGAGGAAGATCCCGCACAGCGCCCGGATATGCCCGAGTGTCTCGCCTTCCAGCGCGCTGTCGTTCGTGAGCTTGAGCCAGAAGGGCTGGCGCGCCGAAGGCGCGGAAACGGCGGCGCCGATCGCCACGCGTTCAGGCCGTACGGTGATCGGGCGCAGCAGGCGCACGCAGGCGAGATCCGAGAACGCGACGGTGACGGCGTCGCCCGGCTTGTCGGGCTGCATCTCCAGCTCCTCGGTCTCGGGCCTGAATCCGAGCAGCCAGCCTCTCGCCTTCTCGCCGTCGGCGAACGTGAGGACGCAAGGCTCGCCGCCCTTCGCCACCGCGTCGACGAACTCGTAATACGGCGGCGCGGGCCAGAGCAGCCTCGGCGCAGGCGTGCTCGCCGCGAGAAGCTCGTTACGAGCTCCGCGGAGCATTATCTTGTCCGTGCTGTCGGCGCTTCCCATGGGCGAGGCACGCCAACTTAGCAACAGCTCGCAGCGGCCGGCGTGACAAATGCCCGCTCCGCGGCAAGCCTCTGTCAGGGGATGCGCGGCTGCCTTCGCGCGAGCGCTCGGATGTGCATGGCGAGGATCGCCGAACGCCGGCCGATCAAGCGCTGCGCTCCTGGCGCGCCCAGAACTCGGTACTCGCCACTTCGTTCGCCGCGCGGCGCTTCGCTTCCAGGGCTCGCAGCTCGACACGCCGGATCTTGCCCGAGATGGTCTTCGGCAGCTCGGCGAACTCGACGCAGCGGATGCGCTTGTAGGGCGCGACGCGCTCCTCGACGAAGCGCAGGATCGACGCCGCGGTGTCGGCGCTCGGCTCGTGCCCGGGCTTGAGAACGACGAAGGCCTTGGGCACAGCAAGGCGCCGGGGATCCGGGCTCGGTACCACCGCGGCTTCGGCGACCGCGGCATGCTCGATCAGGACGCTTTCCAGCTCGAAGGGGCTGATGCGGTAGTCGGAGCTCTTGAAGACATCGTCGGTGCGGCCGACGAAGGTGAGGTAGCCGTCGGCGTCGCGCGTGGCGACGTCGGAGGTGCCGTAGAAGCTGCCGCCGAGCGCGGCCCTGGTGCGCTCGGTATCGCCGAGATAGCTTTCCATCAGGCCGACCGGCCGCGGCTCGAGCTCGACGCACACTTCGCCCTCCTTGCTTTCCTTGCGCTCGATGTCGCGCAGCGTGACGCGGTAGCCTGGCATCGGCCGGCCCATCGAGCCCGGCTTCACCGGCTGGCCGGGCGAGTTGCCGACGATGCACGTCGTCTCGGTCTGGCCGTAGCCGTCGCGGATGGTGATGCCCCACGCCGCTCGCACTTTTTCGATGACCTCGGGATTGAGCGGCTCGCCCGCGCTCACCAGCTCGCGGAAACCGGCCTTGAAGCTCTTCAGGTCCTGCAGCACGAAGGCGCGCCACGCGGTCGGCGGCGCGCAGAGGCTGGTGACGCCGCAGCGCACTGCCGTGTCGAGCGAGCGCCTGGCATCGAAGCGCGACTGCTCGTAGATGAAGATGGTCGCGCCTGCGTTCCACGGCGCGAAGAAGCAGCTCCAGGCGTGCTTCGCCCAGCCGGGCGAGCTGATGTTCCAGTGCACGTCGCCCGGCTTGAGGCCGATCCAGTACATCGTCGAGAGATGCCCGACCGGATAGCTACTCTGCGTGTGCAGCACCATCTTCGGCTTGGCCGTCGTCCCGGAGGTGAAGTAGAGGAGGAAGGGATCGCTCGCCTTCGTGCGCACGTCCGATGCGAATGCATCGCCGCAGGCATAGGCTTCAGTGAAGGACACCCATCCGGGAGCCTGACCGACGACGATGCGCCGGCACTGCACGGGGAGGTCCTGGCACTTCGCGACGCCCGCCGCGTCGGTAACGACGCAGCTGATGTCGCCGCGCTCAATGCGATCCGCGAGCTCGGCCTTCGTAAGGAGCACGGTGGCCGGGCTCAGCACCGCGCCGAGCTTGAGCACGGCGAGCGTGATCTCCCAGAGCGGCACGACGTTCGGCAGCATGATGAGCAGGCGGTCGCCGCGCTTAAGGCCCTGCCCGCGAAGGAAGTTCGCCACCTGGTTCGAGCGCTTGCGCATCGCTTCGAAGGAGAGCTTCTCCTCCGCCCCGCTCTCGTTGACGATCCACAGCGCAGGCCGCTCGTTGCCGCGCGCCTGAGCGTCGAAGAAATCGAGCGCCCAGTTGAATTCGTCGAGCTTCGGCCACTGGAAACCGGCGTACGCGCCGGCGTAATCCTCGCGCTTCGCCAAGAGGAAGTCGCGTGCCTCGAGGAAGGCGCTCATGCCGTGGCCTCCTGCCGCACGCCCAGTTCCTGCATCATGCGGCTGCGCATCACGAACTTCTGCGCCTTTCCGGTCACGGTCATCGGAAACTCGCTGACGAAGCGCACATAGCGCGGCACCTTCTGATGCGCGATCTGCCCGCGGCAGAAATCGCGGATCTCCTCCTCGCTCGCCGAGGCGCCGGGCCGAAGCTGGATCCAGGCACACACCTCCTCGCCGTACTTCGGATCGGGCACGCCGAACACCTGCACGCCCTGCACCTTGGGATGGCGGTAGAGGAAGTCCTCGACCTCGCGCGGCGAGATATTCTCGCCGCCCCGGATCACCAGGTCTTTCAGCCGGCCGGTGATGTTGCAGTAGCCTTCGTCGTCGATCGTTGCCAGGTCGCCGGTGTGCATCCAGCCCGCGTCGTCGAGCACCTCGCGCGTCTTCTGCGCGTCGTCCCAGTAGCCCTGCATTACCGAATAGCCGCGCGTGCAGAGCTCGCCTTGCGTGCCGCGCGGCACGACGCGCCCCTGCGTGTCGATGATTTTCACCTGGATGTGCGGCAGCACGCGCCCGACCGTGGACACACGCCGCTCGATCCGGTCGTCGACCGAGCTCTGGAAGCTGACCGGGCTGGTCTCGGTCATGCCGTAGGCGATGGTCACCTCGCGCATGTGCATGTCCTTGATCACGCGCTTCATCACCTCGATCGGACAGGGCGCGCCGGCCATGATGCCGGTACGCAGGCTGGTCAGGTCGAACGTCGCGAACTGCGGATGCTCGAGCTCGGCGATGAACATGGTCGGCACGCCGTAGAGCACCGTGCAGCGCTCCTGCGCGACCGCCTCCAGCGTGAGGCGCGGGTCGAAGCCGTCGTTCGGATAGACCATCGCAGCGCCGTGGGTCAGGCAGCCGAGATTGCCCATCACCATGCCGAAGCAGTGATAGAGCGGCACCGGGATGCACATGCGATCGCGCTCGGAGAGGCGCATGGCACGCGCCACGAAGTACCCGTTGTTCAGGATGTTGAAGTGGCTGAGGGTCGCGCCCTTCGGCAGCCCGGTCGTGCCGCTCGTGAACTGGATGTTGATCGCATCGTCGGGCTGCAGGCCGTGCGGCAGCGCGGCGCTGCCGTCATAGAGCTCGTCGAGATTGCGAAAGCCCGGTGTGCGATCCTGGCCGGTGCGGATCTTCCACTGCAGATGCGGCAGCCTGCCCTCGAGGCTCGCGAGCATGCCCAGGTAGTCGCTCGTCTTGAAGCTCGGCGCGGTGACGAGCGCCTTGCAGCCCACCTTGTTCAGCGCGAACTCGAGCTCGGCGACGCGGTACGCGGGATTGATGTTGACGAGGATCAGCCCGGCCTTCGCGGTGGCGAACTGCGTGACGGCCCACTCGGAACAATTCGGCGCCCAGATGCCGACACGGTCGCCCGGCTGCAAGCCGAGCGAGAGCAGCCCGGCGCCGAGCGCCTCGGCGCGCTCCTTGAGCTCCGTATAGGTCCACCGCACGTTCTGGTGCCGCACCACGAGCGCCTCGCGGCTTCCCCAGGTCGCCGCCGCCTCGTCGAGCGCCTCGCCGATCGTCTGGTACTTAAGCGGCGTCGCGCCGACGCCGTGGACAAAGCTGGGATTCATGGGAATCTCCGGATGGGAAAACCCGACGGCACGAGCATACTTCACCGGCTCGCGCCGATCCGCCTCTTCGTCTTAAGGAAAGGCGGCCTCGGCGTAAGGCACGACGTCGTAGGAATAGAGCTGTGCGCGGAACTGCGCGTGCGCCGCGAGCTCGGCGTCGCGCTGCGCAAGGTCGTCGACCATCGAGTCGACGCGCAGCCCGTGCTTGCGCGCGCCAAGCTGGACCTCGGCGACGCGCTCGCGCCGCAGCCGCTCGTAGGCGACGAGGGCCGCGGCTACCTGCGACGAATCTGCGCGCGCCAGGATGGTGGCGAGAGCCATGCCGTCCTCGATCGACTGGTTCGCGCCCTGCCCGAGATGCGGGAGCATCGGGTGCGCGGCGTCGCCGAGGAGCGTCAGGCGACCCCTGCTCCATTTCGGCAGGGGCTCGCGGTCGTAGAGCGCCCAGCGGAAGCACTTGTCGACCTGCGCGAGCACGGCGCCGATGCGCGGATCCCAACCGGCGAACTCGGCGCGCAGCCGGCGCGGGTCCCCGGGCGCCGACCACGACTCCCTCATTTCCTCGTCCGTGGGCACGAAACCAACGTAGTTGACCATCTCGCCGTGGCGCACAGGGAAGACCAGGAAATGCTTCTTCGGGCCGGCCCACATCTCCCATCGGTCCATCGCCCAGCCGGGCAGGCGCTCGCGCGAGACGAGGCCGCGATACGAGATGGTGCCGTGGAACACGGGCTTCGACGGCGGATAGACATGCGGTCGAAGCTCGGAATGGATGCCGTCCGCCCCGATCACCACGTCGCCCTCCGCGATCGCGCCGTTGGCGAAGCGCACGCGCGCGGCCTCGCGCGTCTCTTCGAAGCCGACGGCGCGATGCCCACAGCGCACCACGCCGGCCGGAAGCGCCGCAGCGAGGAACTCGACGAAGTCGGCGCGATGCATACCGAAGTTGGCGCTCCACCCGGAGGCGTCGGTGACCTGCACCGGCGCGATCGGGGAGCCGTCGTGGCGGAAGTAGTGCGACTTCGGGCCGACGCGCGCGCCCCATTTCTCGACGGCGGCGCCCAGGCCGACGCGCTGCATCTGGCGCACCGCGTTCGGTGTGACATAGACTCCTGCGCCCACCTCGCCAAGCGCCGGCGCCTGCTCGTAGACGGCCACCTCGAGGCCGCGCGCGATGAGCGCATTGGCGGCGAACAGGCCGCCAATGCCACCGCCGGCGATGACGACGCGTAATCGGCTTTTTGCCACGGCCGAATTCTATGCAGGGAAATGCCCTCCCTTCGGACCATACCGTCGTGTAACAAGCGCCGTGGTGCGCGGCTAAGCTCCCCGCGCATGGCACGTCTTGCACAACTCTTAGGCCTCGCGTTGTCGGCGCTCGGCGGCGCCTTCTTCGTCTACGCCATCGGGCTACTTGCCTGGCAGGGACTGACATGGCTCCTGACCGGCGGCTGGGTCGCGCTCCCGGGTCGGCTCCTGGTCGATCCTTCGCTGCTCGCCGATCCCAGGCTCGCCAGCGTTGCTCCGTTTATCCCCTCGGTGGACTGGACCTGGGCCAACCACCCGGGCTCGCTCCGCACTGTGAACAAGCTGCTCGCCGTGCTGCTCGACCGCGTGCACCTCAGCGTATTCGCGGCGCTCGCCGGCTACCTGCTCGTCGAGGCCGGCCGCGAGATCACCGCACGGCAGGCCTACGTGCTCGAGTGGCAGGCGCGTCAGCGCGCCGACCGGCAGCGCCGCGTCGCGCAGTACGCCAAATCCTAGAAGCTAACGCTCAGCTCACACTGATGCGGCGCGTCGCGCCGCCGTTCTTCTTCGGCAGGGTAAGGGTGAGGACGCCGTCCTTGTACTCGGCCTTGCATGCCGCGGCATCGACGTCGCTCGGCAGGTCGAACGCCCGGCTCACCATGCCGTAGCTGCGCTCGGTATAGAGGCTCTTCTCGCCTTCCTTCTCTTCGCGGTCGCTCTTGCTCTCGGCGCTGAGCGAGACGTGGTTGCCCTCGACGTCGACGTGGATGTCCTCCTTCTTCACGCCCGGGATGTCGGCTTTGATCTTGTAGGCCTTCTCGTCTTCCTTGACGTCGAGCTTGATCTGCAGATCCTGCTGGCGCGGGAAAGCGAGCGGGCGCACGAAGAATCCGCGCGTCAGCTCGTCGAACATTTCGTCGATCGGGGAAACCGGATTGAAACGGGTGATGTTGGCCATATGCCCTCCTTGGAACAGGAAGGGTCGTGCAAGATTCGTTCTGCGCAAATGAAGAGGCTCTGGCAGAGAATCGGCGGCTTCGCGCGCCGCCTCGCGGCGCGGCGCGCGCCGCCGCAACCCGGGCGCTTCACGCTGCGCCAGAAGTCGAGCCTGCACGGCCTGATCGGCGTCGCCGCCGCGCCGCCGTGGCGCGAATACCTGCTTTACCTGCCGCGCGGCATGGAGCGTCTCACCAAGCCGCCGCTCGTGGTCTGGATCCACGGCTGTCGGCAGGACCCGGAGGAGTTCGCCGCCGGCACGCGCATCGCGCGCTACGCCGACGAGCGCGGCTTCGCGGTACTGCTGCCACGGCAGAACCGCCTCGCAAATCCCGAGCGTTGCTGGAACTGGTTCGACCGCCGCACTGCGCGCGGCCTGGGCGAGGCGGCGATCGTCGCGGCGCAGGTGGCCGAGGCGGCGGAGAAGCTCGACATCGACCGGCGGCGCATCTATGTCGCCGGCCTCTCCTCGGGCGGCGCGCTCGCGGCCGCGCTGGCGCTGCACGCGCCGCGCCTCTTCCGCGCGGTGGCCATTCATTCGGGTGTCGCTTGCGGCGTCGCCGCCGACGCCGCCGAGGCGGTGCGCGTAATGGCGAGCGGGCCGAGGGGCGGCGCCGAGGAAGCGGCGTTGCAGGCGCGCGCCGCGGCGCACGGGCAGGCGCGCGTGCCGGCGCTCGTCCTGCACGGGTCAGCCGACGCCGTGGTCGCGCCGGTAAACGCGGTGTACCTCGCGCGGCAGTTCCTGCTGCTCAACGGCTTCGATCCGGCGGCGTTGCCGAAGGGCCCGGCGCTTCCGCGCGCAGGCATGCTGCCGATCCACTTCCGATCCCAGGAAAGACTGGATGGGGACTACTACGTCGGCCGGCGGCTCGCCGCTCGGCTGGTGCTCGTCTCCGGGCTAGGCCACGCCTGGAGCGGCGGGGATGCAGCGTACCGGTTCTTCGAGGCCGCGCACGTCGACGCGACGCGGCTCGTCTGCGACTTCTTCGCCGCGCACTGATCGTCGGACTGCGAGAGTTCGGACAGCAGAAAGTAAAAAGCCCGGATCGGCGTTCGCCTGTTATTCCGGGCTTTTAGTGCCCCGACCCGAGGAGGAGGAGGAACGAGACACGTGCGCACCTTACCCTTTGGCCACGCGCGGGGCCGTGCGGTTTTCCGCGCTTTCGGCATGGTGGTGACGATCGGTCGCCTGCGGCATCCGGACGGTCCCCGCGGGTGCCAAATCCTGCACGCCGCGGCGCAGGGCGAGCCATGCGCCCGCGCCGGCGCACGCGAGGATGAGATCGGTCATGGTGTCGAGGAGCCCTTCCTGGAGCGTGGTGCCGAAGACGAAGTCGATGCCGAACTCGGCGATCTCCCATGCCAGCGCTCCTGTGCATGCAAGCGAAAAGGCCACCAGTGAGGATAGGAGCGGTGGCCAGCCGGTATAGAAGAGCCGCACGGTGCGGCGGAAAAAATAGGCGAGCGCGGCCCCCCCGGCGATGTGCAGCACCGGATAAATGCTCTCGGCGAAGGGCGCCGATGAGAGCGGAAAGCTGACGAGCACGACGACAACCGGCGCCCAGGCGCCGGCGGCCAGCCGCTTGAGCTGACGGCTAAATTTCTGTGCCAATTGGCATCTCCTCCCGGGGTTGCAGCAAATAGCCTGCCGGTACAATCGACGGCATGAATGCCCCAGCGTTCATGCAGCGTGCGCGGCTCGCCGAGCTCACCGAGGCGAGATTCGAGAACAGCTTCGTGGACGAGCTTCCCGGCGACGCCGTAGACGACAACCGCCCGCGCCAGGTCCGTAATGCCTGCTATACGCGAGTAAAGCCCACCCCCGTCGGCGCACCGCGCCTGCTCGCGTGGTCGGATGCGCTCGCGCACTTCCTCGGCATAGCGCGCCCCCGCGGCGAGGCGCTGGCGGTACTCGCGGGTAACGCCGTGCTGCCCGGGATGGCACCGTACGCCGCGCGCTACGCCGGCCATCAGTTCGGCAACTGGGCGGGGCAGCTCGGCGATGGCCGCGCCATCAGCCTGGGCGAGCTCGTCGCCTGCGACGGCAGTCGGCAGGAGCTGCAGCTCAAGGGCGCCGGCCTCACGCCCTACTCGCGCACCGCCGACGGTCGGGCCGTACTGCGCTCGTCGCTACGGGAGTTCGCCTGCAGCGAGGCGATGCACCACCTCGGCGTGCCGACCACGCGAGCTCTGTCGCTGGTGGGTACCGGGGAAACGGTGGTGCGCGATATGTTCTACGACGGCAACGCGCGCGCGGAACCGGGCGCGATCGTGTGCCGCGTCGCACCCTCCTTCCTGCGCTTCGGCAATTACGAGATGCTCGCCGCCGCAGGCGAGATCGATAACCTGCGGCGGCTCGCCGACTACACCGTGCGCCACTACTTTGCAGGCGTCTCCCATGCCGACTGGTTCGGCGAGGTGTGCAAGCGCACGGCCCTGCTCCTCGTCGACTGGATGCGCCTGGGCTTCGTGCACGGCGTGATGAACACCGACAACATGTCCGTCCTCGGGCTCACCATCGACTACGGGCCGTACGGCTGGCTCGAGGGCTACGAGCCGATGTGGACGCCCAACACCACCGACGCGCACGGCCGGCGCTACTGCTACGGCAACCAGCCGCACATAGCACAGTGGAACCTGGCGCGGCTCGCCGAGGCGCTGTTGCCCATCGCGCCTCGCGAGGCGCTCGAGGAAGGATTGCAGCGCTACGCCGACACGTTCAACGACGCGTGGACGCGCGCCCTCGCGCAGAAGCTCGGTCTCGCATCCCTCGAGCGGCCGGGCGACGACGACCTCGTCCGCGAGCTCTTCGAGGCGCTCGCCGAGGCTGAAACGGACATGACGATCTTCTTCCGCCGCCTGGGCGCGGTGCCGCTCGCCGGCGGCGGCGGCCTTGGCGTGCTGCGGGGGGCCTTCTACGAGGAGCAGACCCCGCGCCCCAAGCTCGCCGCCTGGGTCGAACGCTATCTCGCTCGTGCCCGCGAGGAGGGCGTCGCGGCGCCGAGCCGCACCGAGCGGATGAACCGATCAAACCCTAAGTATGTCCTGCGCAACTACCTAGCGCAGCAGGCGATCGATGCGCTGGAAGCGGGGGACAGCGCGCCGCTCGAGCGGCTGATGCGCGTGCTCGAGCGGCCCTACGACGAGCAGCCCGAGCATGAGGAACTCGCCGCCCGGCGGCCGGAATGGGCCCGCCACAAGGCCGGCTGCTCGGCCCTCTCCTGCAGTTCGTGAGCGCCTTTCCTATAATGACCCCATGAGACCCACCGTCCTCATTTTCGGCCTCGTCCTGGCGAGCTCCGCGCTCGCGCAGCAGAACGAGGCGCAGAAGTCGGCGCAGCCGGCCTACACCGTCGTCGAGCCGAAGAAGCCGGCCAAGGCCAAGGCAGCGGTGCGCAAGCGCGCCGCGCGCCACAACGCGCAGGTCGGGAAGGCGCAGGGCGCGCCGCAGCCCGCGCCGGCCGTGATGGCACGCGCGGAGGCGACCAAGCCGAACGGGCCTTGCGTGATCAAGCCGGTCATGTCGGACCAGGATCTCGTGAATTGCGGCGCGACGCCGCACTACCGCTAGGGCGCATCCCCGGACGGCTGCCGCTGCCCACGACACGCGACAGCACGAAGAAAACCACCAGCAGGACGAACAGCACCTTTCCCGCCTCGAGAAGCAAGCCGAGCGACCATGCAAGCATGCCTGCATGGGACCGGAAACGCGGTGACGTCGCTACTGCGCCTGCGCCTGCCCGCCTGAGCCGCCGTACCTACGGGTGAGAGAGGGGCGCGCTGCCGGCAGTCGACCGGTGAAGGCGAAGTCAATCTCCGGCCGGCGGCCGCTCACGATGTCGGCGAGCGCGCGGCCGCTGCCGCAGGAGTGCGTCCAGCCGAGCGTACCGTGCCCGGTATTGAGGAACAGGTTCGCGTAGCGAGTCGCACCGATGTAGGGCACGTTCGACGGCGTGGCGGGACGCAGGCCGGTCCAGAACTCGGCGCGCGAAACGTCGCCGGCGCCTGGAAAGAGCTCGAGCGTGCGCCGCACGATGGCGCGGCAGCGAGCCTCGTTGATCGTGGTGTCGTAGCCGGCGAGCTCCGCCGTGCCGGCGATGCGCAGCCGCTCGCCAAGGCGCGAGAACACGAGCTTGTACTCGTCGTCAGTCATGGAGACGGTGAAAGCCTTCGACCGATCGGCCACCGGCATGGTGACCGAGTAGCCCTTGGCAGGATAGATGGTGAGCTCGATGCCGAGCGAGCGGGTGAAGAGCGGGCTGTAGGAGCCAAGGCAGACCACGTACGCATCGGCTTTGAGGAGCTGGTTGTCGGCTCTGATTCCCGCGATACGGTCGCCCTCTCGCTCGATCCCGCGGATATTCGCTTCCAGGAAGCGAATGCCGCGCGCGGCGCCGAGGCCCGCGAGGGCCTGCGTGAACTTGTGCGCGTCGCCCGACTCGTCGGACGGCGTCCAGCTCCCGCCGACGATCGGCACATTTTTCAAGCTCGGTTCTATCTCGATGCAGCGGCGAGCATCGACCATCTCGATGTCGCAGCCGTGCTCGCGCATGACGCGCGCCGGCTCGAGCGCCGCGTCGAGCTCGCGCCGGCTCGTGTAGAAGTGCAGGATGCCGCGCTCGAGCGCGTCGTACACGAGCCCGGTCTCGGCGCGCAGCGCGCGCAGACTCGCGCGGCTGTAGAGCCCGAGCGAGACGATCTGGCGAATGTTGTGGCGGGTGCGCGCCGGCGTGCACTCGCGCAGGAACGCGAGGCCCCACAGCCACTGGCGCAGATCCGGGCGCAGACGGAAGAGCAGCGGCGCGTCTTCGCGGGCGAGCCACTTCAGGACCTTGAGCGGCGCCTGAGGATTCGCCCAGGGTTCGGCGTGCGACACGGAGATCTGGCCACCGTTGGCGAAAGAGGTTTCCATGCCGGCCGCGGCGTGGCGATCGACCACGCTGACGTCGTGGCCGCTTTTCGCGAGGTACCAGGCGGAGGTGACGCCGACCACGCCGGCGCCGAGGACGAGGACTTTCATGCGAGCTCCTTGCGCGCGCAAGCGCGCAGCTGCCGCCGCTCCCTCTGTCCCTTGACCTGAGAGATTCGGCCGTCCAGCCCCTGGACGGCCTTGCTCCTTCGGTGAGCGCCCGCGCGGGCGCTGCTCTCCAGAATCCGGCTACGCGCGCGCTTCCAGTACCGGTGCCTGAGCGGTTGCGGGAGATTTCGCCTTCGGCGCCGCCGTGTCGTGACACGGCGACTCTCCTGGAACGCGCGTATGCGCCGATTCTACTCCGATCGACGCTTCAGTCGAGGGTGAAGCCGACCTTCATGCTCACCTGCCAGTGCGCGACCTTCCCGCCCTCGATCTCGCCGCGCGTCTCGGTCACCTGGAACCAGCGCAGGTTGTGCAGCGACTTGGCCGCCTTCGCGACCGCGTTGGCGATCGCGTCGTCGATGCTCTTCGGCGACGACCCGGTGAGCTCGATCGTCTTGTAGACATGGTCCGCCATGCGGTCCTCCGTCAGAAAAGCTGCTGCGAGGCAATTCGCGCGCCTTCGGCGAGCGCCTGCAGCTTGGCCCACATGATGGACGGGTGCACGCGGCGGTGGAAGGGGCCCTGCGCGAAGCCGCAGTCGGTGCCCGCCATGAGGTTCTCGCGCCCGACGAGGCGCGCGAGCCGCACCAGGCGCTCGGCGACGAGCTCGGGATGCTCGACGATGTTGGTGGCATGGCTGACGACGCCCGGCACGAGAATGCGGCCGCTCGGCAGCTTTACCTTCTCCCAGACGCGCCATTCATGCTCGTGCCGCGGATTGGCGCCTTCGATGAGGTAGGCGCCGGCCTTCACCTTGAGGATCAGGTCGACCACGTCCTGCAGCGGCACGTCGGTCGTGTGCGGCCCCGGCCAGCTTCCCCAGCAGACGTGGTAGCGCACGCGCTCTTCGGGAATGCCTTCCAGCGCCGCGTTGAGCACCTCGACGTGCATCGCCACCCAGCGCCGGTAATCGGTGAAGCTCGCCGGCGGCACCATCCGGTCGTACGTGACGGCCAAGCGGGCGTCGTCGAGCTGCAGGACGAGCCCGGCATCGACGATGGCGCGGTACTCGCTGCGCATGGCGCGTGCGATGGCATGCAGGCACTCCTCGTCGCTCGCGTAGTACTCGTTCCTGCGATCCGGAATCACGCTCGCGGGCGCCGCGACCGGGAGAAATCCTTCCGGCACGCCTGCGGCGTCGAGCGCCGCCTTGAAATTGGCGATGTCGCGCGCAATCGCCGCCTGCCCCGTGTATTCGATCGGGGCGACGCACGCCGCGAGCGCGGCGGTCGCGCCGGCGCTCGCCGGCGGGCCCTCGGCCGCATCGAGCTCGGCGTAGAACTCGGCAAAGCGTGCGCGATCGGCGCCGCGCGAGAAGGGATTGGCTGCGCGCTCGACGGTGCGGCGCTCGAAGCCGGAAAGCCGCTCGAGCGCATATTGCGACCAGCTGATGTTCTTGCCGAACTCGCCGTCGCTCGGCACGTCGATGCCCGCGCGCTTCTGCTGCTCGACCACTTCCCGCACCGCGCTCGCGAGGCACCGCTCGTAGGCGCGCTCGTCGTAAGGCTCGCCGCGGCTTCGGCTGCGGATGAACTGGAGAAGCGCCGGCGGCCGGATCAGGCTGCCGACGTGCGTAGTGAGCAGGCGCTCGACGCTGCGCAGCACGTGCGCCTACTGCTGCTCCTTGAGGCCGTCCTCGTCCCACGACACTTCGCGCACCGAGCCCGCCGCGACCTCGGGCAGCTTGGGCTTGTCCTCGTGCGGGTAGCCGGGAAGCTGTGCGAGCGCCGCCGACCAACTGGAGGCGCGCTTGGGTGCCGTGTCTTCCTTGTCGCTCGTGTCTGAAGCCATTGCCCCTGTTTCGTGAAATCGGTCCGAGCAATTCTGCCGCAAGCGCAGGGCCTGCGGAAATCGCGGATTTGTGCTAGCGCTTCGCGGCCTGCGGTGGCTTCACAACCTGCGGTGGCTTCACAGCCTCCAGCGCCTGCCACACGCGGTGCGCGCTCGCCGGCATGTCGAAGCGCTGCACGCCGGCCGCGCGCAGCGCGTCGAGCACCGCATTCATCACGGCCGGCAGGGAGCCGGTGACGCCGGCCTCGCCCACGCCTTTGGCACCGAGCGGGTTGAGCGTGGTGGGCACGGCGTGCTCGAGGAGCTTCAGGCCCTGCACGTCGCCGGGCCGCGGCATGGCGTAGTCCATGAAGCTGCCGGTGAGGAGCTGGCCGCTTTCGGCGTCGTACACGGCGAGCTCGGCGAGCGCCTGTCCCGCGCCCTGCGCAATGCCGCCATGCACCTGGCCCTCGACGATCTGCGGGTTGACGACGTTCCCCGCATCGTCGCAGGCGACGTAGGAAACGATTTGCGTCTCACCGCTCGTCGCGTCCACCTCGACCTCGGCGATGTGGCAGCCGTTCGGGAAGCACGAGCCGAACTTGTTGGCGTAGGCGATGTCGAGCTCCCCCGGCCTTTCCTGCGCGAGTTTCTGCAAGGCGATGCGCCGGTCCGTGCCCTTGATCCGATAGTGCCCTTCGACGAACTCGATGTCGGCCGGCGCCGCCTCCAGCGCTTCGGCCGCCGCATCGAGGCCTTTCTTCACCAGCTCCTGGGCGCCGAGCAGCAGCACGCTACCCACGGCGAGCAGCGAGCGCGAGCCGCCGGTCGCGTTGCCGGTGATGTAGAACTCCGAGCCGGCCGTGCGCAGGCGGATCGCCTCGAGCGGGATACCGAGCACGCGGCAGACCACCTGCGCGAACGTCGTCTCGTGGCCCTGGCCATGGCTGTGCGTCGGCGCATAGAGGGTGAGCGTCGATGCGTCCTCGCTCCAGCGCATCTCGATCTGGTCCTGGGGGGCGAAGCCGGCGCCCGTGGCCTCGATGTACGTCGACATGCCATGTCCGCGCAGCCGGCCGTTCTTCGAAGAGTGTTTTCTCCTGTCGGAAAACCCTCGCCAATCGGCCGCCGCGAGCGCCTTGTCCATCACGCCCTCGAAGTCCCCGCAGTCGTACTCGAAGCCGGCGGCGATCTTGTACGGGAAGCGGCGGATGAAGTTGCGCCGGCGCAGCTCCGCGGGGTCCATGCCGATCTCGTGCGCGGCATGCTCGACCAGGCGCTCGAGCGCGTACGACATCACAGGACGGCCCGCGCCGCGATACGCGGCCATCGGCGCCGTGTGGGTGAGCGCGAGGCGGATGCGCGCGTACGCCGCGGGCACGTCGTAGACGCCGGAGAGGCAGTTGACGATGCCGAGCGTGTTGATGAACGGCCCCGTGGGCGCGAGGTAGGCGCCGAGGTTCGCGAGCATGTCGAAGCGCATGCCGAGGATCTTTCCTTCGCCGTCGAGCGCGAGCGCGCCTTTGGCGCGAACGTCGCGCGCCTGCTCGTCGGCGAGGAACACTTCCGAGCGCGTGCCGCTCCACTTCACCGGTCGGCCGAGCCGCTTCGCGGCGAAGAGCGCGGCGCAGTACTCGGGATAGAGGTTGAAGCGCACGCCGAAGCCGCCGCCGACCTCCTCCGCGATCACGCGGATCTGCTCCGGCGGCACGCCGAGCACGGCGGAGAGCTGGTTGCGCAGGATCGCCGCGCCCTGGGTGCAGGCGTACAGGTGATAGCACCCGGAAGGCGCGTCGAACGCGGCGAGGCAGGCGCGCGGTTCCATCGGGTTGCCGATCACCCGGGAGATGTCGACATCGAGCTCGACGACGCGTGCCGCCTTCTCGAACGCCTGCCCGGCCGCCGACTCGTCGCCCGACTCGTAGTCCATGACGATGTTGCCCGGCACGGAGTCGTGCACCAGCGGCGCGCCGCGCATCACGGCGTCCTTCGCGCGCGCCACCACCGGCAGGTCCTCGTAGTCGACCTCGACGAGCTCGGCGCCGTCCTGGGCGGCGAGCGCGCTCTCGGCGACGACCAGAGCCACCGGCTCGCCGGCGAAGCGCACCCGCCCCTGCGCGAGCGCCGGGCGCCCGGGGTTGAGGAGCTCCATGCCGCCGCGGCCCTTCACGGGCAGGGCGCACGGCAGCGATTTCAGCTCGCGCAGGTCCTCGCCCGTAAACACCGCGAGCACCCCAGGCAGCTCGAGCGCTCGGTCCTTCTTGAGCGAGAGGATCTTCGCGTGCGCGCGGTCGGAGCGCAGGAAGAAGCCGTACGCCTGGCCGGGGAGGTTCCAGTCGGAGACGTAGCGTCCCCGACCGGTGAGCATTCGGTCGTCTTCGAGCCGCCCCTTCAGCATCTCACGGCTTCGAGAGCGCGATCAGGATGCTGCACGGCGCGTAGTCGAGAAGCGAGGCGCCCACCGAGCCCTTCCACCAGCGCGCCGCGAACGAGGTGTTCTGATTGTGGCCGACCACGATCAGGTCCGCGGACATGTTCTTCGCATAGCGGCAGATCTCCTCGACCGGCTCGCCGACCGCGAGCGTGCCCGAGGCGTTGAAGCCGCGCTCGCGCAGCGTGCGGATGCCCTCGTCGAGGACGCTCTGGGTACGCTTCTTCTCTTCCTCGAGCAGCTCCTCCGGGACGAAGCCCTCGGTGAGGAACAGGCTCGGGGGCATGCTCGCCACCGCCAAGAGGCACGTTTCCGCGTTCAGGAACCCGGCGAGGTCCGCGCACTCGAGAAGCGCGCGCTTGCCCTCCTGGGAGCCGTTGTACGCCAGCAGGATTTTCCGATACTTCATTGGCGTCTCCTCCTCCTCAGTCGATTATAGCCACGGCCCGCCGGCTACAATAAGCGGCCCCGATGCTCGACGTTTCCCGCAGCGACCTCACGGTCGGCATAGCCGGCGCAGGCACCATGGGGCGCGGCATCGCGCAGGTGCTCGCGCAGTGCGGCGCACGTACGCTCGTTTTCGACGCGCAGGCAGGCGCCGCCGAAAAAGGCAGGGCCGCGATCGGCGAGGCGCTCGCGCGCCTCGCCGAGAAGGGACGGCTCGCCGATCCGCAAGGCGTGCTCGCGCGCATCACGGTCGTACCTTCGCTCCAGGCGCTCGCGCCGTGTCAGCTCGTGGTGGAGGCGATCGTGGAGGACCTGGCCGCGAAACAGTCGCTCTTCTGCGCGTTGGAAAAGATCGTGGCGGAAACGGCGATTGTCGCGAGCAACACGTCGTCGCTCTCGGTGACGGCGATGGCCGCGGCCTGCCGGCGCCCCGGCCGCGTCGCGGGATACCACTTCTTCAATCCGGTCCCGGTGATGAAGATCGTCGAAGTGGTCGACGGGGTAATGACCGAGCCGTGGGTGACCGAAGCACTGGCCGCGCTCGCGAAGCGCTTCGGCCACACGCCGGTCCGCTGCAAGGACACCCCGGGCTTCGTCGTCAACCACGCCGGGCGCGCATTCGTGCCCGAGGCGCTGCGCATCCTCTCCGAGGGCATCGCCGAGCCGGCCGTCGTCGACCGGATCCTGGTCGACGCCGCGGGGTTCCGCCTCGGGCCCTTCGGCCTCATGGACCTCGTCGGCCTCGACGTGAACCACGCCGTCATGAAGTCGATGTACCACCAGTACTTCGAGGAGCCGAAGTACAGGCCCTCGTTTCTCGCCGAGCCGCGCGTCGCCGCGGGGCTGCTCGGCCGCAAGACGAAGCGCGGCTGGTTCGAGTACGCCCCGGAGCTGAAGATGCCGCCCGAGCCGCCGGCGCCGAGCGCCAGGCCGCAGACGATCTGGGCGGTGCCCGAACTGAGAGAAGTGATGAAGATGAAAAGCGAAGCTTCTCCGGCGAATGCCGCCGTCTGCTTCGTCGCGCCTCTCGGCAAGGACTGCACTACGGCCGCGCTCGAGCACGGCCTCGACCCGGCGCGCACGGTGGCCGTGGATCCGCTTTTCGGCTTCGCCAAGCGGCGCACGCTCATGGTCAATCCCCTGACGAAGAAGGAAGTGAAAGATCAAGCGCATGGTCTTCTCGCCGGCGACGGAATGCCGGTCTCGGTGATCCACGACTCGCCCGGCTTCATCGCGCAGCGTGTCGTAGCGCATATCGTCAACGTGGGCTGCGACATCGCGCAGATGCGCATCGCCTCCCCGGAGGACCTCGACCGCGCGGTGATGCTCGGCCTCGGCTACCCCAAGGGCCCGCTCGCCATGGGCGACGCGCTCGGGCCGAAGCGTATCCTCGAGGTGCTTACTGCGATGCACGATTTCTATCAGGAGCCGCGCTACCGCCCGAGCCCGTGGCTCCGGCGCCGTGCCGCGCTCGGCGTTTCCTTGACTACCCCGGAGTAAATCATGCTCGATGCCTACATCTACGACGGCCTGCGCTCTCCGATCGGACGCCACGCCGGCAAGCTCGCCCCGGTGCGCCCCGACGATCTTGCCGCCGAGGTCATCAAGGCCGTTGTTGCAAAGAACGACCTTGCCCCGCAAGAGGTGAGCGACGTCATCCTCGGCTGCGTGAACCAGGCGGGCGAGGACAGCCGCAACGTCGCGCGCTTCGCCGCGCTGCTCTCCGGCCTGCCGCCGACGACGCCGGGCGCGACCGTCAATCGCCTGTGCGCGAGCGGGCTGCAGGCCGTGGTCGACTCGGCGCGCGCGGTGACCTGCGGCGAAGGCGACCTCTACATCGCCGGCGGTGTCGAGAGCATGAGCCGCGCGCCCTACGTCCTGTCGAAGAGCGACACTCCGTACAGCCGCGAGGTGAAGATGTTCGACACCACCATCGGCTCGCGCTTCCCCAACCCCAGGATCGCGAAGCAGTACGGCAACCACTCCATGCCGGAGACGGGCGACAACGTGGCGAAGGACTTCGGCATCAGCCGCAGCCAGGCCGACGAGTTCGCGCTCGCCTCGCAGCAGAAGTACGCGACCGCGGAGAAAGAAGGCTTCTACGCGGGCGAAATTCTGCCCGTGACGCTCCCTTCGAAGAAGAAGGATGTTCCAGGAGAAAAAATGAGCGCGGACGAGCACCCGCGGCGCGACTCGACGATGGAGGCGCTGGCGAAGCTCAAGCCGCTTTTCGAAGGCGGCGTGGTGACAGCGGGCAACGCCTCGGGTGTGAACGACGGCGCCGCCGCGCTCCTCATCGGCAGCAAGGCCTGGGGGGAGAAGCACGGCAAGAAGCCGCTCGCACGCATCCGCTCGGCGGCGAGCGCCGGCGTCGAGCCGCGCATCATGGGCGTGGGACCGGCTTATGCAATTCCGCGGGCGCTGGGAAGGGCCAAGTTGAAGTTGAGCGAGATGGACATCATCGAGATCAACGAGGCGTTCGCGAGCCAGGTGCTCGGCTGCCTGAAGCTGATGGACGTCGACTTCAAGGACCCGCGCGTCAACCCGAACGGCGGCGCGATCGCCATCGGCCACCCGCTCGGCGCCTCGGGCGCGCGCCTCGCGCTGACCGTCGCGCGCGAGCTCCAGCAATCGGGCGGCAAATACGCCGCCGTGTCGCTCTGCATCGGCGTCGGCCAGGGCCTCGCCGTGATCCTCGAGCGGGTGCAGTGATGAACGCGCCCCTGCAGAAGTCGAAAGCGCAGTTCGCCTGGGACGACCCCCTCCTCCTCGACCAGCAGCTCTCGGAGGACGAGCGCATGGTGCGCGACGCGGCGCACGACTACTGCCAGGGGAAGCTCGCGCCGCGGGTGCTCGAGGCTTTTCGCGAAGAAAAAACCGATGAAGGCGTCTTCCGCGAGATGGGCTCGCTCGGCCTGCTCGGGCCGACGATCCCGAGCGAGTACGGCGGTCCCGGCCTCTCGTACGTCTGCTATGGGCTGATCGCGCGCGAGGTCGAGCGCGTCGATTCGGGCTATCGCTCGATGATGAGCGTGCAGTCTTCGCTCGTCATGCTGCCGATCTACGAATTCGGCACGGAGGCACAGCGGAGGAAATACCTGCCAAAGCTCGCCACGGGCGAGTGGATCGGCTGCTTCGGCCTCACCGAGCCGAATCACGGCTCCGATCCGGGCTCGATGCAGACGCGCGCGAAGAGCGTAAAGGGCGGCTACAGCCTCACCGGCAGCAAGATGTGGATCTCCAACTCGCCGATCGCCGACGTGTTCGTCGTCTGGGCAAAGGACGACGGCGGACAGATTCGCGGCTTCGTGCTGGAAAAAGGCGCGCAAGGTCTGTCCGCGCCGAAGATCCACGGCAAGATGGGCCTGCGCGCCTCGATCACCGGCGAGATCGTGATGGACAACGTGTTCTGCCCCGAGGAGAACGCGTTCCCCGAGGTGCGGGGCCTGAAGGGTCCGTTCACCTGCCTCAACTCCGCACGCTACGGCATCGCCTGGGGCGCGCTCGGCGCGGCGGAAGACTGCTTCGCGCGCGCGCGCATGTACGTCCTGGACCGCAAGCAGTTCGGCCGGCCGCTCGCCGCGAACCAGCTGGTGCAGAAGAAGCTCGCCGACATGCAGACCGAGATCGCCCTCGGCCTGCAGGCCTGCCTGCGCCTGGGGCGCATGAAGGACGAAGGCAGCGCGACGCCCGAAATCACTTCCATCCTGAAGAGGAACTCCTGCGGCAAGGCGCTCGACATCGCGCGCGCGGCGCGCGACATGATGGGCGGCAACGGCATCTCCGACGAGTTCGGCGTCGTGCGCCACCTCCTCAACCTCGAGGTCGTCAACACCTACGAGGGCACGCACGACATCCACGCGCTGATCCTCGGCCGCGCCATCACCGGCATCCAGGCTTTCAACTGAAAGCCGAGATGCTGAAGCGGGAGATCCGGGCGCTGGCGTTCGACCAGTACGGGACGATCGTCGACATGCAGAAGGGGCTCACCGAGGCGGTGACGCCTTTCCTCAAGAAGAAGGGCTGGGACGGCAAGCCCAACAGCTTCGTGACCTGGTGGCGGCGCACGCACTTCGAGAACTCCATGATCGACGCGCTCTGCGATCGCGGCCACACGCCGTACCGCGAGATCGGCCACCGCGCCGTCTCCTATGTCATGGACCGCTGCGGCATCGAATACACGCAGGACGAGGTGCGCTGGCTGGTGAGCGAGATCGAGAAGTTGAAGCCCTTCCCCGACGCGATCGCGGCGCTCGAGAAGCTGCGAGCCGCCGGCCACAAGCTCGCCATCCTGTCGAACGGCGATCGCGACATGCTGAAGGCCGCTGCGGCGCACATCGGCTTTCGCTTCGACCACGTCATCTCGGTGCAGGAGGCGGGCTATTTCAAGCCGCACTGGAGAACCTACGCGAAGGCCGAAGAGATGCTCGGCGAGGAGCGCTCGAGCATTCTCTTCGTCGCCAACCATGCCTTCGACTGCATCGGCGCCAAGTCCTACGGCATGCGTAGCGCGTTCATCGACCGGCGCAAGCGTCCGTTCGGCGATACGCCGCATCAGCCCGACCTGATCGTCGCGGATTTCAGCGAATTGGCGGCAGCGCTCGCCTGAGCGCGCGGCGAGCATGCGGCGCAGCCAGACCCCGAAGGCCGGCGTGCGGATCGCCATCGAGCGGCGGCGCAGCGCGGCCGTGGCCGACGACTTGTGGCGCGGGCTCATCGCCTACAGCCGTGACAAGGCGGGTCCTGCCCGGTACGCGCGCATCGTCATCTCGGCACGCGACGCCGAGGAGCGATTGCTCGGAGGCCTGATCCTCGAGTCGTACTTTCTCGAAAGCTACGTGGAGCTCTTGTGGGTGTCGCCGAAAGCGCGTGGCCAAGGCCTGGGCGAGGCCCTGCTCGCCAAGGCCGAGGGCCTCGCGCGGGGCCGCGGCAGTCGGCTGATCCACCTCAACACGTACTCGTTTCAAGCGCCGAAGTTCTACCAGCGCCAAGGCTATCGGCGGTTCGGCTCGCTCTCCGGCTCCCCGCGGGGCGCGCGTCGCCACTTCTACGTGAAGCGACTGGAGCGCGCGTAATTCCCGGCCCCGGCCTACCCGCGATCGCCCTCCTCGTCCTCGTGCCGCTCGTCGCGTGGCGGCTCTACGCTCGCTTTCGCCGTCTCGTCGGCCGGCAGCGCGCCTCGCGGGTGCGCCCGTGGATCACGCTGACGGTCTTTCCCATGATTGTCGCTTTCCTCGCTTTCGCCTCGCGCGCCGACGCCTGGGCGCTCGCGCTTTTCGCCGCCGCGCTGGCGGCGGGGGCGGCGCTCGGCCGCTATGGTCTCGCGAAGACACAGTTCGAAGCGACGCGGCAGGGGCTTTTCTACACGCCGCACGCGCCGCTCGGCATCGCGTTGCTCGCGCTTTTCGCCGGGCGCATCCTCTATCGCGTGGTCGAGCTCGCGCGGCTGCCGCCGGGCACGGCTCCTGCGCTCGGCAGCGCGCCCCACCCGCTCACCCTGGCCATTTTCGGGCTGCTCGCCGGCTACTACATGTCCTACGCCGTCGGCATCGTCCTCTGGCGACGCGCCGTGCTGCGCCGCGCGGCCGCCCGGCGGGGCGAAGCATAAGATTCGACCATGGCGCCGTCGATCTTCCGCTCGCCGCCGCTCCGCGCCGCGCGGCGCCTGCTTGCCGACGTCGGGCTTCCGGCCGACGACCTCGCCGCGCAACGCTTCGAGCACTTCTTCGGCTGCGGCGAACCTGAAAACCCAAAGGGTATAGTCGGTCTCGAGCTGCACGGCGAAACGGGGCTATTACGCTCGCTCGCAGTGGACGTTGCGGCACGCGGCCGCGGCTGCGCCAAGGCGCTCGTCGCGCAGGCCGAGCGCGATGCGCGCGAGCATGGCGTGCGCCGGCTTTTCCTGCTCACCACGACCGCGGCGGACTTCTTCGCGCGCCTGGGTTATAAGGAGATCGGACGCGAGCACGCGCCGGCGGCGATCCGCGCGACGCGCGAGTTCTCGGTGCTCTGCCCGTCGAGCTGCACGCTCATGGTCAAGGAGATCTGAATGCAAGCCCTGAAGGACGCCAGCCATCTGTACGAGGTCGAGCACCGCGACTACCACGCGGCGCGGCCCGGCTTTCGCATCAACGAGCTCAGGATCTCGGCGAAGCAGAAGGTGCCCTGGCACTACCACAACAACGTCGCCGACACGTTCTTCGTCCTCGAAGGAACGATCCGCATCTTCCTGCAGGAGCCGAAGGAGGACGTGCGCCTCGCCGTGGGCGAAACCTACACGGTGCCGCCGCGCCGCCCGCACCTCGTCACCAACGCCGGCGAGGCCTCGGCGACCTTCCTCGTGCTGCAGGGCATGGGCGAGTACGACTTCGTGCCGCTCGTCGAGGAACGCAAGGCCGCCCGGCAGGACTGAGCGCCGTGGCGAGCTGGCTCATCCCCGCGCTGAAGGCCGTCCTGCCGCACGTCGGCGACATCGTCGCGGCAGCGAAGCCGGTGTTCACCAAGAAACGGCCGGCCGATCCCGCGCCCGCCACGCCCGACCTGGTGCAGCAGCAGATCGCGGAGCTGCAGGCGGCGGCGTCGCAGCAGTCGGCGCATATCAAGGAGCTCGCCGCGCAGCTCGAGAACACCGTGGCGGCGATCGAGAAGGCGGCGGTGCTTGCCGAGCAGCGCCTGCGCCGCGTGCTGATCTTCACCGCGGTGTCCGCCGCGCTCGCCTTCGCGGCGCTCGGCGTCGCCGTCCTCGCCGCGCTCAGCCGATGAGCATCGCGCAGGGCCAGCTCTTCGGCCCGGCGAACGCGCTTCCGGAGGGCTTCGTCTACGTCGAGGAGTTCATCGACGCGGCCGAGGAGCGCGCGCTTCTCGACGCCGTCGCCGCGCTGCCGCTCGAAGAGGCGCGCTACAAGGAGTACACGGCGCGACGCCGCATCGCGCTCTTCGAGCGGGCCATGCCGGAGTTCCTGCTGCCGCTGCGCGAGCGTATCGCCGCCTGGCTCGACCTGCCCCCCGCCGCACTCGAGCACGCGCTGGTCAACGAATACCGCCCGGGCACGCCGCTCGGTTGGCATCGCGATGCGCCGACGTACGGTCGCGTCGCCGGCGTGTCGCTCGGCGGCTCGGCGCGCATGCGGCTGCGGCCGTACGCGGCGACGAAGGCAGAGTGCATCGACCTGCACCTCTCGCCGCGCTCCGCCTATCGGATGGAAGGGCCGGCGCGCTGGCGATGGCAGCACAGCATCGCCGCGACCCCGGGCTTGCGCTACTCGATCACCTTCCGCACCCGGCGCAGCGGGTGAGCGAAGATCCCGGCATGCGGCGCGTCGCATCCGGCCTGCTGTTTTTGCTCGCGCTCGGCGCCCTCGCTCTCGCGCGCAGCGCTCGGGCGGACGCCGATTCCATCGTCCTCGTCGCGCGGCCCGAGCTGGTCGCTCCCGGCTTTCGCCAAACCGTCGTCCTCGTCACCCATACGCCGCGCGGCGAGACGCTCGGGGTCGTGCTCAACCGTCCTACGCCGCTTCGCCTTGCCGAAGTGGCGCCGGAATTCCCGGGGGCGGCGCACTACGCCGGCCGGCTCTTCGCCGGCGGCCCCGTGCTGCCGCGCGTCGTGGTCGCGCTGTTTCGCGCAGCGGCGCCGCCCGCCGCGCCCGCCTTCCGCGTGCTCGACGGCGGGTATCTCACCATGCACCCCGACAACATCGCCGCGCTGCTCGCGCGCACCGACGGCGAGTATCGGCTGTTCGCCGGATTTTGCGGCTGGGCGCCGGGGCAGCTTGAAGCGGAGATCGCACGCGAGGACTGGTACGTGCTGCCCTCGAGCGCGGAGGTTCTGTTCCGCCGGGACACGTCGGGGTTGTGGCGCGAGCTCGTCGAGCGGGCGCGCAGCCGGCGCACGATATACTTCACGCGATGAGAGCCCTGCAGCGCGGCCTGCCTTTCCTGGCCGCCCTTCTCCTCGCAGGCGGCGCGCTCGCGCAAGAGCGTGCGGTCCTCCTCGTCGCGCGCCCCGATTTCCGCGATCTCGAGTACCGCCAGACGGTGCTGATCGCGGCGCCGTACGCGAACGGACACGTGGGTGTCATCCTCAACCGGCCGACGCGGCGCTCGCTCGCCAGCCTTTTCCCGGAGCACGAACCGTCGAAGAAGGTCGTCGACCCGGTGTTCTACGGCGGGCCCTTCTCGCGTAGCGCGCTGGTCGCGCTGGTGCACACCGAGCACAGCCCGGGCGCCGGGTCGGTGCCGCTGATGAAGGACCTCTACCTCGCTTTCCGCGCCAACACCATCGACCACGTCATCGAGACGACGCCGAACGAGGCGCGCTACTTCGTCGGCTACGTGGGCTGGCGGCCGGGCGAGCTGCAGAACGAGATCGACCGCGGCCTCTGGAGCGTGCTCGACGCGGATATCGAAACCGTCCTGCGCAAGCACACCGAAGGCATGTGGGAGGAGCTGCTGCAGTCCTCGCGCCGCATCCGCGTCGAGCTCGGCACCATGCGCCGGGCGGCGCACAGCACGCGGCTCCTCGGCTCGTAGCCGCGTCTTTCCGGGGCTCTATGCTGCGCCCATGCGTGCCGCGCTCGCTGTCGTTCTCATCGCGTTCGCTTCTCCGCTCGCCGCCCAGTCGGACAACGCCGCGGCACGAGCGCTGTTCCAGCGCCTCGACACGAATCGAGACGGCAGCCTGTCGCGCGCGGAGCTCGCCGCGCCGGCCGCGAAGGACCACAACTGGATCGCCGTGGACCGCAACGGCGACGGCCGGATCTCGCCCGACGAGTTCGGCACGCTGCGTAGCGTGGCAGCCAGGCCGGCGCCCGGCGCCGCCGGAGCCACGGCACGTCAAGAAAGGGGTCAGACCCCTTTCTCGAATCGCGAGCCTCGCTGAGAAAGGAGGGGGTCTGACCCCTTTTCAGCGCCCCGCTTGCCTTACGCGGCCGCGCGCTCGCGCGCGCGCGATGGCTGCTTGTCGAAGACCATCTTGCCGCCGCGCCAGTCCACGTAGATCGTGTCCTTCGGCGCGAAGCGGCCCTCGAGGATCGCCTTCGCAAGCGGGTTCTCGATCTCCGATTGCAGCGCGCGCTTGAGCGGCCGCGCGCCGTACACCGGGTCGAAGCCCGCTTTCGCGACCTCGGCGAGCGCGGCCTCCGACACCTCGAGGCGGTAGTCCATCTTCGCGAGGCGCCGCTCGAGCACCTGGAGCTGGATCTTCGCGATCGACTGAATGTGCTCCTCGCCCAGTCCGTGGAAGACGACGATCTCGTCGATGCGGTTCACGAACTCCGGGCGGAAATGCGTCTTCACCTCGCCCATGACCGCGAGCTTGATCACCTGGTAGTCGGAGCCCGCCATGCTCTGGATCATCTGCGAGCCGAGGTTCGAGGTCATCACCAGCACGGTGTTGCGGAAGTCGACGGTGCGGCCCTGGCCGTCGGTGAGGCGGCCTTCGTCGAGGATCTGCAGGAACACGTTGAAGACATCCGGGTGCGCCTTCTCCACCTCGTCGAAGAGGATCACCGAGTAGGGCTTGCGCCGCACCTGCTCGGTGAGCTGGCCGCCTTCCTCGTAGCCGACGTATCCCGGCGGCGCGCCGATCAGGCGGGCGACCGAGTGCCGCTCGCCGTACTCCGACATGTCGATGCGAATGAGGTGATCCTCGGAGTCGAAGAGGAACGCCGCGAGCGCCTTGCAGAGCTCGGTCTTGCCGACCCCGGTGGGCCCCAGGAACAAGAAACTCCCATAGGGCCGGTTGGGATCCGACAGCCCCGAGCGCGAGCGCCGGATCGCGTCCGAGACGAGGCGCACCGCCTCGTCCTGGCCGACCACGCGCTTGTGCAGCACCTCTTCCATGTGGATCAGCTTCTCGCGCTCGCCCTGCATCATCTTCGATACCGGGATGCCGGTGGCGCGCGAGACCACCTCGGCGATCTCCTCCGCGCCGACGTGCGTGCGCACGAGCTTCGCCTTCTCGGCCTGGACTTCGCCCTTTTCCGCCTTCTTGAGCTGCGCCTCGAGCTGCGGCAGCTTGCCGTACTGCAGCTCCGCGAGCTTGTCGTACTGGCCCTTCCTCTGCAGCTCGGCCATCTGCTGGCGCAGCTTCTCGATCTCTTCCTTGATGTGCTGGCTGCCCTGCACCGCGGCCTTCTCGGCCTTCCAGATCTCCTCGAGGTCGGCGTACTCCTTCTCCAGCCGCGCGATCTCGTCCTCGATCAGCTTCAGCCGCGCCTGCGACGCTTCGTCTTTTTCCTTCTTCACCGCTTCGCGTTCGATACGCAGCTGAATCAGACGGCGGTCGAGGCGATCCATCGCCTCGGGCTTGGAGTCGATCTCCATCTTGATGCGCGCCGCCGCCTCGTCGATCAGGTCGATCGCCTTGTCCGGCAGGAAGCGGTCGGTGATGTAGCGGTGCGAGAGCTCGGCGGCGGCGACGATCGCCGGGTCGGTGATCTCCACGCCGTGGTGCAGCTCGTATTTCTCCTGCAGCCCGCGCAGGATGGCGATGGTCGCCTCTACGCTCGGCTCGTCGACCAGCACCTTCTGGAAGCGCCGCTCGAGCGCCGCGTCCTTCTCGATGTACTTGCGATACTCGTCGAGCGTGGTGGCGCCGATGCAGTGCAG
>DASUFD010000009.1:0-11463 GCA_036274735.1 Burkholderiales bacterium
GCCGAGGCGCGCGAGCTCGGGGATGAGCTCCTGGAAGTTGTAGATCTCGCCGTTGAACACGACCACCACCGAGCCGTCCTCGTTGAAGAGCGGCTGCTGGCCGGTGGCGAGGTCGATGATGGAAAGCCGGCGATGGCCGAGGCCTACGCCCGGCTCGAGGTGCAGTCCGCCCGCGTCGGGGCCGCGGTGGTGCTGCGTCTCGTTCATGCGCGAGACGAGCTCGCGCGGGATCGCCCTCTTCCCCTTGAGATCCAGCACGCCGGCGATGCCGCACATGGTCTTCGGTCCTCAGCGCGGCGCGAGCGCCTCGACGGACCCGGCGACGGTGATGCCGGCGTCGGCGAGCGAGCGCTCGTAGAGATTGGTGTAGTGGTGCACCATCGCCGAGAGACTGAAGCGCTTTTCGGCGACGCGGCGCGCCGCCTTGGCGTGCCGGCGCGCGGTGGAGCGCTCGGTGAAGTAGGTGAGCATCGCGCGCGCGAGCGCCTCGCTGTCAGCGGCGGGCACGAGCTGGCCGGTCATGCCGTGCTCGAGCAGCTCCGCGTTGCCGCCGACGCGCGTAGCGACGATCGGCAGGCGCGAGGCCATGGCTTCGAGAATGGTGTTGGAGACGCCTTCGGCGCGCGAAGGCAGCACGAAGCAGTCGAGGCCGCGCATGATGTCGGCGATGTCGTCGCGCTCGCCGGCGAACCATACGTGCGGGCGCACGCGCGGGTCGGCGACGAAGCCCTCGAGCGCCGCGCGCTCACGGCCGTCGCCCACCAGCACGAGCCGCATGCGCTTCTCCGCCGCGGGCGAGAGCTGCCGCGCGCGCAGGAAGGCGCGCACGAGGTTCGCCGGGTCCTTGACCGGATCCATGCGTCCGACCCAGCCCACCAGCCATTCGTCGCCGGCGCCGAAGGGACAGCCGGCGATCTGCGCGCGCTCTTCCGCGGGCGCGAAGCGCACGGTGTCTACGCCGTTATACATCTGCGAGATGCGCTCGCGGCGTACGCCTACGCCCTGCTCCAGGTACTTCTCGATATGGTGCGAGAGCGCCACGTAGCGCTGCACGAACGGCCGATAGAGCCGCCGCACGTACCGGTAGCGGCGCCGCCGGCCGTTCGGATCGTTGGCATCCCAGCCGTGCTCGCCGTGGATGCGCACCGGCACCTGCGCCATCCAGGCCGGCACCGTGGCTTCGAGCGCGGCGAGGTTGCGCGTGTGCACGATCGTCGGCTGCAATTGCTTGAAGACGCGGTAGAGGCGCGGATAGTCGCGCACGAGGTGTCCGGGCCGCTTGTCGAGCTCGATGTAGCGCACGTCGTCGCGCTCGATGCGGTCGGCGAACTCGCCCGAGACATGGGTGAGCGCGATGATCGCGTGGCGCCAGCGCTGCGCCGGCATGCGGTTCACGAGGTTGACGATGCCGTTTTCCAGCCCGCCGATGCCGAAGCTGTAGACGACGTGGGCGATGAGCGGCGCCTGGCTCATCCGCCTTCCTTGCCCGCGAGCGCGAGCGAGGTCTCTACGGAGGGCTGCATCGCCGCGGCGAACTCGCGCAACGTCTTGCGCGCCGTCTCCGGCTGCTCCTGGTATGGGGTAGCGAGGATGATCGCGGCGGCGGCGTCGCCCGCGCCGAGCAGCTTGTGGGCGGCGAGGTAGAGCTTGGCCAGATAGGGGTTGCTGAGCTGGCGCCCCTCGATCCAGTACCAGTCCCAGACCAGCAGGCGCTGCTCCGCGGAGCGCAGCTTCGTCTCGCGCAGGCTCACGTCCGCCGCGCCCACGTTCTCCACCGCGCTCGCCTCCCCCATGTTGGACCAGACCGGGTGCTTCTGCACCACCATGATATTCGTCGACGTGACGAGCTCGGCGCCGCGGCGCTGGTGAGGATAGAAGCCGAGGTAGAGCGCTACGAAGCGCCCGTCCTTCTCGTAGACGTCGAAGCGCTGCGCCGCGGCGCCGCTGTAATGCGGCCGCCAGTCGGTGAGCGGCGTTTCGACGCGCCGCCAGCCCGAGACTTCGCGCGGCGCCGCGAGCGAGAGCTCGGCTTTGCCCGCGTCGCTACGCTCGAGCCACGCGGCGTAGAGCGGACCGGCGGCTGCGACACCGGCGATGGCCGCGGCCGCCGCGGCGAGCCCGCTGCGGGAGAGCGGGCGCGCTTCCCTGGCTTCGGAAGCCGCGCCTTCCTCCTCCGTCATCGGATCGCGCCAGAACGAGCCGACCCAGAAAAGCGCCAGGATGACGATGCCGAACCACACCCAGCCATAGATGAAGTGGTCGATGCCGAGCGCGAGCTTCATGTTGCTCAAGTGCGCGATCATGACGATGCCGAAGGCGCGAAAGCCGTTCGCCACGATGGGAACGACGATCGAGAGCAAGGTGAAGATCACTCGCTTCGAGGGCTTGCGATAGGTGAGGTAGGCGTAGAGCGCTCCCACGGTGACCGAGGCGATGAGGTAGCGAAGGCCGCTGCAGCCTTCCACCACCGACCAGTGCCCGGAAGGGATGACGAAGAACAACCCTTCGCGCAGCACCGGGATGCCGGTCATTTGCAGCGCGGTAACCGTGAAGGCCGCCGTCCAGTCCATGAGCGGCGGCACCAGCGCCTCGCCCACCGGCACGGCGAAGAAGAGGAACGCGAGCGGAAAGGCGAGCGTGCGCGCGACGCGCTTGCCGGCGACGGTGAGCACGGCGAGCGGGATCATCGCCGTCATCGCGTATTGCTGCACCACCTGCGCCTCGCCCGCCGCGGCGACGAGCCAGACCGCGCCGGCTGCGGCTACGAGCGCGAGGCCGCGGAATTCCGGCGCGGGCACGAGCCGCGCGAGCTCGCGGCGCTTCATCCACACGAGCCCGAGCACGATCGGCACGATGAGGAAGCCGTGCGCGAAGGTCTCGGAGCGGTACCAGATCGCCACCATCGACTCGACCGTGCGCCAGTAGAGCGCGAGGATGAGCGCGATGCTGGCGGCGAGCGCCGCGAGCGTGCTTTTCCAGGCGGGGCTCACAGCGCGAGCGCCTTCTTGCGCGGAGGAACGTGCTCGCCCTCGAGCAGCGCGTCGAGCTGCGCGAAGCTCGCCCGCCAGACGTAATCGGAAAGCACACGCGCTCGCGCGCGCTCGCCGACGATTCGCGCCTCGTGCGAGCCGACGAGAGCTAGGACCTTGGCGGCGAAATCCGCCGCCTCGCCCGCCACTTCGATCTCGGTCCCCGGGCGTGCGGAAAGCGCGGCGGCCGAGTTCGCCGAAGCGACCACCGCCTTGCCCATCGCCATCGCCTCGAGCACCTTGTTCTGGATGCCGCGCGCCACGCGCAGCGGCGCGACTACGACCTCGGCGTGCTGCAGGTAAGGCCGCACGTCGGCGACGCGCCCGGTGATGACGGTGCCCGCTTCCTCGGCGAGCGCGCGCACGGTCGAATCGGGATTCATGCCTACGACGTAGAAACGCAGGCCGCGATCGCGAAGACGCGGCATGACCTCGCGTGCGAACCAGACGACGGCGTCGATGTTCGGCCAGTAATCCATGGCGCCGGTGAAGACGATCGCGCGCTCGCCGGGCGCGAAGGGCGACGCGAAGCGGTGCGCCGGGGAGTAGTAGTCGCTGTCGACGCCGTTGCGGATGGCGCAGACGCGCGCGCTCCGATCGCCGATTTCCGCGCTGAAGCGACGCGCTTCCTCTTCGGTGACGAAGACGCTCGCAGCGGCATGCGCTGCCACTTCCTTCTCGAAGTCGAGAAGCCGCCGCGCTTCGCGCCGGTAGAGCGCCGAGGCGGGCCAGCTGCGCAGCGCCGCGTAATCGGCCCACTTCGCCGAATCCATGTCTACGAAATCGACCACCGAGCGAAGCTGCGGCAGCCCCATCACGTACTGCGCCATGGACGAGGAATAGACGAAGGCGCGCTCGATGCGCTCGTGCTCGACGACCTCGCGCACCCATTGCAGCAAAGCGCGGCTGCGGAAGTACGGCAGCGTCACCGGCTCGCCGCGCAGGAACGCGCTCGCGCCGCTCGCCGGCCGCGTCCAGCGCGCGAGCTCCTGCACCTGCGTGCCCGCGCAAAGCGCGCGTGCCGGGCCGACATACGGCCAGTCGGCCGGGTCGTCGACGAAGGTGCCGAGGAACACGCGGTAGCGCGCGGCGAGGTGCTTGAGGAAATTGTGCGAGCGGACCTTGTCGCCCTTGTTCGGCGGATAGGGCAGCCGGTGCGCGAGAAAGAGCAGAGGCTCGCGCTTCATCCCAGGCTCTTCACGAGGTGCGGGCCGAGGGCGTTCGCCACGCCGATCGGCAGGCGCCGCCACAACGCGATCAGCGCGCGGTATTTCGGGTTGAGCGGATTGTTCTGCGGGATGCTGCCGCGGCCGTACAGGCAATACTCGTAGGCCATCGGCGCGGGCTCGAAGCCCCAGTTTTTCTTGAAGTCGAAGGGCCCGGTGCCCTGCTTGCTGCGGCCGAAGTCGAACACGCGCACGCCTCGCTCGCAGGCGCGGCGCATCAGCGCCCAATACTTGAAGTCGTTCGCCGCGAGATCGCGCGCCTCCACGCAATCGCCCGCGTAGTAGGGCAACACCTCGTCGCGGAAGTAGAAGCTGAGCACGCTCGACACCGGCCGGCCCGCGGCATCGACCACGGTCAGCACCTCGGCGGCTTCGCCGAACGCTTCGCGCAGCGCCGCGAAGTAGCGCTTGGGGAGCGGCGGCGTGCCGTGGCGGTGCACGTTGTCGGCATAGAGCGCGAAGAAGCGCTCTACGCCGGAGTCGAGCTCGGCGGCGAGGCCGTGCTTGATGCCTTTGCGCACCATCGCGCGCTGCTTGCGCGGAATGGCGAGGAGGTTCGCCTCGACCTCGGGCAGGATCGGCTTGCGGAAGCTCGCGTAGAGCTCCTGGCGCGGCCACGAGGAAGCGAAGGGCTTCATGTGGCGCAGCTCGAGGTGGCGCACGCCGAGCTCCTGGCCGAGCTTGCGCGCGGCGCTCTGCAGCGCCGCGGCCGCCTCGGCGTCCTCGGCCGCGATGCCGGCGACGGCGCAGAACGGCAACGACACGAGCGCATGGCCGAAGAGGAAGCTCTTCACCTGCGCGAGCGGCAGCACGCCCACCACCTCGCCCGCGCGCTCCGCGAGCAGGTAGTGCGTGCGGTGGCCGAAGCAGCCTTCGATCACATCGCGCCAGCCGAGCCGATGGAAGAAGCTCGCCTGCGCCGAGCGCGCGACGAACGCCTCCCACCGAGGCGCGTCCTCTGACGCGAACCTGCGGGCCTCGATGCGGGCCACGGCTAGCCGATCGGGTCTGCGGCTCTTGCGGGACTGGAAGGCAGCGGTGCGGCCTGCCGGACGGCTTCCGAGTAGCGTGCCGCGGCCTGCGTGCGGTTGGTGACGCCGATCTTGCGGAAGATCCGCTGCACGTGGTTCTTGACCGTGAACGGGCTGATGTCGAGGGACGCCGCGATCTCGAGGTTGGTCTTGCCGCGGCACATCGATTCCAGCACCTCGAGCTCGCGCGTGCTGAGATCGAGCACGTTCGACTTGTCGTTCTCGCTGCGCGCGGCGAGCGTGAGCGCCGGCACCTTGCGCAGCGCCGCGTCGATCTGCGCGAAGAGCGGATCGAGGAAGGTGTAGAAGCGCTGCAGGCTGCGGCCGCGGGTGAACGAGCCCGAGGTGAGCGCGATGAACAGGCTGTCGTGTCCCGAGCGCTTGTCGTGCACGCCGTGCACCAGCATGCTGCGCATGCGGCGGAAGGCGTCGTGCACCATGCAGGAGCAGACGTGCTCGCCGGTCGCCGCCTCGGGCTTGAAGAGGACGGGCTTGCGGCCCCCGTCGATCCAGCGCGCATAGGCCTGGCGCAGCAAGTTATCCAGCCGGCAGCGCTCGATCTCGGCGGTGCGCACCCCCGGCACGCCGGAAATGAGGTCGAGCTTGAGCTCCCAGCGGTCGAAATCGCCCCAGGCGGTGAGCAGGATCTCGTGCGGCAGAAAGTGCTGCACGTCGTTGCTCAGCCAGCGATAGATGTCGGCGTGGCGGCGGATGCGTGCGCACTCCGAGACGATCTGCACGAAGCGCGCGCTCTCGTCCGAAGTGGGCTGGAACGCCTTGGCTTCTTCTTGCGGCGCGCCCGCGCGCCAGTCGTTATTGCCTGCGAGCGCCGGGAACGGCGCGGAGATGACGGAAGTATTCAACCAGCGTGGAAGTCCCTGCAACCTGCTCACCTTTGTCTCCCTGATCCCTAACCGCCACCCTCTCCTCGCTCGCCTATGCGGCGAAACTCGAAGCTGCTGATCGTGGCGGCGATACCCTTACCTGCTCCCTGTTCTTCTATGCGCACCACGCGTGCGTTGCAGGTCACCTCCAGCGGACCGCTCGGGAAGTCGCTGAACTCCAGCGTTAGCTCCACCTGCTGCCCTTCTCTTAACGGCACGTCCGTCAAGAAGTAGATCCCGCTCGCGCTCACGTTGCGCGCCGTTCCTTCGCCCCCTTCGAGCCTTACCGGCAGCTCTGTCGGGACTCGCTCTTCTTTACGTCCGGCCATTTCGGCCTTTCGCGAGTGGGTTCGGCGCGCGGTGCGCCACGGCGAAATGTTGGACCGGCGAGGAACGTCGTGAGCGGGCGACGAGTCCTGTTTTATTGAGTCCAGTTGTCATGCATGTAAACAGGTAGAGCCCATGACAAATGTCATGCATTGACTTCCGGGCGTTTCTCTGGGCCGTTTGACGATGTCGCAAAAGAAGCCTATATAGCTGACAAGCCTCCTCGGAATTCACTAGATATGGGGGAACGGACACGGGACTGATGTCATGGGCGCGCTGGTGAACCAGACGCGCGCCGACCCGGAATGGCCGCAAGCAGACGCGGACGGCTGGCGCACCGTCGCCGGCTGGCTTTGGCTGGCTTACTTCACTGCCCACGCGCTTCTCGGCGTGTGGCTGCTGGGCTAGGCGGGCGGCTTTTCTACTGCAGCTTCTGCCCGCCGGCGAGGCCGTGGCGCTGCGCGAAGACGTAGAGCTCGACGCGGTTCGGCACGCCGAGCTTGTCGTAGATGCGCGTGAGATGGTTGCGCAAGGTGTGCTCGCCCATGTGCAGGTTGCTCGCGAGCGTCTTGTTGTCCGCGCCAGGCTGGGTGACGAAGACGCGCACCACCTCGTGCTCGCGCACGGTGAGCGAATCGACGCGGCGCTTGTTCGGGTCGAGCGCCGCGAGCCCCTTGTGCTGGCGCGAGAGCTCGACGAAGAGGCGCCCGGTGGTCGAGCGGTCGAGCCAGAGCTCGCCCTCCTGCACCTTGCGGATCGCCTTGATCAGCACCTCGGGCGCATCGTCGGTACGCACCACGCCGCACGCGCCGCGCACGATCGCCGCCTCGTGAAGGTCGTCCTGCGACGCGCTGAGAAGGAGCACGCGCGTGCTCGAGCCGTTGACGAGGCTCGGAACTATCGCCGCTCCGTCCTTCGCGGCAATCGCCGCCTCCACGACGATCACGTTCGGCTTCGCCTCGTGCGCGAGCTCGACCGCGAGCTCGCCCGACTGCGCAGTGGCGACCACCGCCATCTCCGGCTTTTCGTCGTTGATGAGGCGCTGCAAACCCGAAAGTACTAACCGATGCGCGTCGACGAGCATGACGCGGATCTGTGGCCCGACCATGGGTTTCTCCCCCTTCTTGCGGTGCTTCTCCCTGAGCCGCGAAGGATACACCGGCGCTTATCTTTTTGGGTGACGTTTCCCTGACTGTCGGCGAGCGCCGCCGGCGCTTTCAGTAGACAAACGGGTTAAAAGAGGTGAAAAATTCGTCCGTGATCGACGCGGACTCCAACGATCAGGATCTCGCGCGCTGGCTGGAGGAAGCCGGCCGCCGGAAACAGCCGAAGGGAGGGGAGGCTGAGAAGCATCCTGCCGCCCCCATGGTCCACCCGCCTGCCGCGCCCGCGCCGAAGAAGCGCGTCTACTTCACCCGTCCGCGCGAGCTGCTCCTTCTCGCCATGGCGGCGTTCGCCTACATGCCGTACCTGTACGCCGACGTCCACGTACAGATCTACAGCATGAACGCCGTGGTCGTTTTCGTGTAGGGAGAAGGCCAGCCGGCAGCCGACGCCATGATTGCACTGCTCGGCCGCCGTCCGCTGCTCGCCGCGATGCTCGCCGTTTCGGCGCACGCCGCGGCGCAGGGCGAGGCGAAGCCGGCGCCGAGCTGCCGGGACGCCGTAGAGCAGTCGCGCATGATCTGCATCACCGGCTCGAACTGCCAGAAGGAAATCAGCCGGATTCTGCAGGCCTGCCGCGTATCGAATCCGTCACCGGCGTGCACCACGGCGCGCGAAGACCTCCGCACCCAATGCGGCCACCCGGCGCCCTTCGACAGCACGCGCAACTGCAATGCGGCGTTGAAGCAGGTGTCCGAGTACTGCAGGTCCGCAGAGAACGGCAAGAACTAGAAGAACCCGGCCACGAGATTGATCCCGAGCGCCAGGATCACCGTGTAGAAGGCGAAGGAGAGCAGGCCGTGCGCGAGCACGAGCCGCCGCATCCCCTGGCTCGTCACCTGCACGTCCGACACCTGGGAAGTCATGCCGATCACGAAGGAGAAGTAGAGGAAGTCCCAGTAGTGGGGCATCTCCGTGCCGGGAAACTTGAGCCCGCCGGTCGCGTCCAGCTCGGCCGTGGTCGGATCGTCTCGGTAGAAGCGGTGCGCGTAGTGCAGCGCGAACATCACGTGCAGGAGCAGCCACGAGCAGACGATCGTCGCCACGGCGAGGCCGACCTGCAGCGGCGTCACTTCGGCGAAGTCCTTGGGCGTCTTGAGGAGCAGGAAGATGGCGGCGACGCTTGCGGCGATCGCGAGCAGCACGACCAGCAGCACCCCCACCCGTCCCTGGTCGTTCGCGAGCACGGTCTCGCGCATGAGATCGCGTGGCGAGCGGTGCACCGACCACCACGTGAGGCCGAGGAAGACCGCGACCCCGGTATCCCACGCGGCGGCGAAGCCGGAGTAGGGCGGGAGCTGCCGGAAGGCGGGGAGCGCGAGCAGCCCTACGGCGAGCGCGACGAGGAGCCGCCGATGCGCGTTCAGCCGGTACGGGCTGGGGTCCCGCATGGGAAGAGCCTATCCCATCCGCTCGGCGCCGCTCGTCGGCCCGGCGCCTTTGCCGCGCCGGCGCGCGCCTATACTCGCGGCGAAGGGAGAAAAGCATGGCCTGCTACATCATCGGCTGCTCGCTCAAGGCGCCCGGCCGCGACTACGTAGACCTCGTCGAAGCGATCGGCCGCGTGGGCAGCGCGGCGTGGCCCTGCCTCGACTCGACCTGGGTCGTCAATTCGGACAAGACCCCCTCGCAGATCCGCGACGAGCTCAAGCTCTACCTCGAGCCCACCGACGAGCTGATCGTCGCCGAGCTCGCCGGCAACGCCGCCTGGAAAGGCCTGCGCGGCGGCTCCGCGGACGCGCTGAAGGCGGTGCTCGCGGGGTAGGAGCGGACGTACTGAAGAAGAAACTGGGCCCCCGTTTTCGCGGGGGACCCGGTCCGATCTCCCGGAAGGAGAAACGCCTGGCGAAAAAACTGGCGGCGGTGGTGCTGGCGCTTCTCGCGCTGCTCGCCGCAGCGCTCGCCGTCAACACCTTGCGCAAGGCCTCGACGCAGATCGCGGTGCAGCCGCTCGCGCCGCTCGCCATCGACGCCGCGGCCGCCGCGCAGCACCTCGCCGGCGCAATCCGCTTCCGCACCATCTCCTACGACGATCGGCCCGACGCCCCCGCGGACGAGCTGCGGAAGCTGCAGCGCTACCTCGAAGCGACCTACCCGCGCGTGCACGCCGCGCTCGAGCGCGAGCGCGTGGGGTTGAGCCTTCTCTGCACGTGGAAAGGAAGCGATCCGGCCGCGGCGCCGATCCTCCTCATGGCGCACCAGGATGTCGTGCCCATCGCCCCCGGCACCGAGAAGGACTGGCTCGCCGAACCGTTCGCCGGCACCGTGCGCGACGGCTTCGTCTGGGGCCGCGGCGCGTGGGACGACAAGGGGAACCTGATCGCCCTCCTCGAGGCGGCCGAGCTCCTCGCGCGCGACGGCTTCAAGCCGAGGCGCACCATCTATTTCGCTTTCGGCCACGACGAAGAAATCGGCGGCGAGAACGGCGCGAAGCGCATCGCTGAGCTCCTCGCCTCGCGCGGCGTGAAGCTCGACTTCGTGCTCGACGAGGGCCTGCTCATCACCGACGGCATCCTGCGCGGCCTCGACCAGCGCGCGGCGCTGATCGGCGTCGCCGAGAAGGGCTACCTCAACGTCGCGCTATCGGCCGACGGCGCGCCCGGCCATTCCTCGATGCCGGCGCCGCGCTCGGCGATCGGCACGCTCGCCGGCGCGCTTGCGCGGCTCGAGCGCGACCCGATGCCGGCGGCGATGCGCGGCGTAGCGGCGCAGACCCTCGAGACCCTCGCGCCGGAAATGCACGGCGTGAATCGCGTCGTGCTCTCCAACCTCTGGCTATTCGCACCGCTCGTCGCCGCACAGTTCGAGAAGAGCGCGAGCACCAACGCGATGCTCCGCACCACCACCGCGCTCACCGTCTTCAACGCCGGAAACAAGGAGAACGTGCTGCCGGGCCGCGCGCAGGCGATCGTCAACTTCCGTCTCCTGCCGGGCGACAACGCCGAGTCCGTCCTCGCGCACGTGCGCAAGACGATCGGCGACGACGCGGTAAAGATCGCGCGCGCCGACGCCTATTCCCCGCCCTCGCGCATCTCGCCCACCGACTCGGAGGCCTACCGCGAGCTCGCGCGCACCGTGCGCGAGGTCTTCCCCGGCACCCTCGTCGCCCCCGGCCTCATGCTCGGCGCGACCGATTCGCGCTACATGGCCGGACTCTCGGACAACATCTTCCGCTTCTCGCCCGTCATCGCGCACGCCGAGGACCTCGCGCGCTTCCACGGCACCAACGAGCGCATCTCGGTAGAGAACTTCGCTCGCATGATCGCCTTCTATCACCGCCTCCTGGCGACGAGCGCCGGAGCTCCAATTCAGGGACGGAGCCCGAACTCCTGAAGGCACGGCTCGCTATCTTGCGAGCTGAATCGAGGGCGCTTGGGCCTGCAGAGAGGAAGTCCGCGCCTGCGGCGCGTCCGGCTGCTCCTCTTCGGTCTCGCAGGGATACTTCGCCTGCAGGCCGTGCAGTAGCGCGAGGGTGAGCACGGTGAGCGGATATTCCGGAATGTCGCGGTAACGCGCCTTTGCGCTGTTGTATTCCTCGAGCGCGATGTTGGCGTATGCGCGGCCATCGAACTTGGCGTCTGGCGGCAGGCAGTAGAGCGGGCGCGAGTCGCTCTCGTCGTCCTCGCTCGCCCAGCGATATGCGGTCGCCGCGCCGGTGAGAAAAGTGATGAACTCGCCCCGGCCGCGCTTCGCCTGCTGCTTGAGGATCTGCGCGGCCTGATCGAGCTTGCTGCCCTGCGCGAACGCCGCGCTGGCGAAGAAGACGATTGCGGCTCCCGCCAGTGCCCGCTGGATGATTGGC
>DASUFD010000010.1:0-2006 GCA_036274735.1 Burkholderiales bacterium
GGCGATGACCGCGAGGTCCGGCGGCTCCGGCAGCTCGGCCATCGCCTTGAAGGCCTTGAGCCCCTGCACCTCCGCGCGCCCCGGGTTGATCGGGTAGATCGCGCCGCGGAACCCGTAGCGCTTCATGTAGAGGATCGGCCGGCCGCCCACCTTGTGCGGATTGTCCGAGGCGCCCACGATCGCGATCGAGCGGGGCGAGAGCGCCGCCTTGAGGCTCATGGCCGGTAGCCGAAGCTGGGCGGCCCGGGTGTGCGCAGCGGCGCAGCGAGATTCGCGAACTCGGTCAGGATCGAGCGCGTGTCGCGCGGATCGATGATCTCCTCGACGATGTAGGACTCCGCGCTGCGAAAGGGCGAGCGCAGCTTCTCCAGCCGCGCCTCGATCTCGGCGAGCTTCGCCCTGGGGTCCGGCGCGGCTTCGAGCTCGGCCTTGTACGCGGCTTCCAGGCCGCCGGCGATCGGCAGCGAGCCCCAGTCGCCCGAGGGCCAGGCGTAGCGCATGCAGTAGCGCGCGGGGTTCATGTGCGCCGCACCTGCGACGCCATACACCTTGCGCACGAGGATCGCGCACCAGGGGACGGTGCACTGGTAGATGGCCTGCATGGCGCGCGCGCCGTGGCGGATGGTGCCCGCCTCCTCGGCCTCCCGCCCGATGAGGAACCCCGGCACGTCCACGAGGTGCACCACGGGCAGGTGAAACGTCTGCGCCAGGTCCACGAGGCGGATCACCTTGTCGCAGGCGTCGGCGGTCCACGCCCCGCCGTAGTGGTACGGGTCGCTCGCCATCACGGCCACGGGCCAGCCGTCGAGCCGCGCCAGCCCGGTGATGACGGGCTTGCCCCAGCGACGGCCGATCTCGAAGAAGCTACCCGCATCGACGAGCGTCTCGACGATCGGGCGCATCTTGTAGACCTTGCGGGCGTCGCGCGGGATCGCGCCGAGCAGCCACGCGTCCCGGCGCTTCGGTGCGTCGGTCGGCGTCGAGCGCGCCGGCAGCTCGTGCACGGAGCTCGGCAGATAGGACAGGAACCGCTTCGCCATGGCGAACGCCTCGGCTTCCGAGGCCGCCTCGTCGTCGATCGCGCCGTTCTTCGTGTGGATGTCCGAGCCGCCCAGCGCGTTCTTCTCGATGGGCGCGCTCACCCGCGCGACCACCGGCGGCCCGGCGACGAACATCTGCGCCGTCTCCTTCACGATCACCGAGTAATGGCTCGCCGCCACGCGCGCCGCACCGAGCCCCGCCACCGAGCCGAGCGCGAGCGAGACGACCGGCACCTGCGAGAGGTTGTCCACGCACAGCTGCCACACCGGCATGCTCGGCAGGAGCGTGCGGCCCTCGATCTCGATGGACTTGACCGATCCTCCGCCGCCCGTGCCGTCCACGAGGCGCACGAGCGGCAGCCGCAGGTCGAGCGCCATGCGCTCCACCGTGACCAGCTTGCCGCGGATGCCCGCGTCTGCCGCCCCCCCGCGCACCGTAAAGTCGTCGCCGGCGACCGCCACCGGCCGGCCGTCGAGCTTCGCCCGGCCCATGACGAGGTTGGCGGGGATGAAGCCCGAGAGGTCGCCCCGCGCGTCGTAGCTCGCCTTGCCGGCGATGCTGCCGATCTCGTGGAAGGTCCCGGCATCGACGAGCGCGTCGATCCGCTCGCGGACCGTCAGGCGTCCCTGCCCCTTGTGGCGCGCGACCTTCTCGGGCCCGCCCATCTGCGCGGCAAGCGCCTTGCGCTGCGCCAGCTCTTCCAGCTCCTTGTCCCAGCTCATGCCTAGGCCGGCGGGCCGAAGAACCTGTTCAGCTCGGCGTTGCTGACGACGCCCTCGAACAGGTCGAACCTGCCCTCCTTCGCAATCTGCGCAGCCGACCGGATGAAGGCGTGCATCGCGACGCGCGAGAGCGTGCCGCCCACGCTGATGCGGCGCACGCCCATCGCCGCGAGGTCGGCGACCGTAAAGCCGAGAGGGGCCGGATTGAGGAAGTTGACCGGCTTGCCGCCCACCGCCTTCACT
>DASUFD010000011.1:0-4113 GCA_036274735.1 Burkholderiales bacterium
GGTCGAGTATCTCGAACGCCACGCAGGATTTCGTTTCCGGCCCTACGAGCACCATCCCGACTACCGCCAGGAGCTGCCGGGCGCGGCGCTCGGCCGCCGGCCGCTCGAGCCGCCCGAGTTCGACGGCCGCCTGCTCGGCGAACGCTTCGGGGAAGTCGCTTGGCCGATCCGCGAGCTGATGCTCTTCGGCGCCATGATGGTGACGCGCGGCGAAGCAGCGACGCTGCTTCATGCAGGGAGGTCGTTTCGCGCAAGTGCTCTCGGGGTAAACCTCATCGGCCGCTATCTCGCCGACCGCATCCGCTGGCCGCGCGGCACGCGGCTCGTGCTCGGCAATGCGCTCGTGGCGCGGCTCTACCATGCCTTGGTACAGAGGAACGTGCCTGTCTGGCGCGAAGCGCGAACGAAGCGCCTGCTCGTCAGCGAAGGGCGCGTGCGCGGCGCCGAGATCGAGCACGAGGGGAGGGCGGTCCGCGTCGACGCGCGGCACGGCATCGTGCTCGCCGGCGGCGGCTTCCCGGCGAGCGCCGAGCTGCGCGAGAAATACCTGCGAAAACCGGCGCCGCGCCATACACCGGCTTACGAGGGCTGCGTCGGCGAAACGCTGCGCCTGGGCCTCGAAGCGGGCGGCGTGCTCGGCGCCGCGAACGAAGACAACGCGCTCTGGTTCCCAGGATCCGTAGCGCGGCGGCGCGACGGCAGCACGGCCGTCTATCCGCACATCGTGCTCGACCGTGCGAAGCCGGGGCTCCTCGCGGTCGGGCGCGACGGGCGGCGCTTCACCAACGAGGCCGCGTCGTACCACGAGTTCACGCGCGGCATGTACCGCAGCGGCAACGTGCCGGCCTGGCTGGTGTGCGACCGGCGCTTCCTCTGGAAATACGGCCTCGGCATGGTGCGTCCGATGACCTTCTCGCTGCAGCCGCACCTCGAGAACGGCTACCTGAAAAGAGCCGCTAGCGTGGAGAAGCTCGCCGCGATCATCGGCGTCGATCCGGCGGGCCTCGCCGAGACCGTGCTCCGCCACGGCGAGTTTGCGCGGCGCGGCATCGACGACGATTTCGGCAAGGGCGGTAGCGCGTACGACGTAGCGAACGGCGACGCCCGTCATGCACCCAACCCGTGCCTTGGCGCTATAGACGCGCCGCCCTACTACGCTGTGCAGGTCGAGCCGGTGCCGCTCGGCACGAGCCTCGGCTTGAGCACCAACGAGCATGCGCAGGTCTGCGACGCGGCGGGGGCGACGCTGGCCGGTCTCTACGCGGTCGGCAACGATATGCACTCGCCGCTCGGCGGGGAATATCCTGGCGCGGGCGCTCAGCTCGGCCCCGGCATGACCTTCGGCTACCTTGCGGCGCTGCACGCGCTCGGCGCACGGCAGCAGTCCATGGAAAGGAGAGCAGCATGAACAAGCCTACGGAACGGGCGCTCGACGCCCCCCCGGATGCATCGGGATCGAGAAAGCGCAAGGGCGGCGAGCTGATCGCCGAGTTCCTGGTGCGCGAGAAGATTCCCTACGTATTCGGCATCTGCGGCCACGGCAACGTCGGGCTCCTCGACCCGCTCTACGAGGTGCGCGACAAGGTGAAGCTCGTCTCGCCGCGTCACGAGCAGACGGCGGCGCACATGGCCGACGGCTATTTCCGCGTCAAGCACCGCCCGGTAGCGACGCTCACCTCTACCGGCCCCGGCTCGGCCAACCTGATCATGGCGCTCGCGGTGGCGCAGACCGATTCCTCGGCGCTGCTCGCGATTACGGCCAACGTGCCCACCTCGCAGTTCAACCGCGGCCCGTTCCAGGAGCTGAACCGGCATAACCAGGCCGACTTTCCGAACGTGGTGCGGCCAGTGGTGAAGCGAAGCTTCCAGCCTTCGCGCGTCGAGATGCTGCCGCTCGCGCTGCGCCAGGCGATCACCACGGCGACGAGCGGGCGGCCGGGGCCGGTCAACCTCGACGTGCCGTTCAATCTGTTCCAGGAAGAAGCCGAGGTCGAGCTCGAGCCGGCGTGGAACGTGAGCGAGCGCCGCAGCGGCGCATCGCCCGACGATGTGCGCAAGACCCTCGGCTATGTGGAAAAGGCGCAGCGGCCGGTGCTTTTCATCGGCCACGGCATGACGCTTTCGGAAGGCAGCCGCGAGCTCACCGAGTTCGCGCAAAAGCACGGCATCCCGGTGATCAGCTCGCCGAACGGCATGGGTTGCCTCGACATGCGCGATCCGCTCTCGCTCGGCTTCATCGGCAGGAACGGCGCCTATCCGGCGAACCAGGCCGGGCGGCACGCCGACCTCGTGATCGCGCTCGGCGCGCGCTTCGACGACCGCTCGGCTTCTTCGTGGATGCCCGGCTACTCCTGGAACTTCCCGGCGGCGAAGCTCGTGCACGTCGATGTCGACCACGCCGAGATCGGCCGCAACTATGCGCCGGACCTCGGCATATTGGCCGACGCGAGGGTTTTCTTGCAGCAATTGCTCGCCGAAGGGAAAAAGGCCGATCCGCAAAAACTCGCGGCGTGGCATGCGCAGATCGCAGCGTGGCGCGCCGAGTGGGAGAAGTTCATCCGTCCCGGCTTCGAGACGCACGCGACGCCGATCCGGCCGGAGCGCATCGTCGCCGACTGTCGTGCCGTGCTGCCCGACGACGCGATCATCTCGCTCGACTCCGGGATCCACCACAACTGGTTCATGCAGTTCTGGGAAGCGCGCCGGCCGCAGACGATGCTCAACACCTGGGGCTACTCCGGCATGGGCTTCGGCCCGAGCTCGATCCTCGGCGCGAAGCTCGCGGCGCCCGACGTGCCCTGCGTGTCGATCTGCGGCGACGGTGGCTTCACCATGGTGTCGCACGTCCTGTGCACCGCCGTCGAGTACGACATTCCCGCGGTGTGGGTGGTATGGAACAACTTCGCCTGGGCGGCGATCCGCGATCTGCAGTACGCGTACTTCGGCGGGCGCGAGCACGGCACGGCGTTCTACCAGGGGCCGGAGCACAAGCCGTACAACCCGGACTTCGCCGCGTGGGCGCGCGCGGCGGGCGTCGAGGGCCTGACCGTGACGCAATCGCAGGACTTCAGAGGCGCGCTCGAGCACGCGGTGAAGCTGGGCAAACCGTGCCTCATCGACGTGCACGTCGACGCCAACATCCGCCCGCCCGGCACCGGCGCCTGGGCGCTGCCGCCGATTCCCCACGCCGAGCCTGTTTTTGGAAAGAAATTCATAAGATGAACAAGGAAAACAAGGCCACGGCCTCGATTCGCAACGTCGTCGAAGAGCCCTGGCAGCAGTTTCCCGGGCATTTCGGCGGCGCGCTCTCCAAGGCGCTGGTGCGCCCCGAGAACGTCGGCTCGCGCCTCGTCGACTATCGCATCTCGACCTATCAGCCCATGGCTTACGTGGAGCGGCACGCGCACAAGGTGCAGGAGCAGATCTACCACGTGCTCGAGGGCGAAGGCGCGATGGAGATCGACGGCAAGACGACGATCGTGCGCAGGCACGACGTCATCTTCATTCCGCCCGGCGTGCCTCATTCCATCGTCAATAACGGCCTGACCGACCTCACCTTCATCGTCGTCACGACCCCGGTCGAGGACCGATGAGCACCCGCGAACGAGGAGGCGGCATCCAGTCGCTCGAGCGCGCCTTCGCGATCCTCGAGGAGGTGGCGCGCGCGCGCGAAGGCATCGGCCTGGGCGAGCTCGCCAAGGCCGTCGGCCTGCACAACAGCACCACCTTCCACCTGGCGAAGACCATGGCGCAGCTCGGCTATCTCAGCCAGGATGCCGACTCGAAGCGCTACCGCGTCGGCACGCGGCTCTTCAGCGTCGCGGCGGGCGCGCTCGACGAGAGCACGCTGCTCGCGCTCGCCACCCCGGCGCTGGAGTCGCTGAGCGCCCTCACCGGCGAGGCCGGGCACTTCGCCATCCGCTCGGGCCACCAGATCGTCGTCATCGCGCGCACGGCCGGGTCCGGGATGCTGCAGCTCGTCGACCGCGCGGGCTCGACGCGCCCGGCGCACGCCACCGCGCTCGGCAAGGTGCTGCTCTCGGCGCTGAGCGACGAGCAGGTGCGCCGTTTTCTCGGCGCGACAGACTTGCGCAAGTTCACCGCCAAGACGCT
>DASUFD010000012.1:0-5394 GCA_036274735.1 Burkholderiales bacterium
GCTGTCGGACCACCTGGAAAAAATAGTGGAAGCGAGCGATGCCGGAGCGAGGAAAGCGCTGCTCAGGTCCGAGACCAGCTTCAATCTCTGGCAGAGCATCCTGCGCGGCTCGGGAGTGATCACCGGCTGCCGGCGCTGCGCCGACGTCTGCCCGGTGGGCGCGGACTACGAAACGCTGCTTGCCGACGCGCACCATGACATTCCGGAGAACACGCCGCAGAAGGAAAAGCGCCTCGCCGAGATGGGCGCGAGCGCAGCGCCCTACGAGGCGCAGAAGCGCTTCATCGGCATCCTCAAACGGGTTTGAAAATGGAACTGCCTCGCTCCAGGGCGGATATTCGACGCATCCAATCGGAGCGCAAGCGCATCGCGGTAGAGCAGGCGCGCCGCTCGAAGTTCTGGCAGAAGCGCCTGCCGAACGATCTCGATCCTGCGAAGCTCGACGACCCCGAGGAGTGGCGGCGCATCCCGATCCTCGACAAGGACACCCTGCGCGGCCTGAGCGACGCGCAGTTCTACGACGAGTTCTGCATCGGCGATCACGACGGCATCTGCGAGTTCTGGCGCTCCGGCGGCGTCACCGGCCAGCCGCTCTTCTACCCGCGCAGCTTTCGCGACATGGAGGTCGCGCTGGAGTCCTTCGCGCGCACCTACGACTGCGCCGGGGCGCGGCGCGGCGACCGCGCGCACATCTCTTTCCCGATGGGCATCCATCCGGTCGGCCAGGTATTCGCGCGCTGCGCCGCCTCGCGCGGCATCACGGTGAACTGGGCGGGCGCCGGGGCCTCCACGCCCTCGGCACTGCAGATCGAGCTGATCCAGCGCCTGAAGCCGACCCTCTGGCTCGGCATGTCGAGCTACGCGCTGCACCTCGCCAACCTCGCCGAGGCGAAGGGCGCGGAGCTGCGCCTCGAGAGAATCATGACCTCCGCCGAGCCGGTGTCGAAGGCGAAGCGCGACAAGATCGAGCGCAGCTTCGGCGCGAAGCTCACCGACACGTTCGGCATGACGGAGTGCGGCATGATGGGCGCGGAAGACGTACCCGGCGAGGGCTTCCGCATCTGGACCGACTTCTACTTCATCGAGGTCCTCGACCCGAAGTCGCTCGAGCCGGTGAAGGAGGGCGAGGTGGGGACGCTCGTCGTCACCTCGCTTTTCACGAACAACGTCACGCCGTTCCTGCGCTGGAGCTCGGGCGACCTGGTGAGCCTGAGCCAGGCGGACGAAGGGAGCGAAAGCAAGGGCCGCTTCTCGGTTTTCCCGCGCCTCAAGCACGCGCATCGCACGAGCGGCTTCTTCAAGGTGCGCGGCGTGAACCTCGGCCACCAGGACCTGGAGGACTTCCTCTTCCGCTATGCCGAGGTGGGCGACTTTCGCGCCGAGGCGGTGAACGAGGGCGACAACGACTTGCTGCGCCTGTGCATGGAGCTGCGCCGCGGCGTCGATGCCGCGTTCATTGCGAGATTGGAAAAGGAATTCAGAAACAGGTTCGAGCTGGTCCCGCGAGTCGTCGTGCTCGAGACCGGCACGCTCGCCAAGGAGTTCGAGGCCAACATCAAGGCCTCGCGCTTCGTCGACCGGCGCTAAAGGCTCTCGACGTACTGCGCCATTCGCCGGCGCAGCGCCGCGTTGGGAAGGCGGCCGCGCCCGGCGCCGAGGTTGTCGCGCATGTGCTCGGGCTTGCTCGTGCCGGGGATCGCGCAGGTGACGGCCGGGTGCGCGACGATCCATTTGAGGAAGAACTGCGCCCAGCTCTCGACGCCGAGCTCGGCCTTCGCCCATTCCGGGACTGCCTTGCCGCGCACGCGGCGAAAGAGCGAGCCCTGGCCGAACGGCCGGTTGACGATGACCGCCACCTGCTTTTCCGCGGCTAACGGAAGAATTCGCTCCTCCGCTTCCGGCTCGTCCAGCGAGTAGTTGATCTGCAGGAAGTCGTAGTCGCCGGTGCGGAGCCAACGCTCCACTTCCGGGTAGGCCGAGGAAGTGTAGTGCGTGATGCCGATGTAGCGCACGCGCCCCTCGGCCTTCCAGGCCTTGAGCGTCTGGGTGTGCGTGCCGACGTCGAGCAGGTTGTGCACCTGCATGAGGTCCATGACCCGTACGCGCAGCCGGCGGAACGACGTCCCCATTTGGCGGATGCCGTCCGCCCGGCCGCTCGTCCAGACTTTCGTGGCGATGAAGAGGCGCTCGCGCATGCCGAGCTCGGCGATCAGGTCGCCGGCGACGGATTCGGACGATCCGTACATGGGCGAGGAATCCACTACATTGCCATCGAGCAGCTTCAGAACGTCGCGCAAACCCGCTCGCGCGCCTGGGTCGTCGCCGACGTCGAAAGTCTGCCAGGTGCCGAGGCCGATGAGCGGCAAGCGCTCGCTGCCGCGGGGAATCGCCCGGGTGATGCGCTCTGCCGCTCGGGCCCGCTTCACGAGCCCTGCGGCGGCGAGGACGCCGAGGAGGGCGCGGCGCCGGGGGTCCATGCCTTGATTTTATGACCCAGATAGGTGCCGAGCCCTGCCCAGGCGAACGAAATCGCGGCCGCTACGAACGCTGCGCCCGCGAGCCCCGCGAACAGCCATCCGGAGAGCGCATCGCCGCCGCGATACACCACCGTGTCGATGAAGTTCTTCGCCTTGTAGCGCTCGCGCCTGGGCACGATCGTGAAGAGCGCCTCGCGCGCGGGCTTGGAGATCGCGAACTCGCCCACGCGCCGCGTCACGCCGAAGGCGATGAGCGTGGCAAGGAGCGGCGCCGCGCCGAGGACGAGGAAGCCCACCGCCGACACGAGCGGCATGACGACCAGCATGCCGGTGGGGCCGAGCGACGCGGCCAGGCGCGAGAAGGCGAAGAGCTGCAGCGCGAGGGTGAGCGCGTTGACGCTCAGGTCGACGGCGGCGAGCAGTCGCGTGCGCGCCTCGGGATCGGGAACCTCGGCGGCGAGGATGTGCACCTGCTGGAAGTAGAGCGCGGTGGAAAGCGCGGTGTAGCAGAGCAGATAGCCGCAGATGGCGAGCAGGAAGCGCGACCCGAGCACGGCGCGTACGCCCTCGAGGACGCCGCCGCCGATCGGATCGCCGGGCGGCGGCTCCCCCTTGCGCGGATGCGCGCGCGCCCACCGGCCGAGCATGACGATGCAGAGCACGGTGCCGGCGAGGAGCGACGCCGACAGGACCAGCAGCCCGGGAATCCGCAAATAGGAGACGAGGAAGGAGGCGGCGAGCGGCCCGGCGATCGCGCCGGCGCTGCCCCCGGCGGCGATCATGCCGTAGAGCCGCGCCGCCTGCGCGGTGTCGAAGAGGTCCGACATGAAGCTCCAGAAGACCGACACCACGAACAGGTTGAACACCGAGAGCCAGACGAAGAACACGCGCGCGTCGAGCGCGACCGAGAACAGCAGGAGATTCACCGAGAAGAACGCATAAACGACCGGCAGCAGCCGCGCGCGCGGCAGCTTGGCGCATAGCCAGCCGAAGAGCGGCACGAGCGCGAGCATTGCGACGAAGGTCGCGGTGAAGAGCAGGCGCAGGTTGCCCGGGCCCAGGTCGACCGCGAGCGAGTCGCGCACCGGGCGCAGGATGTAGTAGCTGCAGAGGAGCAGGAAAAAATACGCGAACGCCCAGGCGAGGGCGGGCAGCTCGTGCGGCTCGGCGCGCAGCGCGCGATGCAGGATGCGGCGCATGAGCTATAGTAGGCCGGAGGCGAAAAGAACAAGGGGGAGCAATGGGTTGGATCCTGCTGGCCGTCCTCGTGGCGCTCGTGGTCTGGGCGATCTCGATCTATAACGGGCTCGTCTCGCTGCGCAACCGCTTCAAGAACGCCTATTCGCAGATCGACGTGCAGCTCAAGCGCCGCTACGACCTGATTCCGAACCTCGTGGAGACCGCCAAGGGCTACCTCAAGCACGAGCGCGAGACCCTGGAGGCGGTGATCCGCGCACGCAACACCGCGCTCGCCGCGGCGCAGGCCGCCGCCGCGAGCCCCGGCAGCCCGGCGGCGATGCAGAGCCTCGGACAGGCCGAGGGCGCGCTCTCCGGCGTGCTCGGCCGGCTGCTCGCGGTGGCCGAGGCTTATCCGGAGCTGAAAGCGAACCAGAACATGCTCGCGCTCCAGGAGGAGCTCTCGAGCACCGAGAACCGGGTGGCGTTCGCGCGCCAGGCCTACAACGACTCGGTGATGCAATACAACACGCGGCGCGAGTCCTTTCCGGACACGATCTTCGCCGGCATGTTCGGCTTCGCTGCCGCCGAGCTCCTGCAGGCGACCGAGTCGGCCGAAGAGCGCAAGCCGCCGCGCGTCTCGTTCCAGTAGCTTGGATTTTTTCGCGCAACAGGAGCGCGCGCGGCGCCGCTCGCGCTGGTTCCTGCTCTGGTACCTGGTCGCCGGCGTCGGCGTGATCGCGAGCTATTGCCTTGCCGCTGCGCTCGGCTACGCATTCCTCGCCGAAGCCGGAGCCTTGCCCGTCTCCGGCGATGCGCTGCTGCAATGGCACGGCCTGTGGGGCACTTATTGGCAGGCGCTGACGCGGGTGCCGCCGCGCTTCCTCGCCGCCATCGCGGCGCTCGTCGGCGCGCCGATGCTCGTGGTCTCCGCGGCGCGACTGTGGCGGCTGCGCGAGGGCGGGGCCGCGGTCGCCGACCTCCTCGGCGCGCGCTACCTCGCCGCGGACCGCTGCACGGCCGAGGAGCGCCGCCTGCTCAACGTCGTAGAGGAAATGGCGGTGGCCTCGGGGATCGCCGTGCCGCCCGTGTACCTGCTCGGGCGCGAGCAGGGCGTGAACGCGCTGGCGGCGGGCTACTCGCCGAACGAGGCGGTGATCGTCGTCACGCGCGGCGCCGTCGAGAAGCTGACGCGCGAGGAGCTGCAGGCGGCGATCGCCCACGAGTTCAGCCATATCCTGAACGGCGACATGGCGCTCAACATGTTCCTCGCCGGCCTGCTCGCCGGGCTCACCTGGGTCGGACGCCAGGGGGAGCGGCTCGCCATGGCCTCGCTCGCGCTGCGTCGCGAGGCCGGCGACGTGCGGCCGGGCGGCGATCCGTTCGGCATGCTCTTCGGCACCTTTCTCGCTTACGTCGGCTTTCCCGGCGGCCTCGCCGCCGATGCGATCCGCGCGCGCATCTCGCGCGAGCGCGAGCTCCTCGCCGACGCCGCGAGCGTGCAGCTCACGCGTAACCCGGAAGGCATCGCCGGTGCGCTCGACAGCCTGCTTTCGCTGCCAGCGCAGACGAGCGTATCGGCGGCCCACGGCGGCGAGCTCGCGCACATGTTCTTCGCTCCGGCGGTGTCGCGCTGGTGGGGCTTTCCCAGCCATCCGCCGATCGCCGAGCGCATTCGCCATGCCTGCCCCGCGTTCCGGCGCGACGACTACCGCGCGCGGCGCTACGGCCGGAGCCGCGA
>DASUFD010000013.1:0-24441 GCA_036274735.1 Burkholderiales bacterium
CATGCCGGCGGCATGCGCGGCCTGCACGTCGCGCAGGTCGTCGCCGACGTAGAGGCAATCGCTCGGGCGAAGCGCAAGCCGCTCGGCCGCAAGGAGCAGCGGCGCCGGATGCGGCTTGAGGTGCGGCGTCGAGTCGCCGCACACCAGGCATGCGGGCCGCACGGCGAGCTGCGGCAGGATGCTCTCGGCGAAGCGCCTTGCCTTGTTGGTGACGATGCCCCAGGCGATGCCGCGCTTCGCGAGCGCGGCGAGGAGCGCGGCCATGCCCGGGAAGAGCCGTGTCTCGACGCACACCACCTCCGCGTAGCGCTCGAGGAACTCGTCGCGCATCGCCGCGTAGTCGGCATTCTCCGGCGTCATGCCGAAGGCGATGCGCAGCATGCCGCGCGCGCCCATCGACGCGTAGGGGCGCACCGTCGCGGGGTCGAGTGGCGCGAGGCCGCGCTGCGCGCGCATGCGGTTCACCGCGGCGGCAAGGTCCGGCGCCGTGTCGGCGAACGTGCCGTCGAAGTCGAAGAGGACGGCCTTAACCGCCAAGGACGCAGCGCAGCAGGTAGTTGACGTCGCTGTCGCGGCCGAGACGGTAGCGCTGGCGGATCGGGTTGTAGGTCATGCCGATCAGCTCCGCGGGCCGCAGCCCCGCGGCGCGAGCGTAGCGCGAGAGCTCCGAGGGCTTGATGAAGCGCAGGTAATCGTGCGTGCCGCGCGGCAGCAGGCGAAGCAGGTACTCGGCGCCGATCACCGCGAAGAGATAGGCCTTCGGATTGCGGTTGATCGTCGAGAAGAAAACCTGCCCGCCGGGGCGCGCGAGGCGCGCGCACGCCGCGACCACGCTCGCCGGCTGGGGAACGTGCTCGAGGAGCTCCATGCAGGTCACCACGTCGAACGCCGCGGGATGGCGCGCCGCGAAGTCCTCGGCCATGGCGCGCTCGTAGCTCACGGCAGCGCGGCTCTCGAGCCGGTGCAGCTCGGCCACGCGCAGCGACTTCTCCGAGAGGTCGATGCCGGTAACGCGCGCGCCGCGCGCCGCCATCGCCTCGGCCAGGATGCCGCCGCCGCAGCCGACATCGAGCACGTCCTTGCCTGCGAGCGCGGCGCGCTCGTCGATCCACTCCAGCCGAAGCGGGTTGATGTCGTGCAGCGGGCGGAACTCGCCGCGCGGGTCCCACCAGCGGTGCGCGAGCTCGCTGAACTTCTGCAGCTCGGCCGGATCCGCGTTCATCGCCGAATTGTCCCAAAAAAAAGACGATATTGTCTTTGCCGTACCACGCGCTAAAGGGCGTATGGTGCCAGTGTGAGTATTCCTATGTTCCGGGTTCTAACAATGGAGGAGCTAAAGGCTCTCACCCATGACGAGCACATCGCGTACACGAAGCAACTTGTCGAACATATCGCCCGCCAAATTGCCGATACGAACGCATCTATCGAAGCCAGACAGAAAATGCTCGATACGCGCAAGAAGACGGATAAGTAGGCTACTACTCCCCACAGGTCTAGCTGCTCCCATCCTTCGGTTTCTTCGGGACGAGCTTGTCCAGCGCCCGATTGAACGCCTCCCCGCTCTCGTCCACCCGGTCCCGGCTTAGAGCCATCGTCTAGCTGCGTTCCGTACCGAGTTTTGAGCGTGGTACGGCAAAGACAATATCGTCAAAAAAAAGCCCCGCCGCAGCGGGGCCGTGCTTCGGGTGGTGGGACGTTACCGGCTCGAGCCGCTCCTGCCCTGGCCCATGCCGGTCGAGGATCCGGTGCCGGTCGCACCGGTCGCGCTCGGCGCGCTGCCCGCGGCGACCTCGCGGCGACCGAGCAGCTCGGCCTCGACACGCCGGTCGGGCTGAAAGCACTGCACGAGCTTCTTGTTGCTCGCGCGCAGCGGGCCCATGTTGTCGCACTTGCCGCCGGTGATGGAGGTGTCCTCGCCGCGGCCTTCGACCTCAAGACGGCTCTGGTCGATCCCTTTGCTGCTGAGGTAGTCGGCCACTGCTTGTGCGCGCCGCTCGGAAAGGTCCTTGTTGTACTTCTCCTTGCCGATGGGGTCCGCGTAGCCGGTGAGAACCACCTTGTCGACTTCGGCGTTCTGCGACTTCTGCGCGAGCTCGTCGAGCTTGTCCTTGCCTTCCGGCCGTAGCTGCGCCTTGTCGAAGGCGAACAGCACGTCGGTCGACAGGTTGACGCGCTCGATCACCGGCCGGGGCGTTTCGGGCGCTGCTTGCGCGACCGGTGCGGGCGGCGGCTCGGGCGCGGCGGCGACGACCGGGAGCGCCGTCGAGGCGCGCGCCACGGCTGCACAGGGCTCGGCGGCCATGGCGGGCGTCCAGGCGCCGGTTCGCACGCATTGGCCGGCACCGTCGACGACCACGTTGCGGCTCCCGCCCGAGATCACGTAAGCATCCGATTGCGCCGCCGGCGTGAGCGTCGCCGTGCTCGCTCCCGCGGCCGCGGAGCGACGATAGGCGCCGGGCGAGCTCGCCTGGGCCACTTGCTCGCGCGCCGGGGCGGCGCTCGTGTTCGACGTACCGCCCGCCACGGCGCCCGGGGGGCACGCCGCGGCGGAGCCACCGCTCGCCCCGGTCTGCCAGCAGCCGCCGACGCCGTTGCTCACCACGTTGCCATTGTTGGTTGTCACGTAGGCCGGCGCTGCCTGCGCGGCGGTTACGCCGGCGCCCGCGATTGCAGCTACCAGGACCGCCAAGATTCGCTTGTCCATCCTCGTCTCCTTGTCGAAAACGTTGCAAAAAATGCCACGCCAAGCGACCCGGGCCACGGGGGCACGGTCCGACCGGCATCCGCCGAACGGAGGAGCAAAGGGTGTTCCCGAAAACAAAAACCCCGCCTGAGGCGGGGTTCCGTAGGCCCGAAGGCCCAGTGACCGAGCGAGAGGACTAGCGCTTGGTGCCGATCACCTCGATCTCGGTACGGCGGTCGGGCGCAAGGCAGGCCACCAGCTTCTGGTTGCTGCGACGCTCGTTGCCCATGTTCTTGCACTTGTCGCCGGTCACCGGAGAGCTTTCGCCCTTGCCTTCGGTGTAGATGCGGTTCGCCTCGATGCCCTTCGACACGAGGTAGTTCTTGATCGCTTCGGCCCGCCGCACCGAGAGGCGCTGGTTATAGGCCTGCGTGCCGATGCGGTCGGCATAGCCGATGGCGATGATCACCTCGAGGTTGACGTCGTTCGCGCGCCCGGCGAGGTCGTCGAGCTTTCCGCGCCCCTCGGGCTTGATCACCGACTTGTCGAAATCGAACAGCACGTCGGTTGCGAAGGTGACCTTCTGCGCCACCGGCTTGGGCGCCGGCTTGGGCGCCGGCGTGGGCTCGGGCGCAGGCGCGGGTGCCGGCTGGGGCTCCGGAGCGGGAGTCGGCGCTGGCGTGGGCGCCGGCTCGGGCGCCGGCGGTGGCGGGGTTTCCTGGGTGGCGCAGCTCGCGACAAGCACTGCCGCCGCAGCAAGGAGGCTCAGTCTCTTGATCATGTCCTTCCCTTCTTAAAGTTCTTGCCCTTCTGGAGTTCTTAATTGGCGCTTTTCAGTTCGTTGCTTAAAAGCGCCTTGCCGTCAAGGCCCTGCGAGACCCGCGAGGGCATTCTGCCATAACTGCGCGCGCGCCTCCAAATCCTCGAACGCGCTTCCGAGAAGCCGACCGGCCGCGAGCCTCGGCTCGCCATCGATCCACACGTGGGTGACGTGCTCGCGCCCGGCCGCGTAGACGAGGTGCGAGACCGGATCGAAGACGGGCGCGAGCTCGAGCGCGCCCAAGTCGACGGCGGTCAGGTCGGCCGCCTTGCCCGGCGCAATCGAGCCGATCCGGTCGGCGAGGCCGAGCGCCTGGGCGCCGCCAAGGGTGGCGGCGCGCAGCGCGGCGTGCGCGGGCATCGCCTGCGCGTCGCCCGCCACCGCCTTGGCGAGGAGCGCGGCGGTGCGCATCTCCTGGAACATGTCGAGGCGGTTGTTGCTCGCCGCGCCGTCGGTGCCGAGCGCCACGTTGACGCGGGCCTCGAGCAGAGCGGATACGGGAGCGAAGCCGCTCGCGAGCTTCAGGTTCGAGGATGGGCAATGCGCGACCGAGCAGCCGTGCCGGGCGAGGAGATCGATGTCGCCGCGCTCGAGGTGCACGGCGTGCACGGCGATGAGCGAGGGCGAGACGAGGCCGAGCCGGCGCAGCCGCTCGAGGGGGCGCACGCCGTGCTCGGCGAGGGAGCGCTCGACCTCGTGGGCGGTCTCGTGCAGGTGGATGTGCACCGGCAGGTCGAGCTCCGCCGAGAGCGTCGCCACCTTGCGCAGCGCATCGTCGCTCACCGTGTAAGGCGCGTGCGGCGCGAGGCAGAAGCTCGCGAGCCGCTCCTCGCGCATGCGGTCGCGCAGCTCGAGCCCCTTGCGCAGATAGTCGTCCGGGTCGGCGGCGTAGGCCGAGGCGAACTCGACGACGATGATGCCGTGCGCCGAGCGCATGCCGGTGGCGAGCGCCGCTTCGAGCGACGCCTGCGGAAAGAAATACATGTCGTTGAAGCAGGTCACGCCGCCGCGCAGCATCTCGGCGCACGCGAGGCGGGTGCCGTCGGCGACGAACTCGGGCGAGACGTGGCGCGCCTCGGCCGGCCACACGTGCTCCTCGAGCCAGCGCATGAGCGGCAGGTCGTCGGCGAGCCCGCGCATCAGGGCCATCGCCGCGTGCGTGTGCGCGTTGACAAGGCCGGGGATGAGCGCATGGCGCTCGAGCGAGATCTCTTCGTAGCCGGCGAAGCGGCTGCGCGCTTCGCCCGAGGGCAGGACGGCTTCGACGCGCCCGTCGCGCACGGCGACGGCGTGCTCGGTGAGCACGCCGGCCGGCTCGACGGGCACGAGCCAGCGCGGGCGAATCAGGACCGCGCGCGTATCACGCCCGTTGATTTTCCGCCTCGATTTCTTGTCGTCCGACCGGAGCGGATTCTAAGCCGCCGGCGCGGCGCCGCAACTGCCTTTTTTCGAGGGAAAACCGGCGCTTGGATGATAAAATTCCGGCCTCTCCTGCGGCTCTTCTCCAATGGAAACGTTCGCCAAAGAAACACTGCCGATCTCCCTCGAAGAGGAGATGCGCCGCTCCTACCTCGACTACGCGATGAGCGTCATTGTCGGGCGCGCGCTGCCCGACGTGCGCGACGGCCTGAAGCCGGTGCACCGGCGCGTGCTGTACGCGATGCACGAGGCGAACAACGTCTGGAACCGGCCGTACGTGAAGTGCGCGCGCATCGTCGGCGACGTGCTCGGCAAGTACCACCCGCACGGCGACAGCGCGACCTACGAGGCGCTGGTGCGCATGGCGCAGGATTTCTCGATGCGCTACACGCTGATCGACGGGCAGGGCAACTTCGGCTCGGTCGACGGCGACGCTGCGGCGGCCTACCGCTACACCGAGTGCCGGCTCGAGCGCATCGCCGGGGAGCTGCTCGCCGACATCGAGGCCGAGACGGTCGACTTCACGCCCAACTACGACGGCAAGGAGCGCGAGCCGGTGGTGCTGCCCACGCGCGTGCCGAACCTGCTGATCAACGGCTCCTCGGGCATCGCGGTCGGCATGGCGACCAACATCCCGCCGCACAACCTCGGCGAGGTGATCGACGCCTGCCTGCACGTGCTCGAGCACCCCGGCTGCGCGATCGAGGAGATCATCAAGAAGATGCCGGCCCCGGACTTTCCCACCGCGGGCATCGTCTACGGCATCGGCGGCGTGCTCGAGGGCTACCGCACCGGGCGCGGCCGGGTGGTGATCCGCGCGCGCACGCACTTTGAGGAAATCGGCAAGAACGAGCGCTCGGCGGTCGTCGTCGACGAGCTGCCCTACCAGGTGAACAAGAAAGCGCTGCTCGAGAAAATCGCCGAGCTGGTGACGAGCAAGCGCCTGGAAGGCGTTTCCGACATCCGCGACGAGTCCGACAAGTCGGGCATGCGCGTGGTGATCGAGCTCAAGCGCGGCGAGCAGCCCGAGGTGGTGCTCAACAACCTCTACAAGCAGACGCAGCTCCAGGACAGCTTCCACATGAACATGGTGGCGCTGGTCGACGGCCAGCCGAAGCTGCTCAACCTGAAGGAGCTGCTCGAGGCGTTCGTTTCGCACCGGCGCGAGGTGGTGACGCGGCGCACCGTCTACGAGCTGCGCCAGGCGCGCGGTCGCGGCCACGTGCTGGAAGGCCTCGCGGTGGCGCTTTCCAACGTTGACGAGGTGATCGACCTCATCAAGAAGGCGGCCTCCCCCGCGGAGGCGAAGCGCGGCCTGATGGGCCGGGCCTGGAAGTCCGAGCTCGTTTCTTCATTGATTGGCAATGCTTCTTTGGCGCGGTTCAGGCCCGAGGGTCTCAACGAGGCGTTCGGGCTGAGGGAGGACGGCTACCACCTGTCGGACGAGCAGGCGCAGGCGATCCTCGAGCTGCGGCTGCAGCGCCTGACCGGCCTCGAGCAGGACAAGATCCGCGACGAGTACAAGGAAGTGATGGCGAAGATCGCCGACCTGCTCGACATTCTGGCGAAGCCGGCGCGCATCACGAAGATCATCGTCGAGGAGCTCGCCGCGCTGAAGGCGATGTTCGGCGACGCGCGCAAGAGCGAGATCGTCACGGTCGCCGAGGACATCTCGATCGAGGATCTGATCGCGCCGCAGGACATGGTGGTCACCTTCTCCCACGGTGGCTACGTCAAGTCGCAGCCGCTCACCGAGTACAAGGCGCAGCGCCGCGGCGGGCGCGGACGCATGGCGACCACCATGAAGGAGGACGACTTCATCGAGCGCCTGTTCGTCGCGCACTCGCACGACGTGCTGCTCTGCTTCTCCAACCGCGGCCGCCTGTACTGGCTCAAGGTCTACGAGGTGCCGATCGGCAGCCGCGCGAGCCGCGGCCGGCCGATCGTCAACATGTTCCCGCTCGAGGCGGGCGAGAAGATCACGGCGGTGCTCGCGGTGAAGGAGTTCGACGAGAACCACTACGTGTTCATGGCCACCGCCAAGGGTACGGTGAAGAAGACGCCGCTCGACGAGTTCTCGCGGCCGCGGCCCTCGGGGATCATCGCCTGCGGGCTCGACGAGGGCGACTACCTGGTGGGCTGCGTGCTCACCGACGGCAGCTACGACGTGATGCTGTTCTCCTCGGAGGGCAAGGCGGTGCGCTTCGAGGAGGCCGACGTGCGGCCGATGGGCCGGCAGGCGACCGGCGTGCGCGGCATGCGCCTGGGCGAGGGCCAGCGCGTGGTGTGCATGCTCGCGGCGAAGGACGAATCCAAAGGCGTGCTCACCGCGACGCAGAACGGCTTCGGCAAGCGCACGCCGATGAAGGAGTACCCGCGCCACGGGCGCGGCGGCCAGGGCGTGATCGCCATCCAGACCTCGGAGCGCAACGGCGCGCTGGTCGGGGCGGTGCTGGTGGACGACGCGGAGGAGGTGATGCTGATCTCGACCGGCGGCGTGCTGATCCGCACTGCGGTGGCGCAGATCCGCGAGCAGGGCCGCTCGACGCAGGGCGTGACGCTGATCTCGCTCGGCGAAGGCGAGAAGCTCGCGGGCCTCGAGCGCATCGAGGAGCGTGAGCTCGAGAACGGCAACGGCAACGGCGGCAACGGCAACGGCGGCGCCGCGCACGGCGACGAGGGCGGCGAGCCGGGGCCCGATCTCGACGCGCCGGCCGCGCCGACGGTGCACTGATGTCGCGCATCTTCAATTTCAGCGCGGGGCCGGCGATGCTCCCCGCCGAGGTCCTTTCGCGCGCCGGCGACGAGATGCTCGACTGGCACGGCAGCGGCATGTCGGTGATGGAGATGAGCCACCGCGGCAAGGAGTTCATCGGCATCGCCGCGGACGCCGAGAGGGACCTGCGCGAGCTGCTCGCGATACCGGCGGGCTACAAGGTGCTCTTCCTGCAGGGCGGCGCGACGCTGCAGTTCGCGCAGGTGCCGATGAATCTCCTCGCCGGCAAGGGCCAAGCCGACTACGTCAATACCGGCGAGTGGTCGAAGAAGGCGATCAAGGAGGCGAAGAGCTTCTGCGACGTTCACATCGCCGCTTCTTCCGAGGACAAGGGCTTCACCTACGCGCCGAAGCAATTTTCCACCCGGCGAGACGCGGCCTATCTCCACGTCTGCACCAACGAGACAATCGGCGGCGTGGAGTACCACGAGATTCCCACGGTGGATGTCCCGTTGGTGGCGGACATGTCCTCGCACTTCTTGTCCCGCCCGATCGACGTCTCAAAGTTCGGCCTGATCTATGCCGGCGCGCAGAAGAACGTCGGGCCGGCCGGCTTGACGATCGTCATCGTGCGCGAGGACCTGCTCGGGCATGCCGGGAAGGGCACGCCGAGCGTCATGGACTACAAGGCGCAGGCCGACGCCGATTCGATGCTCAACACGCCGGCGAGCTATGCGATCTACATCGCCGGCCTCGTCCTCAAGTGGCTGAAGGCGCTCGGCGGCGTGGCCGAGATCGAGCGGCGCAACATCGCGAAGGCCAAGCTGCTGTACGACACTCTCGACGCGACGCAGTTCTATCGCAACCCGGTGGCGAAGGAAGACCGCTCGCGGATGAACATTCCGTTCACCTTGCGCGATGCGAAGCTGGACGATGAATTCCTCAAGGGCGCGGCGAAGCACGGCATGGTGCAGCTGAAAGGCCACCGCTCGGTCGGCGGTATGCGCGCCTCGATCTACAACGCGATGCCGATCGAGGGCGTGCAGCAGCTGGTCCAGTACATGAAGGAATTCGAAAGGACGCATGGCTAAGAAGAAGTGCGAGATCCTGGTGATCAACCAGATCGCGCAGGTGGGCCTGAAGCGCTTTCCGGCCGAGCGTTACGCGGTGGTGAAGGAGTCGGACGATCCCTGGGCGATCCTCGTGCGCTCGCAGGACCTGCACCAGTTCGAGTTCGGCCCGTCGCTGCGCGCGCTCGGGCGCGCCGGCGCGGGGGTGAACAACATTCCGGTGCCGCTGCTCTCCAAGCGCGGCATCCCGGTTTTCAATGCGCCCGGCGCGAACGCCAATGCGGTCAAGGAGCTCGTGCTCGCCGGAATGCTGCTCGCGGCGCGCAACCTCGCGCCGGCGCTCGACTTCGTGCGCGGCCTGAAGCCCTCCGGCGAGCTGGACAAGACGGTGGAAAGCGGCAAGAAGGCCTTCGCCGGCTTCGAGCTGCCGGGCCACGCGCTCGGGGTGATCGGCCTGGGCAAGATCGGCAGCCTGGTCGCCGATGCGGCGATCCGCCTCGGCATGCACGTGCTCGGCTACGACCCGCACATCACCGTCGAGGCGGCGTGGAGCCTGCCTTCCCAGGTGCGGCGCGCCAACTCGGTGGAAGAGCTGCTGAAGGCGAGCCATTTCGTGACGCTGCACGTGCCGCTCGTCGACAAGACCCGGCACATGATCAACGCGAAGAGCCTCGAGCATTTCCGCTCCGGCGCCGTGCTGCTCAACTTCTCGCGCGAAGGCGTCGTCGCCGAAGATGCGGTGAAGAAGGGCTTGGAGAGCGGCAAGCTGCGCTGGTACGTCACCGACTTCCCGAGCGCGGCTCTGCTCGGCGACGAGCGCGTCATCGCCCTACCGCACCTCGGCGCGTCGACCGCCGAGGCCGAAGACAACTCGGCGGTCATGGTGGCAGACCAGGTGCGCGACTATCTGGAGAACGGCAACCTGCAGAACGCGGTCAACTTCCCGGAGGCACACATGCCGCGCGAGTCGCCCTACCGCCTGGCGATCGCCAACGCCAACGTGCCCGACATGCTCGGCCGCATCTCGCACACGCTCGGCAAGCGCAAGATCAACATCCACAACATGCTGAACAAGTCGAAGGGCGACATGGCGTACACGCTGGTCGATACCGACAGCCCCGTCGCCCGCGACGTGATCGACGAGCTGTGCCGCACGGCGGGCGTGCTCGCCGTGCGTTATCTCCCCGTCGAGGGCTGATGGCGGACATCGAGACGCTGCGTCGCGAGATCGACAGGCTCGACGACGAGCTCCTGCGCCTGCTCGAGGAGCGCGCCGCGCTGGCGCAGCGCATCGGCGGCCTGAAGCACGGCGCGGCGCCGGTCTACCGAGCCGAGCGCGAGGCGCAGATCCTGCACCGCGTCTCGCAGGCCGGGCGCGGGCCGCTCCCGCCCGAGCGCGTCGCCGGCGTGTTCCGCGAGATCATCTCCGCCTGCCGCGCGCTCGAGGAGCCGATCCGCGTCACCTACCTGGGACCGGAGGGCACGTTCAGCGAGCAAGCGGTGCGCAAGCACTTCGGCGCGGCCGTCGAAGCGATGCCCTGCAGCAGCGTCGACGAGGCGTTCCGCCGCTGCGAGTCGGGGGCCGCGCAGTTTACGGTGGTGCCGGCCGAGAACTCCACCGAAGGCGTCGTCGGCCGCACGCTCGACCTGCTGCTCGCCACCCCGCTCTCCATCTGCGGCGAGGTCGAGCTGCGCGTGCGGCAGAACGTGCTCGGCAAGGGCGACCTGAAGAGCGTCCGGCGCGTCTACTCGCATGCGCAATCGCTTGCGCAGTGCGCCGCCTGGCTGGCGCAGCATCTGCCCGGCGTGGAGAAGATCCCGGTGACCTCGAACGCCGAGGCGGCGCAGCGCGCGGCGCGCGAAGAGGGCGCGGCGGCGATCGCCGGCGAGGCGGCCGCCGAACGCTACGGCCTCGCGCTGCTCGCGCGCGGCATCGAGGACACGCCGAACAACACCACGCGCTTCCTCGTGCTCGGCCGGGTGGCCCCGGCCCCGAGCGGCCGCGACCGCACGTCGCTCGTCCTCTCGGCCGAGAACAAGCCCGGCGCGGTGCACGCGCTGCTCACGCCGCTCGCGCAGCACCGCGTCAGCATGACGCGCATCGAGTCGCGACCCTCGCGCGCGGGTCCGCGAAGCGGCCTCTGGGAATACGTCTTCTTCATCGACCTGGAAGGCCACCAGCGCGACGATGCGCTCGCCCAGGCGCTCGCCGAGCTCAAGGAGCGCGCGCCGTTCCTGAAGGTGCTCGGCTCTTACCCGACCGCAATCCACTGACCATGCTCATCGATCCCTGCGAATTGTCTCCTTCGTATGTGCGCCAGATCGCGCCCTACCAGCCCGGCAAGCCGATCTCCGAGCTCGCGCGCGAGATGGGGCTCGACGAGAAATCGATCGTCAAGCTCGCCTCCAACGAGAACCCGCGCGGCATTGGCCCGCGCACCCGCGCGGCGATCGACGCGGCGCTGCCCGAGGTCGCTCGCTACCCCGACGGCAACGGCTACGAGCTCAAGCTGGCGCTCTCGCGCCGCTACGGCGTCGACATGGCCGCGATCGTGCTCGGCAACGGCTCGAACGACGTGCTGGAGCTCGTCGCCTCGGCGTTCCTCGGCCCCGGCCGCGCGGCGGTGATGTCGCAGCACTGCTTCGCCGTCTATCCGCTCGCCACGCAGGCGCGCGGCGCCCGCTCGATCGTCGTCCCGGCGAAGCACTACGGCCACGACCTCGAGGCGATGGCGAAGGCGGTCGACGACGAGACTTACGTGGTCTGGCTCGCCAATCCGAACAACCCCACCGGGACCTACGCGCGGCCCGAGGCGATCGATGCCTTCCTGCGCCGCGTGCCGGAGCGGGTGCTGGTGGTGCTCGACGAGGCCTACAACGAATACCTGCCGGCCGACCTGCGCGCTGACAGCGTGAAGTGGCTGAAGCGCCACCCCAATCTCATCCTCACGCGCACGTTCTCCAAGGCCTACGGCCTCGCCGGCCTGCGCGTCGGCTATGCGCTCGCGCACGCCTCGGTCGCCGACGTGATGAACCGCGTGCGCCAGCCCTTCAACGTCAACAGCCTGGCGCTCGCCGCCGCGGCGGCGGCGCTCGACGACATGGAGTTCGTCGCCAAGAGCTACGCCGCGAACCTGAAGGGCATGCGCCAGCTCGAGGAAGGCGCTCGCTCGCTCGGCCTCGACTACATCCCCTCGTTCGGCAATTTCCTGACGATACGCGTCGGCAAGGGCGCGGACGTCTACAAGCGGCTCCTGCGCCGCGGCGTGATCGTGCGGCCGGTGGCCGGCGGCTACCAGTTGCCGGAGCATCTGCGCGTCACCGTCGGCACGGCCGAAGAGAACGACAAGTTCCTCGCGGCGCTCGCGCCAAGCCTCAAGGAATAGATGCGCCTTGCCATCATCGGGGTCGGCCTGATCGGCGGCTCCTTCGCGCTCGCCCTCAAGCAGGCGAAGCTCGCCGCGCACGTGGTCGGCGCCGGGCGCAGCCAGTCCAATCTGCGCCTCGCGCTCGAGCGCGGCATCCTCGACTCGATCGCAGCCGATGCCGCCGCTGCGGCGCGTGAAGCGGATGTCATCCTCGTTTCCGCCCCGGTGGCCCAGTTTCCGCAGCTCTTTCGCGACATCGCTTCTTCTCTTCCCCCGGGTTCGATCGTTACCGACGCGGGCAGCACCAAGCGCGATGTGATTGCGGCGGCGCGCGCGGCGCTGGGCGCGAAGATCGCGCAGCTCGTCCCGGGCCACCCGATCGCCGGCGCGGAAAAGAGCGGCGCCGGCGCGGCGAGCGCCGAGCTTTTCCGCGAGCGGCGGGTGATTCTCACCCCGCTCGCGGAAAACACGCCGCAGGCTCTCTCCCGGATCGAGGCGCTCTGGCGGGCGTGCGGCGCGAACGTCAGCCGCATGGACGCCGAGGCGCACGACGCCGTGCTCGCCTGCGTGAGCCACCTGCCGCACCTCCTCGCCTATGCGCTCGTGCACGAGGTGGCGAGCCGGCCGAACGCCGAGCAGCTCTTCTCCTTCGCCGCCGGCGGCTTCCGCGACTTCACCCGCATCGCCTCGAGCCATCCGGAGATGTGGCGCGACATCAGCGTCGCGAACCGCGATCGCCTGGCTCTTGAAATCGAAAAATACGAAGCGAAGCTGCGGGCGGTAAAGGCGCTGGTCAAGGCGGGGGAGGGGCCGGCGCTCGAGCGGCTGTTCGCCGAAGCGCGCGAGGCGCGCGAGCAGTGGCTGAAGCGCTCGAGCTGAAGCCGGCGCGCGGCGCGCAGGGCCGGGTGCGCCTGCCCGGCTCGAAGAGCATCTCCAACCGCGTGCTGCTGCTCGCCGCGCTCGCTCGCGGCGAGACCGAGATCGGCGGGTTGCTCGACGCCGACGACACGCGCGTCATGACCGACGCGCTGAAGAAGCTGGGCGTGCGATTCGACGGCGCGAACGTCAAAGGCGTCGGCGGAGCATTTCCGGTGAAGCGGGCCGAGCTCTTTCTCGGCAACGCCGGCACGGCGTTTCGTCCCCTGACTGCGGCGCTCGCGCTCTGCGGGGGCGAGTACCGCCTGTCGGGGCTGCCGCGCATGCACGAGCGGCCGATCGGCGATCTGGTCGAGGCGCTGCGCGGCATCGGCGCGCGCATCGAGTATGCCGGCAAGGAGGGGTACCCGCCTTTGCGCATCCTGAAGGGGGAAATTTCCCTCGAGAGAAGCGTGAAAGTGAGAGGCGACGTGTCGTCGCAGTTTCTCACCGCCCTGCTGATGGCGCTGCCGCTCGCCGGCCGCGGCTCGGTCATCGAGGTCGACGGCGAGCTCGTCTCCAAGCCTTACGTCGACATCACCCTGAACGTCATGCGCCGCTTCGGCGTGGAGGTGCAGCGCGGCGACTGGGCCCGGTTCTCGATCCCGTCCGCGCCCTATGTTTCGCCGGGAAAGATCTACGTGGAAGGCGACGCGTCCTCGGCGTCCTACTTCCTCGCCGCCGGCGCGATCGGCGGCGGGCCGGTACGGGTGGAGGGCGTCGGCCGCCAGAGCATCCAGGGCGACGTGCGCTTCACCGAGGTGCTCGAGCGGATGGGCGCCCGCGTGAGCTTCGGCGAGGACTGGATCGAGTGCGCCGGACGAGCGCCGCTGCGCCCGATCGACATGGATCTGAACCACATTCCGGATGCGGCGATGACCGCGGCGGTCCTGGCCCTCTTCGCCGACGGGACGAGCCGGCTGCGCAACATCGCGAGCTGGCGGGTGAAGGAAACCGACCGGCTCGCGGCCATGGCGAGCGAGCTGCGCAAGCTCGGCGCAGAAGTGGAGGAGGGGCATGATTTTCTCCGCATTTCTCCTCCTTCGAGGCTCAAATCCGGCATGGGCATCGATACCTACGACGATCACCGCATGGCGATGAGCTTCTCGCTCGTCGCGCTCGGCGGCGTATCGGTGGTGATCGCAGACCCGGCCTGCGTGGCGAAGACGTTTCCCGATTACTTCCGCGTTTTTTCTTTCCTCACCTCGTGAGCGAAGTTCCGGTCATCGCCATCGACGGGCCCTCGGCCTCGGGCAAGGGCACGATCGCCGCCCGGGTGGCACGTCGGCTCGGCTTCCACTACCTCGAGAGCGGCGCGCTCTATCGCGTCCTCGCGCTGCTCTCGTTGCGTACCGATGTGCTCGAGGAAGCGCGCCTTGCCGAGCTCGCGGCGAAGATGGACGTGGTGTTCCAGGACGGGGAGGTGCTGCTCGAGGACGAGGACGTAAGCGACAAGATACGCAGCGAGATGTGCGGGAGCCGCGCCTCGGAAGTCGCCCGGATTGCCGCCGTGCGCCAGGCGCTGCTCACCCGCCAACGGGCTTTCCGGCGGCCGCCGGGGCTCGTCGCCGACGGCCGCGACATGGCGACCGTGGTGTTCCCCGACGCCGTCCTCAAGATCTTCTTGACAGCGAGCCCGCAAGTGCGTGCCGAGCGCCGATATAAGCAGTTGAAAGAAAAAGGAATCGATGCTAATCTGCGCGCCCTTTCCCGTGATCTTCAGGAGCGGGACGAGCGCGATACGAGGCGCGCCGTCGCTCCCCTGGTTCCGGCGCCCGATTCGCAAGTGTTGGATTCTTCGGCCCTTTCGATCGAGCAGGTGGCCGAGCGGATCCTGGAGCTGTACCGGGACAAAACCTTGGGTGGGCAGGCCTAGCGGCCGGCCCGATGTTCAACGAACCCGTGGGCGCAAGTCCGCGGCTTGAATGGGTTTTTTATTACATGGCCAGCATTTCCCCCGCAGCCAGCAAGCCACAGCAGGAATCCGCCGAGTCCTTCGCGGCGCTCTTCGAAGAGAGCCTGAACCGCAAGGAGATGCGCGTCGGCGAGGTCATCACTGCCGAGGTGGTGAACGTCGACGACAACTTCGTGGTGGTAAACGCGGGGCTCAAGTCGGAGTCGGTGATTCCGGCCGACGAATTCCGTAACGACGCCGGCCAGGTAGACGTGAAGCCCGGCGACTTCGTCTCCGTTTCCATCGAAGCGCTGGAGGACGGCTTCGGCGCCACGCGGCTCTCGCGCGACAAGGCGAAGCGCATGGCGGCCTGGCTCGAGCTCGAGAAGGCGCTCGAATCGGGCGACAAGGTGAAGGGCGTGATCACCGGCAAGGTGAAGGGCGGCCTCACCGTGATGACCAAGGGCATCCGCGCCTTCCTGCCCGGGTCGCTGGTCGACCTGCGCCCGGTGAAGGACACCACGCCCTACGAGGGCAAGGAAATGGACTTCAAGGTCATCAAGCTCGACCGTAAGCGCAACAACGTGGTCGTCTCGCGCCGCGCCGTGCTGGAAGAGACCGCCGGCGCCGAGCGCGAGCAGCTGCTCGCCTCGCTGCAGGAGGGCGCGGTGGTGAAGGGCATCGTCAAGAACATCACGGACTACGGCGCGTTCGTCGATCTGGGCGGCATCGATGGGCTGCTGCACATCACCGACCTCGCCTGGCGGCGCGTCAAGCACCCCTCCGAGGTTTTGAACGTCGGCGACGAGGTGACCGCCAAGGTGCTCAAGTTCGACGCCGAGAAGAACCGCGTCTCGCTCGGCCTCAAGCAGCTCGGCGAGGACCCCTGGGTCGGCATCGCGCGGCGCTATCCGCAGGGGACGCGCTTGTTCGGCAAGGTCACCAATCTCACCGACTACGGCGCCTTCGTGGAAGTCGAGTCGGGCATCGAGGGCCTGGTGCACGTGTCGGAGATGGACTGGACGAACAAGAACGTGCATCCCTCCAAGGTCGTGCAGGTCGGCGACGAGGTCGAGGTGATGATCCTCGAGATCGACGAGGAGCGCCGTCGCATCTCGCTCGGCATGAAGCAGTGCATGCCCAACCCCTGGGAAGACTTCGCACGCGAGTACAAGAAGGGCGACAAGGTCAAGGGCAGCATCAAGTCGATCACCGACTTCGGCGTCTTCGTGGGGCTCCCCGGCGGCATCGACGGCCTGGTGCACCTCTCCGACCTCTCGTGGTCGGCGCCCGGCGAGGAGGCGGTCAAGAGCTTCAAGAAGGGCGACGAGGTCGAGGCGGTGGTGCTCTCCATCGATGTCGAGCGCGAGCGCATCTCGCTCGGCATCAAGCAGCTCGAGGGCGACCCGTTCACCAACTTCATCGCCAGCCACGACAAGAACAGCATCGTCGCGGGCACCGTGAAGTCGGTCGACGCCAAGGGCGCGCTGGTGGACATCGGCGGCGTGGAAGGCTACCTGCGCGCTTCCGAGTTCTCGCGCGACCGGATCGACGACCTGCGCACGCACCTCAAGGAGGGCGACAAGGTGCAGGCGATGATCATCAACGTGGATCGCAAGAACCGCTCGATCAACCTCTCGGTGAAGGCCAAGGACCTCTCCGAGGAGAGCGAGGCGATGAAGCAGCTGCGCAGCGAAAACGCCGCCGCCAGCGCCGGGGCGACCAACCTCGGTGCGCTGCTGCGCGCGAAGCTCGACAAGGGCAACAACCCGCAGCAGTAAGGCGGCGCCCGCGAAGCGCTGAACGGCAAGGGGGAGGGAAGGGTTGCCATGACCAAGTCGGAACTGATCGCGCGCCTCGCTCAGCGCTACCCGCAGCTGGTGGCCAAGGACGCCGAGTACGCCGTGAAGATGATCCTCGACGCGATGACGCAGAGCCTGCTCAGCGGCCATCGCATCGAGATCCGCGGCTTCGGCAGCTTCGGCCTGAACTACCGGCCGCCGCGCACCGGCCGCAACCCCAAATCGGGGGAGAAAGTACACGTTCCCGAGAAGTACGTGCCGCACTTCAAGGCGGGCAAGGAGCTGCGCGAGCGCGTCGACGGCACGCCGGAAGAAGCTGCGAGCGCCGCCCCGCCGGAGCCCGCTTCGCAGCCGGTGAGATAGGGGGGCCGGGGTGCGCCTCGTCGCCTGGGCGATCCGGCTCGTCCTCTTCCTGCTGCTCGTCGCCTTCGCGGCCAAGAACGCCGCACCGGTCACGCTGCACTTCTACTTCGACCTGGCGCTCGACACGCCGCTCGTGGTGGCGCTGTTCGCCGCGTTCGCGCTCGGCGCGCTCTTCGGCGTGACGGCGCTCGTCGGCACGCTGCTGCGACAGCGCCGGGAGATCGGGCGGCTGCGCCGGCGCGTGCCGCCGGAGGAGCCGGCGCGCGATGCGGCGGGCGACCTGACGATGAAGGCCTGAGTGCCCGAATTCCAGTACTGGTGGCTGCTCGGCTTTCCGCTGTTCTTCGTCTTCGGCTGGCTCGCCGCGCGCATCGACATCAAGCAGATCGTGCGCGAGTCGCGGACCCTGCCGCGCTCCTACTTCAAGGGCCTGAACTTCCTCCTCAACGAGCAGCCCGACAAGGCGATCGAGGCGTTCATCGAGGTGGTGAAGGTCGACCCGGAGACGGTCGAGCTGCACTTCGCGCTCGGCAGCCTCTTTCGTCGGCGCGGCGAGTACGACCGCGCCATCCGCATGCACCAGAACCTGCTCGAGCGCGCCGACCTCGGCGAGGAGCAGAAGGTGATCGCGCTCGCCGAGCTTGGCCAGGACTATCTGAAGGCGGGCATCCTCGACCGTGCCGAGGAAATCTTCACGCGGCTCGAGAAGAGCCCGCTCGCGGCGACGGCGCGCCGCCACCTGCTCGAGATCTACGAGCAGGAGAAGGAGTGGCGGCGCGCCATCGAGATGACCCGCCAGGTGGAGTCCGATCCGCGCGCACTGGCGCAGTATTGGTGCGAGCTGGCAGCCGCGGAGGCCGCCAGCTCCCGGTGGGATGCGGCGCGCGGCCACCTCGAGCAGGCGCTCGACGAGAACCGCAAGTGCGTGCGCGCGAGCCTGCAGCTCGGCGACCTGGAAAGGGATTCCGGGAACCTCGATCGCGCGATCGAGCATTGGAAGCGCATCGAGTCGCAGAACCCGGCCTACCTCGCGCTCGCCGCGCGGCGCCTCTACGAGGCGCACCAGCAGGCGGGGCGCGCGGAGGAGGGGCTGCGGCTGCTCGCCGGCTACCTCGAGCGCTATCCCTCGCTCGACCTGCTCGATGCGGTCTTCCAGCACACGGTGGAGACCAAGGGCCACGAGGAGGCCTACCGGCTGGTGCGCGACGAGCTGCGGCGCAATCCCACGCTGCTCGGGCTCGATCGCATGCTCGAGGCGCAGATCATCGCCGCCGGCTCTCCCGACCGGCGCCGCGACCTCGAGCTGGTGAGGAACCTCGTGCACGCGCACACGCAGCGCCTCGCGCGCTACCGCTGCGAGACCTGCGGCTTCAAGGCGCGCCAGTTCCACTGGCGCTGCCCGGCCTGCGGCGGATGGGAGACCTATCCGCCGCGTAGAACGGAGGAATTCGACTTAACGCCATGAACGTCACGGTCATCGGAACAGGCTACGTGGGGCTGGTCACCGGCGCCTGCCTCGCCGACGCGGGCAACCATGTCTTCTGCCTCGATCTGGACGAGCGCAAGATCCGCACGCTGAACGAGGGCGGCATCCCGATCTTCGAGCCCGGGCTCGAGCCGATCGTCAGGCGAAATCGCGAGGCGGGGCGCCTGCACTTCGGGACCGACGTGTCGGCAAGCGTGGCGCACGCCGAGATCCAGATCATCGCGGTGGGTACGCCGCCCTCGGAGGACGGCTCGGCGGACATGCAGCACGTCGTCGCCGCCGCGCGCGCCATCGGCCGGCACATGGACGGCTACAAGGTGGTGGTCACCAAGTCGACCGTGCCGGTCGGCACGGCCGACAGGGTCAAGCAGGCGATCATCGAAGAGCACAAGAAGCGCGGGCGCGGCAACGACTTCACCGTCGTCTCCAACCCGGAGTTCCTCAAGGAAGGCGCCGCGGTCGAGGACTTCATGCGCCCCGACCGCATCATCGTCGGCTCGGAAGACCCGCGCGCGATCGCGCTGTTGCGCCAGCTCTACGCGCCCTTCCAGAGGAACCGCGAGCGCATCATCGTCATGGGCGTGCGCTCGGCCGAGCTCACCAAGTACGCCGCCAACGCGATGCTCGCCACGCGCATCTCGTTCATGAACGAGCTCGCCAACCTCGCCGAGGCGATCGGCGCCGACATCGAGGAGGTGCGCCGCGGCATCGGCTCCGACCCGCGCATCGGCTATCAGTTCCTGTACGCCGGCGCGGGCTACGGCGGCTCGTGCTTTCCCAAGGACGTGAAGGCGCTGCAGAGGAGCGCCGCGGAAGCGGGCCGGCCGCTCAAGCTGATCGCCGCGGTCGAGGACGTGAACGAGCGGCAGAAGCACCTGCTCGCGCGGAAAATCGTCCAACGGTTCGATTCCATTTCGGCGAAAACCATTGCCTTGTGGGGCCTCGCTTTCAAGGCCAACACCGACGACATGCGAGAGGCGCCGAGCCTCGTGCTGCTCGACGAGCTGACGCGGGCCGGCGCCACGGTGCAGGCCTACGATCCGGCGGCGCGCGAGGAGGCGCGGCGCCTCCTCGCCAAGAACCCGCGGGTGAAGATCGTCGACACCGCCGAGGCCGCCCTCGAGGGGGCCGACGTGCTCGCCGTCGTCACCGAGTGGCAGGAGTTCCGCAGCCCCGATTTCCCCCTCATCCGCAAGGCGCTCAAGACGCCGGCGGTGTTCGATGGGCGCAACCTCTACGACCCGGCGGCGCTGAAGGCCGAGGGCCTGGAGTACTACCCGATCGGACGAAAACCCTAAAAGGCAAGGAGGACGCCATAAAAAGGCCCGATACGTCGAAAGCCCGCGTCCTCGTCGTCGGGGACGTGATGCTCGACCGCTACTGGTACGGGGATGCTTCGCGCATCTCTCCGGAAGCGCCGGTGCCGGTGCTGCTCTTCAAGGAAGAGGAGTACCGGCTCGGCGGCGCGGCGAACGTCGCGGCGAACTGCGCCGGGCTGGGAGCGCAGACACGCCTGCTTTCGGTGGTCGGCAGGGACGACGCCGGCGAGCGCCTGGCGAAGATGCTGAGGAACAAGAACGTCGATGCCCGGCTGCACGCCGATCGGCGCCTGCATACCACGCAGAAGCTGCGCATCATCGGCCGGCGCCAGCAACTGCTGCGCATCGACATGGAAGCGCCGCCCTCGAGCGAGGTGTTGGCGGCGAAGCTCGCCGACTTCCAGGCGGCGCTCGCCGATTGCGACGTGGTGGTGCTGTCGGACTACGGCAAGGGCGGGCTCGAGCACATCGAGGCGATGATTCGCAGCGGCCGCAAGGCGGGCAAGCAAGTGCTGGTGGACCCGAAGGGCGACGACTACAGCCGCTACAAGGGGGCGACCCTGGTGACGCCCAACCTGCTCGAGCTGAGGCAGGTCGTGGGCGCGTGGAAGGACGAAAAGGATCTCAACGCGCGCGGCCAGGCGCTGCGCGAACGGCTGAGACTCGACGCCCTACTCCTCACGCGCGGCGAGGACGGCATGACGCTCTTCCGCAAGCGCAAGACCGTGCGCGTGCCGGCCGAGAAGCACGAGGTGTCCGACGTCACGGGGGCGGGCGACACCGTGATCGCCACGCTCGCGGTGATGCTCGCGGCGGGCGAGGCCGTGGAGTCCGCCGTTCGCCTCGCGAATCGGGCGGGCGGCATCAAGGTCACGAAGTTCGGCACCGCCGTGGTGACGCTCGGCGAGATCTTTGGCAAATGAAGCGGAAAATGGGCCGAGCATGAGCTACTACGTCGTTACCGGCGCCGCCGGCTTCATCGGCTCGCGCCTGGTGCAGGGGCTGAACCGGCGCGGCGTGACCGAGATCATCGCCGTCGACAACCTCGCGCAGGGCGACAAGTTCCGCAACCTCGCGCGCTGCGAGATCGCCGACTACGTCGACCAGGGCGATTTTCTTTCCCGAATCGATCGCTGGGAGGGGGCGGTCGAGGCGATCCTGCATCAGGGCGCCTGCTCGGACACCATGGAGAGCGACGGGCGCTACATGATGGAGAACAACTACGCCTACTCGCGGCGGCTCCTCGAGTGGTGCCAGGAGGAGGAGATCCCGCTGCTCTACGCGTCGTCGGCTTCCGTGTACGGCGCCGGGCCCGACTATCGCGAGGAGCGCGCTTGCGAGCGCCCGCTCAACGTCTACGCCTACTCGAAGTTCCTCTTCGACCAGCTCGTGCGCGGCATGCTGCGCGGGTCGCGCGCCCAGGTCGTCGGGCTGCGCTACTTCAACGTCTACGGCCCGAACGAGGCGCACAAGGCGCGCATGGCCTCGGTCGCCTACCACGCCTATCGCCAGCTCCTCGCCGAGGGCCGGGTGAAGCTCTTCGTCGGCTCGGATGGCTACCGCGACGGCGAGCAGCGGCGCGATTTCGTGCATGTCGACGACTGCGTGGCGGTGAACCTGTGGTTCCTCGAGCGCCGCGGCGTCTCGGGCATCTTCAACTGCGGCACCGGACGCGCGCAGACCTTCAACCGCCTTGCCTGCGCGGTGATCAATGCGGTGCACGGCACGCAGCTCACGCTGCACGACATCGTCGCCAAGGGGCTGATCGAGTACGTTCCCTTCCCGCCGCAGCTCGCCGGCAAGTATCAAAGCTTCACCGAGGCCGACCTGTCGAAGCTGCGCGCGGCGGGCTACCCCGGCGAGTTCATGGACGTCGACAAGGGCGTCGCCGCCTACGTGAAGGACCTGCAAGCGCAATGAAGAGGACCATCGAGGATTTCATCGGCAACACGCCCCTGGTGCGGCTGCAGCGCCTGCCGGGGCCCAAGAGCCGGAACACGATTCTCGCCAAGCTCGAAGGCAACAATCCCGCGGGCTCGGTGAAGGACCGTCCGGCAATCTCCATGATCCGCCACGCCGAGAGCCGCGGCCGCATCAAGCCCGGCGACACGCTGATCGAGGCGACCTCCGGCAACACCGGCATCGCCCTCGCCATGGCGGCGGCGATCCGCGGCTACCGCATGGTGCTGATCATGCCCGAGCACCTTTCGGTGGAGCGGCGCCAGACCATGCGCGCCTTCGGCGCCGAGATCGTCCTCACGCCGCAGAAGGGCGGCATGGAGGCCGCGCGCGACCTCGCCGACCGGATGGTCGCCGAAGGCAAGGGAACGATGCTCGACCAGTTCGCCAACCCGGACAACCCGCTTGCGCACTACGAGAGCACCGGCCCCGAGATCTGGCGCGACACCGAGGGCAGGATCACGCACTTCGTCTCGAGCATGGGCACCACCGGCACGATCATGGGCTGCTCGCGCTTCCTGAAGGAGAAGAATCCGAAGATCGAGGTGATCGGCTGCGAGCCCGAGGAAGGCTCGCAGATCCCGGGCATCCGCAAGTGGCCTCAGGCCTACCTGCCGAAGATCTACGAGGCGAGCCGCGTCGACCGCATCGAGCCGGTGAGCCAGGCCGACGCGGAGGAGATGGCGCGGCGCATGGCGCGCGAGGAGGGCATTTTCGCCGGCATCTCCTCCGGCGGCGCCATGTGCGTCGCGCTACGCGTCTCGGCGCAGGTCAAGAACGCCGTCATCGTCACGATCGTCTGCGACCGCGGCGACCGCTACCTCTCGACCGGCGTCTTCCCCGATTGACCCCCATACTCGCGTTCGACATCGAGACCGTCCCCGACTGTCCCGGGATTCGCAGGCTCCACGACCTGCCCGAGGACCTGCCGGACGCCGACGTGGCGGAGATCGCCTTCCAGAAGCGGCGCCTGCAGACTCACGGCGGCGACTTCCTGCCGCCGCACCTGCAGCGGGTCGTGGTCATCTCGTGCGTGCTGCGCAACGACGACGGGCTGCGCGTGTTCTCCATCGGCGAGCCGGACGCGGCCGAGCCGCAGGCGATCCAGCGCTTCTTCGAGGGCATCAACCGCTACGTGCCGCAGATCGTCTCGTGGAACGGGCGCAACTTCGACCTGCCGGTGCTCGTCGCGCGCGGCCTCATCCATTCGGTCAGCGCCGCATGCTTCTGGGACACGGGCAACGACAACAAGGATTTCCGCTGGTCGAACTACATCAACCGCTTCCACGACCGCCACCTCGACCTGATGGACATGCTCTCGATCTACGGCGGCCGCGGCTCGCCGCTCGACGAGATGGCGCGGCTCGCAGGGTTTCCCGGCAAGCTCGGCGTCGGGGGCGGCGCGGTCTGGGAGAGCTACCGGCGCGGCGAGCTCGCCGCGATCCGCGACTACTGCGAGGCGGACTGCGTCAATACCTATCTCCTGTTCCTGCGCTTTCAGCTCATGCGCTGCGTCTTGACCCCGGAGCAGTACGCGCAGGAATGCGCTACGGTGCGCGACTATCTGGAGAGGCAAGCGGCGCCGCACTGGCGCGAGTTCCTCGGCCTCTGGAAGAGCTGAGCTCAAGCACCGATTCCCTGAGCCTCGCCATCGAGTCCCTCGACGCCGAGGGGCGCGGCGTTGCCCACCTGGCGCAGGGCAAGGTGGCGTTCGTCGAAGGCGCGCTGCCGGGAGAGCGCGCGGCGGTGCGCATCGTGAAGCGCAAGCCGAAGTTCGAAATCGGCAGAGCCCTCTCCATCGAGGATGCTTCGCCCCAGCGTCGCGCGCCGCGCTGCCCGCACTTCGGCGTATGCGGCGGCTGCGCGCTGCAGCATGCCGCGGGCGAGCTGCAGCTTGCCGCGAAGCGCGACTGGCTCGCGCAAAGCCTTGCGCGCATCGGCAAGGTGCGCCCCGAGCGCTGGCTGCCGGACATCGCGGGCGAGGAGTGGGGCTATCGACGCCGTGCCCGTCTCTCGGCGCGATATGTGGCGAAGAAGGGCGGCGCGCTCGTCGGGTTCCGGGAGCGCCGCTCCACCTATGTCGCCGACCTGCGCGAGTGCCCTGTGCTGCCGCCCGCCATCTCGCTCCTCATTCCGCGGCTCAAGGACCTGGTTGCGCAGTTGAGCATTCGTGAGCGCCTCCCGCAGATCGAGGTCGCGGTCGGGGACAACGCCGCCGCCCTCGTCTTCCGCCACCTGCTGCCCCTGTCCGAAGCCGACCTCGAGCATCTGCGCGCATTCGCGCGCGCGAGCGGCGTGCATGTGTGGCTGCAGCCCGGCGGCCCGGAGAGCGCGCATCCGTTCGAGCCCGCCGAGAGCGAGCTCTACTACGAGCTCCCCGAGTTCGGCGTGCGGCTGCACTTCCGGCCGACCGACTTCACCCAGGTCAACCACGCCGTGAACCGGCTGCTCGTCGGCCGTGCGCTCGTCGAGCTCGACCCGCGCCCCGGCGAGCGCGTCGCCGATCTTTTCTGCGGCCTGGGCAATTTCTCGCTGCCGATGGCGCGGCGCGGCGCCGAGGTGATCGGCTTCGAGGGCAGCGGCGAGCTCGTGGCGCGCGCGCGTGCCAACGCCGGCGCGAACAGCCT
>DASUFD010000014.1:0-28115 GCA_036274735.1 Burkholderiales bacterium
GCCTCGCGCGCCGGCTGACGGCGCATGCGCCCGTCCGTCCGACTCGGCGCCTTCTACTTCGCGTTCTTCGCTTACGTCGGCCTGATGGTCGCCTATCTGCCGGCGTATCTCGCCGCGCGCGGCCTCGGCGCCGCCGAGATCGCCTGGGTGCTCGCGCTTCCGCAGGTCGTACGCATCTTCGCGCCGACCGCTGGCGGCTGGGCCGCCGACCGCACCGGCGCGCGCCGTGCGTTCGTGGCGCTCGGTTGCGCGGCGAACGCGCTGTGCTTCGCGCTGATGCCGCTCGCCGGCGGAACGGCGGCCATCGCTGCGCTCGTAGCCGGGGGCGCGCTGCTTTCGGCGGCGGCGCTGCCGCTCGTCGAGGCCATCACGCTCGGCGTACTCGCCGGGCAGCCGGGGCGCTACGGGCCGATCCGCGTCTGGGGCTCGCTCGGCTTCATCGTCGCGGTGCTCGTCGGCGGGGCCTGGCTGGAACGCCACGCAGCGGCGACTGTCGCACCGGCGCTTTCGCTCGCCGGCGCGGCCTCGCTCGCCGCCGCGCTGGCGCTGCCTTCGGCGCAGGTGCCGCGCGCGCCCTCCGGACGCGTCCTCGCCTTGCCCCGTGGCGCGGCGATGCTGCTCGCCTGCGGCTTCTGCATGGCGCTCGCGCACGGCACGCTGTACGCGTTCCTGACGCTGCACCTCGAGCGGGTGGGATACGGCCCGTCGCTAATCGGCCTGCTATGGACGCTCGGCGTGCTTGCCGAAATTCTCGTCTTTTTGGCGCTGCCGGCGATTTTCCTTCGCGCCGGGCTGCCGGCGATCCTCATGGTGAGCTGCCTCATGGGCGCGGCGCGCTTTCTGATCATCGGCTGGGCCGCCGAGTTCGGCTGGCTCGTCGTCCTCGCGCAGCTCATGCACGCGGCGACCTTCGGCGCCTTCCACGCCGCCTCGGTGGCCGCGATCCATCGGCTGTTTCCCGCGACTTCCCACGGCCGAGGGCAGGCGCTCTACTCGAGCCTCGCCAACGGCGCGGGCGGTGCCGCGGGCACGCTGGCCGCGGGGTGGGCCTGGGAAATGGCCGGACCCGGGGTGGCGTTTTCCGTGGCAGCGCTCGCGGCGCTTACGGGAGTCCTTCTTGCCTATCCCTTGAAACGCGCAGGGTTGTAGATTGTCAACCACTCGACACAACCATTTCCGAGGAATCACATGAACCGCGTGCCGATCATCGCCCTTTGCCTGCTCTCTGCACTGGCGGGCGGATGCCAAACGGTGGAAACCACTCAGCCGGGCGCCGTCGGCATTACCCGACAGCAGCACATGGCCGTTTCCGCCGACGAGGTGAACGCCAGCGCCAAGCAGGAATACGCGCAGATGATGGCCGAAGCGAAGAAAAAGAACGCTCTGGACCGCAATGCGGCTCAAGTGGAGCGCGTGCGCCACATCGTGAACCGCCTCATCCCGCAAACCACCGTTTTCCGCCCGGATGCCGCGAAGTGGCCGTGGGAGGTGCACGTGATCTCGACCGACGAAGTGAACGCCTGGTGCATGCCGCAGGGCAAGATGGCGATGTATACCGGGCTCCTAGACAAGCTGCAGCCGACCGACGATGAGTTGGCCGCCGTCATGGGCCACGAGATCGCGCACGCCTTGCGCGAGCACACACGAGAGCAGATTTCCCAGCAGATGGGCACCCAAGCGGTGCTCGGCATCGCGGGCGCGCTGTTCGGGCTGAGCGACACCGCGGAGAACCTCGGCGGGATGGTCGCCAACGTTACGCTGACGCTGCCGAAGTCCCGCACCGACGAGACCGAAGCCGACCGCATCGGCGTCGAGCTCGCGGCACGTGCCGGATACAACCCGCATGCCGCCGTCTCGCTCTGGGAGAAGATGGCCAAGCTGCCCGGAGGCGCACCGCCGCAATTCCTCTCGACGCATCCGTCTAACGAGTCGCGGATCGCCGACCTCAAGAAGTACGCCGACAAGGTCATGCCGCTGTACGTCGCTGCGAAAGGCGGCGCGGCGAGCGCGGGCAAGTAACCGGTAATGCGTGGTTTCGATGGCATAATCCGCGGTTTCCGCAATGCGGAAACCGCGCATGCCGCAAACGCTCTACGACAAGCTCTGGGACAGCCACGTCGTGCACGTCGAGGAAGACTGCACGGCGCTGCTCTACATCGATCGGCATCTCGTCCATGAAGTGACGAGCCCGCAGGCCTTCGAGGGCCTGAAGCTCGCCGGGCGCAAGCCCTGGCGCATCGACTCGGTGGTCGCGACCGCCGACCACAACACGCCGACGGACCATTGGGAAGAGGGCATGGCCGGCGTGCGGGACCCGTTCGCGAAGCTGCAGATCGAGACGCTCGACCGCAACATCGCCGAGTTCGGCGCCAAAGTCTATTTCCCCTTCCTCGACAAGCGCCAGGGCATCGTCCATGTGATCGGCCCGGAGCAGGGCGCGACGCTGCCCGGCATGACAGTGGTCTGCGGCGACTCGCACACCAGCACGCATGGCGCCTTCGGCTGTCTCGCACATGGCATCGGCACCTCCGAGGTCGAGCATGTGCTTGCCACGCAATGCCTGGTGACGCGCAAGATGAAGAACATGCGCGTGAACGTCGAGGGCGCGCTCGCGCGCGGCGTGACGCCGAAGGACGTGATCCTGGCCATCATCGGCAAGATCGGCACGGCGGGCGGCACCGGCTGCGCCATCGAATTCGCCGGCAGCGCCATTCGCGCGATGTCGATGGAAGGGCGGATGACCGTGTGCAACATGGCGATCGAGGCGGGAGCGCGCGCCGGCATGATCGCCGTCGACGAGACGACGATCGAGTACCTGCGCGGCAGGCCCTTCTCGCCCAAGGGGCGAGACTGGGATCATGCGCTCGCGTACTGGCGTACGCTGGTGAGCGATCCGGGCGCGCGCTTCGATCGCGAAGTCACACTCGATGCGCGCGAGATTCGTCCGCACGTCACCTGGGGCACGTCGCCCGAGATGGTCGTCCCCGTGGACGAGGTGGTGCCCGATCCGGAGCGCGAGAAGGATGCGATGCGCCGCGACGGCATGGCGCGCGCGCTCGTCTACATGGGGCTCAAGCCGCGCACCCGCATGACCGATATCAAGCTCGACAAGGTGTTCATCGGCTCGTGCACCAACTCGCGCATCGAAGATCTGCGCGCCGCCGCCGCCGTGGTCAAGGGCCGGCGCGTGGCGCCGAACATCCGCGCGGCGATGGTGGTGCCCGGGTCCGGCGTCGTCAAGGCGCAGGCGGAGAAGGAAGGCCTGGACAGGATCTTTCGCGACGCGGGCTTCCAGTGGCGCGAGCCTGGCTGCTCGATGTGCCTCGGCATGAATCCCGATCGGCTGGAATCGGGCGAGCGCTGCGCCTCGACCTCGAACCGGAATTTCGAAGGACGCCAGGGCGTCGGCGGGCGTACCCATCTGGTCAGCCCCTCCATGGCGGCTGCGGCGGCGATCGCCGGGCACTTCGTCGACGTCCGGGAGTGGCGCTGATGGAGAAGTTCACCGTCCTCAACGGCCTGGTGGCGCCCATCGATCGCGCGAACGTCGACACCGACCAGATCATCCCCAAGCAGTACCTCGCGTCGATCAAGCGCACCGGCTTCGGCGAGGGCTGCTTCGCCGACTGGCGGCGCGATCCGAACTTCGTGCTGAACCAGCCGCGCTACAAGGGCGCGCAGATCCTGCTCGCGCGCAAGAATTTCGGCTGCGGCTCCTCGCGCGAGCACGCGCCGTGGGCGCTCCGCGACTTCGGCTTCCGCGCCGTCATCGCCCCGTCGTTCGGCGACATCTTCTTCAGCAACTCCTTTAAGAACGGCTTCCTGCCGGTGGTACTCACGGAGTCGCAGGTCGACCAGCTGTTCTACGACGCCGCTTCGTTCCCCGGCTTCAGGCTGACCATCGACCTCGATGCGCAGACAGTGGCGACGACCGACGAGTCGAAGAAATTCCACTTCGACGTCGATGCGTTCCGCAAGCACTGCCTGCTGAACGGCCTCGACGAGATCGGCCTCACGCTGCGCCACGCCGACAAGATCCGCAGCTTCGAGGACCGGCGCCGCGCGCAGTTTCCCTGGTACTTCTAGCGTGAAAGTCGCGGTTCTTCCCGGCGACGGCATCGGGCCGGAGATCGTCGCGCAAGCCCGCCGGGTGCTCGACGCGCTGCGCCTGCCGATCGAGTACGCCGAGGCGCTGGTGGGCGGCGCCGCGTACGCTGCGCACGGCGAGCCCCTGCCGGCCGACACGCTGCAGAAGGCGAAGGCGGCCGACGCGGTGCTCTTCGGCGCGGTCGGCGATCCGCGCTACGACGCGCTGCCGCGCGCGAAGCGCCCGGAGCAGGCGATCCTCGGCCTGCGCAAGGCACTGGGCCTCTTCGCGAACCTGCGCCCGGCGCAGGTCTATCCGGCGCTTGCCGATGCGTCGGCGCTGAAGAGCGAGGTCGTCGCCGGCCTCGATATCCTCATCGTGCGAGAGCTGACCGGCGATATCTATTTCGGCGAGCCGAAGGGCATCCAGCAGAGGGACGGCGAGCGCGAAGGCTTCGACACCATGCGCTACCGCGAAAGCGAGATCCGGCGCATCGCGCGCGTGGCGTTCGACGCGGCACGTCAGCGTCGGCGCCGCGTCTGCTCGGTGGACAAGGCGAACGTGCTCGAGACTTCCCAGCTGTGGCGCGAGGTGGTGACGCAGGAGGCCAAGACGTACCCGGATATCGAGCTCTCGCATATGTACGTCGACAACTGCGCCATGCAGCTGGTGCGCCATCCGAAGCAGTTCGACGTGATCGTTACCGGCAACCTGTTCGGCGACATCCTCTCCGACGAGGCGTCGATGCTCACCGGATCGATCGGCATGCTGCCCTCGGCGTCCCTCGACGCGCAGGGCAAGGGTCTCTACGAGCCGATCCACGGCTCGGCACCGGACATTGCCGGGCGCGGGGTGGCGAACCCGCTCGCGACCATCCTCTCGGCGGCGATGATGCTGCGCTATTCGCTCAAGCAGCCCGCCGCCGCCGGGCGCATTGAGACGGCAGTGGCGAGGGTGCTCGGCGAGGGATTGCGCACGGCGGACATCCACGCGGCGGGAACCCGTAACGTCGGAACCGCCGAGATGGGCGACGCCGTGCTCGCAGCTCTATAGACTGTCGCCATGCTGAGAGTCGGAATCGTCGGCTGGCGCGGCATGGTGGGCTCGGTGCTCGTGCAGCGCATGCGCGAGGAGCGCGACTTCGAGTACGTCGAGCCGCTCTTCTTCTCGACTTCGCAGGCCGGCGGCAAGGGCCCGTCGATCGGCCGCGAGACGGCGCCGGTGGTCGACGCGATGGACATGGAGGCGCTGAAAGGCCTGCCGGTCATCGTCTCCTGCCAGGGCGGCGACTATACGAACGACGTCTATCCGCGGCTGCGCGAGGCCGGGTGGCGTGGCTACTGGATCGACGCGGCGAGCGCACTGCGCATGAAGGATGACGCCGTCATCATCCTCGATCCGGTAAACATGCCGGTGATCCAGGACGCGCTCGGCAAGGGAGTGAAGAACTTCATCGGCGGCAATTGCACGGTAAGCCTGATGCTGATGGGCATGGCCGGGCTCTTCCAACGCGACGAAATCGAATGGATGACGAGCATGACCTACCAGGCGGCCTCCGGCGCGGGGGCCGCCAATATGCGCGAGCTGGTGGCGCAGATGGCCCGCGTCGGGCGAGCGGCCCAGCCGATGCTCGACGATCCCTCGGCCGCCATCCTCGACATCGACCGCGCGGTCACGGAGACGATCCGCTCACGCGACCTGCCGAGGGAGAATTTCGGGCAGGCGCTCGCGGCGAACCTCCTGCCCTGGATCGACAAGGATCTTGGCAACGGCCAGAGCCGGGAGGAATGGAAGGCGCAGGCCGAGGCGAACAAGATCCTCGGGCGCAGCAACGGCAGCGCGGTGCCGATCGACGGCATATGCGTGCGCATCGGCGCCATGCGCTGTCACAGCCAGGCACTGACCATCAAGCTGCGCCGTGCGGTTCCGCTCGATGAAGTGGAGGGTATGCTTGCCGAGGGCAACGAATGGGTGAAAGTGGTGCCGAACCGCCGCGAAGAATCGCTCGCGGAGCTCACGCCGGCGGCCGTGACCGGGAAGCTCGCGGTGCCGGTCGGCCGCGTGCGCAAGCTGCCAATGGGAGAGCAATATTTGAGCGCTTTCACAGTCGGAGACCAGCTGCTCTGGGGCGCCGCCGAGCCGCTCCGCCGCATGTTGCGCATCCTTCTCGATATGGGACTGAAAAGCTGAAAAACCCAGAAAACTTCTCAGGTTGCAGCCGTAAGGCCATGATGTTAAGGTAGTTGACCGGGCTAAGAAGAATTACGGGTTGGGGGAAACATCGTGGCTAGATCGATAATTACCGCCATCGTCGCGTCGGCGCTGTGGTTCGCTGCGTCTGCCGCGCAGGCGGCCGGCCTCGGCAAGCTGACTGTTCTGTCGCCGCTCGGCCAGCCGCTTCTCGCCGAGGTCGAGATCGTGGCTCTGCAAGCTGGCGAAGAAGACGGGCTGAGCGCGCGGCTCGCCTCGCCCGATGCGTACAACGCTGCGGGCATCGAGATCAGTCCGACGCTCCTCGGCGTACGCGTCGACATCGCGCGGCGCAATAACCGTCCGGTGTTGCGTTTGACGACGAAGCAGCCCGTAAACGAGCCGTTCCTCGACATGCTCGTCGAGCTTCAGTGGCCGACGGGGCGGCTGGTTCGCGAATACACCTTCCTGCTCGATCCTCCCGACTATCGCAGTCGCCCGACGATCGCCGCTGTACCGGCGCCAAGTCAGCCCGAGGTTGCGCCGCAGGAGCAGGCCGCGCCTTCTCCGCAACGCGAAGCGCAGCCGCAGCCCCAACCACAGGCGCAGGCTCAACCGCAGCCCGAACCGGAAGCGCCCGCGCCAAGCGAACAAGCTTCGGCAACGCCGCCGCAGCCGGCGGCCGAAGAGAAGCCTGCCGAGGAAGCTAAACCTGCGGAGGACGCGAAGCCCATCGAGCAGCAGCCGATCCCGGCGGCGGAGGCTGTGAAGGAAGAACCAGTCAAGCCGGAGACCACGAAGGAGGAGGCGCCGACGATGACGGCGACGCAAACGGCGCCATCGACGCAAGCGACGACATACGAGGTGAAGAAAGGCGACACGCTCGGTGCCATCGCGCGCGCCAATCTGCTGCCGGGCGTGACGCTCAACCAGATGCTGATAGCGATCTTCCGCGCCAACCAGGATGCGTTCATGCGAGGCAACGTGAACCTGGTGCGCACCGGCAAGATCCTCAATATTCCCAGCGGCGACGACCTGGCGATTATCGATAGTGGGGAAGCGAACCGCCTGATTCACGAGCACAACGAGCAGTTCGCCCAATACCGGAGCCGGCTCGCGGCCGCGCCAGCGACCGTGGAAGGCGGCCCCGAGCGCGAAGCGAGCGGCCCCATCGAGCCGAAGGCGCAGCCCGCCCCGGCGGCGACGCCCGCCGACCAGGTTCGTCTCTCGAAGAGCGAGGTGGGCAAGCCGGGCGCGCCGGCGTCCCAAGCAGCGAGTCAAGACGATGCCGCCGCGCGCCAACGCGCCCTCGAGGAGGCGCAGTCGCGCACCGCAGAGCTCGAAAAGAACCTCGCTGATCTGCAGAAGCTGCTCGAGCTCAAGAATCAGCAGCTCGCCGAGCTGGAGAAGAAGGCCGCCGCAAAGCCGGCGCCCGCGGTTGCGCAGGGGCAAGGCGCAGCGGTGCCGCCGATAGCACCGAAGCCCGCAGCGCCTCAGGCGGCGGCGCCGAAGACGCAGCAACCTGTGCCTTCGCCGGCCCCGCAGGCAACGACGTCAGCGCCATCTCCGGCGGCGCCGATGGCTCCTCCCAAGCCTGCCGCCGCTCCCGAGCCCGCCGAAACGCAGGCGCAGGGCGCTATGCAAGCGCAGCCGCCCCAGGCCGCGACGACGCCCAAGCCGCCGGCGACGACGCCCGCGGCGGTGAAGCCCAAGCCACGGCCGGCACCGCCACCGCCGGAGCCGAGCGTGCTCGACGAGTTGCTCGACAACCCGCTCTATCTCGGCGCGCTCGCCCTTGTGGTACTGCTTCTCGCCGGCTATGCCGCGCTCGCATGGCGCAGGAAGAAGTCGGCTCACGCGAAGTTCCAGGATAGCGTCATGGGGGCCGCTGCGGCAGGCGGTGGCGCGGCGGCCCTGCACGAGCCCACCGCCGCCCCGGCGGCTTCGGTGTCTCCGGCGCCTATGAGCCAGGCGCCGGCCGGGATGGAGCCCGAGGAAGTCGATCCCATCGCCGAAGCAGACGTCTACATGGCGTACGGCCGCGATGCGCAGGCGGAGGAGATTCTCCGGGAAGCGCTGCAAAAGGCTTCCGGCCGTGCCGCCGTTCACGCGAAGCTGCTCGAGATTTACGCGAACCGCAAGGACGCCAAGGCTTTCGAGGAGACGGCGCTCAAGCTGAAGAATCTGACCAACGGCAGTGGGGCGGAATGGGAGAAGGCAGCGGCGCTCGGCCGCGCCATCGATCCGCACAACAGCATCTACGGCGACGTCGCACCTGCGCGAACCGAAATGCCCGCCGCGCCGGGTGCGGCGCCGGTCCTCGACTTCGACCTCGGCGGCGGCTCGCAGGGCGGGCCTGCGGCACCGGATATCTCGCTCGACCAGCCGGTGAAGGACCCAACTGCATCGAACGTGGACTTCGACCTCGGTGCGACCAATACGTTGAAGCTGGATCAACAGAGCCCCGACAGCACGCTTGCTTCGCCGGCCGCCAAGCCAGACACCGGCGGCCTGGATTTCAACCTCGACCTGGGGGAGGCGGAAAAGCCCTCGACCGGCGAGGCGCGCGCGGCCAAGCCCGACGAGGAGCCGAGCGGCCTCGACTTCAATCTCGACCTGGGCGAGGCGAAGAGCGATGTGGCAGGCGCGCCGGCACAGACAGGCGGCGCCCCTGTGCTCGATCTCGGCGACATCAGCCTGGACTTGGGCACCTCCGGGGAGGGCGCGGCGGTGGCTACGGCGGCGTCGGCCGACCCGAAGTGGCAGGAAGTCGCGACCAAGCTGGACCTCGCCAAGGCGTACGAGGAGATGGGCGACAAGGATGGCGCGCGCGAGCTGCTGAACGAGGTGGTGAAGGACGGCGACACCGCGCAGAAGGGTCAGGCGCAGCAAATCCTCGCCAAGCTGGGCTGAGATTCCCCGCATCGCCATAGGACTGGAGTACGACGGCGGCCCCTTCCAGGGCTGGCAAACGCAGCCCGGCGGCGCGGGCGTCCAGGATGCGGTCGAGTCCGCGGTGGCGCGGATTGCGGGTCACGCGATTGCCCTCGTCGCCGCCGGCCGGACCGACCGGGGCGTGCACGCCCGAGGCCAGGTTGCCCATTTCGACAGCGAAGCGGTGCGTCCGGCGAGCGCCTGGGTGCGCGGCGTCAACGCGTTTCTCCCGGACAGCATAGCGGTGCTCTGGTCCGCCGAAGTGCAGCCCGATTTCCATGCGCGCTACAGCGCTATCGCGCGCACCTACCGTTATCAGCTCCTCAACCGCGGTGTGCGCCCGGGGCTCGAGGCCGGGCGCATCGGCTGGTTCCACGCCCCGCTCGATGTCGCCGCCATGCAGGCGGCGGCGCAGGTGCTCGTCGGAGAGCACGACTTCTCCGCCTTTCGCGCGGCCGAGTGCCAGGCGAAGACGCCGGTACGGACGATCCACGCGATCGATCTGGTATGCGCCGGCGAGCGGGTCGATTTCGTCGTCAAGGCGAACGCCTTCCTGCATCACATGGTACGCAACATCGTCGGCTCGCTCGTCTACGTCGGCAGCGGACGAAAGCCGGTGTCCTGGATCGGCGAGCTGCTCGCATCCAGAAACCGAACTCGGGCCGCACCGACCTTTGCCGCGGACGGCCTGTACCTCGAGAAGGTCGACTACGATGGCGCCTGGAACCTACCGCAATGAGGACGCGCGTCAAGATTTGCGGCATTACTCGCCCGTCCGACGCGCGCGTTGCGGCAGAGGCGGGCGCCGACGCCATCGGGCTCGTTTTCTATCCGCCGAGCCCGCGCTATCTCTCCGCCGAGCGGGCGCGCGAGATCTGCGATGCGCTGCCGCCTTTCGTGCAGAGCGTGGCGCTGTTCGTCAATCCCGACGCGGCGCAGGTCGCGCAGGTGATTGGCCGCGTGCGCCCCGGCATCCTGCAGTTTCACGGCGAAGAGAGCGCGCAGTTCTGCGGCCAGTTCGGCATGCCTTACATCAAGGCTTGCCGAGTGGGGCACGGCGTGAGGCAAGCGGGCGACTTGCTAGAATATCTGCGGCCGTTTTCCTCGGCTGCCGGATGGCTGCTCGACAGCCATGTGGCGGAGTACGGCGGCGTCGGCGAGCGCTTCGACTGGTCCATCGTTCCCCGCCATTTGGCGCGGCCGCTGGTACTCTCGGGCGGGCTCGCGCCGGACAACGTCGCCGAAGCGATCCGGCGCGTGCGTCCCTGGGGCGTGGACGTGTCGAGCGGGGTCGAGTCGGCGAAAGGCGTCAAGGATCCCGAAAAGGTCGGCGCCTTCATTGCAGAGGTCAGGAATGCGGACGGATGACTTGCCTGCCGTTTATAACCTTCCGGACTCGCGCGGACACTTCGGCCCGTACGGCGGCGTGTTCGTCGCCGAGACGCTGTCGCAGGCGCTCGGCGAGCTGCGCGAGGCATACGACGCGGCGCGCAAAGATGCGGCGTTCGAGGCCGAGTTCCGCTACGAGCTGAAGCACTACGTCGGCCGACCGACGCCGATCTATCACGCGCGCCGGCTCTCGGAAGAGTGCGCCGGCGCGCAGATCTTCATCAAGCGCGAGGACCTCAACCACACGGGCGCGCACAAGATCAACAATACGATCGGCCAGGCGCTGCTCGCGCGCCGCATGGGTAAGCGTCGCGTCATCGCCGAGACCGGAGCGGGCATGCACGGCGTCGCCTCCGCGACGGTCGCGGCCCGCTACGGGATGCAGTGCGTGGTCTACATGGGCGCCGAGGATGTGAAGCGCCAGGTACAGAACGTCTACCGCATGAAGCTCCTCGGCGCCTCGGTGGTCTCGGTCGAATCCGGCTCGAGGACCCTGAAAGATGCACTGAACGAAGCGATGCGCGACTGGGTGACGCACGTCGAGGACACCTTCTACATCCTCGGCACCGTGGCCGGCCCGCATCCCTATCCGATGATGGTGCGCGACTTCCAGTCGGTGATCGGCAGCGAGTGCCTGGCGCAGATGCCAGAGATTGCCGGGCGCCAGCCCGACGCGGTGATCGCCTGCGTCGGCGGCGGCTCGAACGCCATGGGCATCTTCTATCCCTACATAGCGCAGAAGAAGGTTCGGCTGATCGGCGTGGAAGCCGCCGGCGAGGGACTGGCCACCGGCAGGCATGCCGCGTCGCTCTGTGCCGGACGCCCCGGCGTACTGCACGGCAATCGCACCTACCTGCTGCAGGACGCCAACGGCCAGATCATCGAGACGCACTCGATCTCGGCAGGCCTCGACTATCCCGGCGTCGGTCCCGAGCACGCCTGGCTGAAGGACAGCGGCCGCGCGGAATACGTAGCGGTCACGGACGCGGAAGCGCTAGCGGCTTTCCACGCACTCGCGCGCAAGGAGGGAATCCTGCCCGCGCTCGAGTCGGCGCACGCGCTCGCCTATGCCATGAAGATCGCGCCGACCCTGGCAAAGGAGAACATCCTGCTCGTCAACCTTTCCGGTCGCGGCGACAAGGACATGCATACCGTCGCGCAGCGCTCGGGCATCGAGCTCTGAGATGTCGCGCATCGCCGGCCGCTTCGCCGCGCTGGGGAAGCAGCGCCGCAAGGCCCTCATCCCCTATATCACCGCGGGAGATCCGCATCCCGCGCTTACGGTGCCGCTGCTGAGGGCGCTGGTCGAGGCGGGGGCGGATATCCTCGAGCTCGGCGTGCCTTTCTCCGATCCCATGGCCGACGGGCCTGTCGTCCAGCGCTCGGGCGAGCGGGCGCTGAGGAACGGCGTCGGGCTAAGCGACGTCCTTGGGATGGTGAGCGAGTTCCGCAAGAGCGATCGGGAAACGCCCCTCGTGCTGATGGGCTACGCGAACCCGATCGAGGCCATGGGCAGCGAGAAGTTCCTGCAGGACGCCAAGGCGGCCGGCGTCGACGGCGTGATCGTCGTCGACTATCCGCCCGAGGAGTGCGCCGAGTTCGCGCGGCGCGCGAAGGAGAGCGGGATCGACCCGATCTTCCTGCTCGCGCCCACCTCGACCGAGCAGCGGATGCACGAAGTGGCACGCTACGGAAGCGGCTATCTCTACTACGTGTCGTTGCGCGGCGTGACTGGCGCCGGGCACCTGGACGTCGACGAGGTCGCGAGGCGCATTCCGCGCATCCGCGCGGTGACCGACTTGCCGATCGGCGTAGGCTTCGGCATCCGCGACGCGGAGTCGGCGCGGCGCGTCGCCCGCTCGGCCGACGCCGTCGTGATCGGCAGCCGTGTCATCCAGGAAATCGAGTCCGCGGGCGCCGATCTCGCCGTTTCCAGGGTCAAGGATTTCCTGCGGCCCATCCGCCAGGCACTGGACAGCGCGTCATGAGCTGGCTGCAGAAGCTGCTGCCGCCGAAGATCCAGCGTAGCGGCGCCGGTGCGAAGAAGGTCCCCGAAGGCCTCTGGACCAAATGTCCGGCCTGCGACGCCGTGCTCTACAGCACGGACCTGGAGAAGAACCTGAACGTCTGCCCGAAATGCGGACATCACGAGCGCCTGGGCGCGCGGCCGCGCCTCGATGCCCTGCTCGACGCCGGCGGGCGTTTCGAGATCGGCGCCGAGGTTCTGCCGGTCGATCCACTGAAGTTCAAGGACTCGCGGCGCTATACCGAGCGCCTCGGCGAGGCGCAGGAGCAGACGGCCGAAGGCGACGCGCTCGTCGTCATGCAGGGCTCGATCAAGTCGCTCGCCCTGGTCTGCGCCGCATTCGAGTTCGACTTCATGGGCGGCTCGATGGGCTCGGTCGTCGGCGAGCGCTTCGTGCGCGGCGTGCGCGTGGCGATCGAGCAGAAGCTGCCGTTCGTGTGCGTCGCCGCCTCGGGCGGCGCGCGCATGCAGGAGGGCGCGCTCTCTCTCGCGCAGATGGCGAAGACCACGGCGGCCCTCACCGACCTCGCGGAGCGGCGCCTGCCGTTCGTGAGCGTGCTCACCGACCCGACGATGGGCGGCGTGTCGGCCAGCTTCGCCATGATCGGCGACGTGGTGATCGCCGAGCCGAAGGCGCTCATCGGCTTCGCCGGCCCGCGCGTCATCGAGCAGACGGTCCGGCAGAAGCTGCCGGAGGGCTTCCAGCGCGCCGAGTTCCTGCTGGAAAAGGGCGCGATCGACATGATCGTCGATCGCCGCCAGCTGCGCGACAAGTTGCACGCGCTGCTCTCGCTCATGCTCGGCGAGTCGGCGGAGGCACCGGCCTAGCGGCGCATGACACGCCTGGCCGAGCTGGTTCGCACTTCGAACCAGGTTGCCGGCACGTCGAGCCGACTCGGCAAGGTCGCCGCGCTCGCCGGCCTGCTGAAGCGGCTCGCGCCGGGCGAAATTCCCGTCGCCCTGCCTTACCTCAGCGGGGAAATCCGCCAGGGAAGCCTCGCGCTCGGTCACGCCGCGCTCCAGCGCGGCCGGGGCACGCCCGCGGCCGTGCCAGCACTGACACTCGATGATCTGGACCGCATCTTCGCCGAGCTGAAGGCCGTCCGCGGCAAAGGGGCCGGCGCGCGTCGTGCCGCGCTCGTGTCGCGGCTCTTCGCCGCCGCGACCGCCGAGGAGCAGGATTTCCTGCGGCGCCTGCTCGTCGGCGAGCTGCGCCAGGGTGCGCTGGAAGGGATGATGCTCGAGGCGGTGGCGCAGGCATCGGGCATTGCGGCCGCCCAGGTGCGCCGCGCGGCGATGCTCGCCGGCGCGCTCGCGCCGGTCGCCGCGGCGGCGCTCGAGGGCGGCGTCGCCGCGCTCGAGCGCTTCAGTGTCCAGCCGATGCAGCCGGTGCTGCCGATGCTCGCGCAGAGCGCCGAGGATCCCGAGGCCGCGCTGCGCGAGCTCGGCACGGCGCTCTTCGAATGGAAGATCGACGGCGCGCGCGTGCAGGTGCACAAGGCCGCCGGCGCGGTGCACGTCTTCACGCGCAACCTGAACGATGTGAGCGCGCGCGTGCCGGAGCTGGTCGAGGCGGTGCAGCGAGCGCCGGCGCAATCGCTGATCCTCGACGGCGAAGCCATCGCGTTGCGCGCCGACGGGCGCCCGTATCCCTTCCAGGTCACCATGAGTCGCTTCGGCAGCCAGCAGGACGCAGACGCCTTGCGTGCCGAGCGCCCTCTCTCGGTGTACTTCTTCGACTGCCTGTATCGCGACGGCCAATCGCTCATCGACCGTCCCTTGCGTGAGCGCCGGGGCGCGCTCGACGAGGTCTTCGAGCGCGCCGCCGTCACGCCGGCCATCGTCGCCCGGGACGCGAGCGAGGCGCGCGCGTTCTACGAAGAGGCGCTCGGGCGCGGCCACGAGGGAGTCATGGCCAAGGCGCTCGAGTCGCCCTATGAGGCGGGACGGCGCGGCTCGGCATGGCTGAAGGTGAAGCGCGCGCGCACGCTGGATCTCGTCGTGCTCGCCGCCGAATGGGGCCACGGCCGCCGTCGCGGCTGGCTCTCCAACCTGCACCTCGGCGCCCGTGATCCGGGCAGCGGCGCCTTCGTGATGCTCGGCAAGACCTTCAAGGGACTGACCGACGCGCTGCTCCAATGGCAGACGCGCGAGCTGCTCGCGCGCGAGGTGCGGCGCGACGAGTGGGCGGTCTACGTGCGGCCGGAGCTGGTCGTCGAGATCGCCTTCAACGACCTGCAGCAGAGCACCCAGTATCCGGGCGGTCTCGCGCTGCGCTTCGCCCGGGTGAAGGGTTACCGAATGGACAAGCGCGCGCAGGACGCCGACACCATCGATACGGTGCGACGCATCTACGAGCAGAGCGTGGCATGAGAACGCTGTCGGAATGGCTCGTCTACATCGAGCGCCAGCATCCCAAGACAATCGCGCTCGGCCTCGAGCGCGTCGCCGAGGTGTGGCGACGCATGGGCGCCGCGCTCGCCTGCCCGGCGATTACGGTGGGAGGCACGAACGGCAAGGGCTCGACCTGCGCCATGCTCGAGGCGATCCTGCGCGCCGCCGGCCACAAGACCGCCCTCTACACGTCGCCGCATCTCCTGCGCTACAACGAGCGGGTGCGTATCGCCGGTGCCGAGGCGAGCGACGACAGCCTCTGCGACTCTTTCGCCGCCGTGGAGGCGGCGCGCGGCGAGATGCCGCTCACGTACTTCGAATACGGCACGCTCGCAGCGCTGTGGCTGTTTTCCCGCGAGAGCGCCGAGGCGGTCGTGCTCGAGGTCGGCCTGGGCGGGCGCCTCGACGCGGTCAACATCGTCGACGCCGACTGCGCGGTACTGACGAGCGTCGGCATCGATCACGTCGACTATCTCGGGCCGGACCGGGAGTCGATCGGCCGGGAGAAGGCAGGCATCTTCCGCGTCGGCCGACCCGCGGTGATCGCCGAGCCGCAGCCGCCCGCGTCGGTGCTGGCGGCACCCGGAGACCACCTGCTGCTCGGCCGAGACTTCGGCTATGTCGACCAGCAAACGCAGTGGAGCTACTGGGGACCGACGGGACGGCGCAGCGGGCTCGCTCATCCCGCGCTGCGCGGGCCGCTGCAGCTGCGCAATGCCGCGGCAGCGCTGTGCGCGCTCGACACACTGCGCGCACGACTGCCGGTGGCCATGCAGGACGTGCGTCGCGGCTTCGCCGAAGTGGTGCTGCCCGGGCGTTTCCAGGTGCTGCCGGGCCGCCCGCAGGTCATCCTCGACGTAGCGCACAATCCCGAGGCCGCGCGAGTCCTCGCCGAAAATCTTGCCGCTTCCGGGTTTGCGCCGGAAACGATCGCCGTGTGCGGCATGCTACGCGACAAGGACATCCCCGGCGTGCTGAGCGAGCTCGCCTGCCGCATCACCCGCTGGCACTTCGCTTCGCTGCCGGGGCCGCGAGCCGCGAGCGCCGGCGAGCTCGCCCGCCACATCGACGAGAAAATACCGAAGGAGGAGTTTTCCTCGGCCACGCAGGCGTTCGCGGCCGCGCTGAAGCGCGCGGACGAGAATGATAAGATCGTCGTCTTCGGGTCCTTTCTGACCGTCGGCGAAGTGCTGCAATGGCTCAACAACAACAAGACGTCGAAACGCTGAAGCGCCGCGGACGAAGACGCCTGGTCGGCGCGCTGGCGCTGGTCCTCCTCGCCGTCATCGTGCTGCCGATGGTGTTCGATTCCGCGCCGCCCGAGGCGCTTCCGCCGGTGAGCGTGCGCATTCCTGGCGAGAACGAGGCGCCCTTCGCGCCCAAAGTGCCGGCGAAGGCGGCGAAGGCGACGAAGGCCGAGAACTCGGCGAGCGCCGGCGATTATGTGATCGCGGTCGGCGCCTACACCAACCCGGAAGCCGTCATCGCGAAGCTCTCCGGCGCCAACCTGCCCTATTACACGGAGCCGGTGAAGGGCAATCTCACGCGCGTGCGTGCGGGCCCCTTCGCGAGCAAGGAAGCGGCCGACCAGGCGCACGACAAGCTGAAGGCGCTCGGCTTGCGGCCGGGCGCAGTGAGCGCGAAGCCCGGATGAGCAGTCTGGACATCGTGATCGTCGCCGTGCTGGCGATCTCGATGGCGTGGGGCGTTTGGCGCGGCTTCATGCGCGAAGTTTTCTCGCTCGCCGGCTGGGTGCTCGCTTTCCTCGCCGCCAACGCCGTCGCCGCGCCGATCGGCGACGCGTTTCCCCAGTCCCTGGCGCGGGAGGAAGTGCGCGTGCTGATCGCCTTCGTCGTGGTGTTCGTATTCGTCCTCTCGATCGCGACGCTGGTCGCCGCGCTTCTTTCCCGGCTCTTCAAGGCCGCCGGGCTGGGAGGGGTCGATCGCACCCTCGGCGGGCTCTTCGGTCTGGCACGCGGCGTGCTGATCGTGCTCGCCGCGACAGTCGCCGCCGGGCTGACGACCCTGCCGCGGCAACCGCTATGGAAGGAGTCGGTCGGCGCCGGCATGGCGACCCGCACGGTGCAGCAGCTGCGCCCGTGGCTGCCGCCGCGGCTGGAACGTCGCTTGCGTTATGATTGATCTTTAGCCACACGGGAAGCCGGCTCCCATGTGCGGAATCCTCGGAATCGTCGCCCGTTCCCCCGTCAACCAGCTGCTCTACGACGGCCTGCTGCTGCTTCAGCACCGCGGCCAGGACGCGGCGGGCATCGTCACCAGCGAGCACAATACCTTCCACATGCACAAGGGGAGCGGCATGGTGCGCGACGTGTTTCGCACGCGCAACATGCGCGATCTGCCGGGCAACATCGGCATCGCACACTGCCGCTATCCGACCGCCGGCTCCGCGTTCAAGATCGCCGAAGCGCAGCCCTTCTACGTCAACTCGCCCTTCGGCATCGTGCTCGGCCACAACGGCAACCTGACCAACGCCGAGCAGCTCAAGCAGGAGATGTTCCGCACCGACCTGCGGCATATCAATACCGGCTCCGACTCGGAGGTGCTGGTGAACGTGCTCGCGCACGAGCTCGAGCAGGCCTCGGTAAAGCTTCGCCTCGAGCCGCAGACCATCTTCACCGCGGTAGCGAAAGTGCACAAGCGCCTGCGCGGCGCGTATGCGGTGGTGGCGATGATCGCGGGCTATGGCGTGATCGCCTTCCGCGACCCTTTCGGCATCCGTCCGGCCGTCATCGGCTACAACGAGACCGCCGCGGGCACCGAGTACATGGTGGCCTCGGAGTCGGTCGCGGTCGACGCGCTCGGCTTCCGCGTGCTGCGCGACATCGCACCGGGCGAATGCGTCTTCATCGACGAGGACGGGCGTTTCCACAGCCAGCAGACCGCCGCGCATGCGAGCCTCAATCCGTGCATCTTTGAGTACGTGTACCTCGCGCGGCCCGACTCGCTGATCGACGGCGCCTCGGTGTACGAGACGCGCCTCAATATGGGCGAGAAGCTCGCCGAGAAGATCCGCCGTCAGTACCGCCAGCTCGAGGTCGACGTGGTGATCCCGATTCCGGACTCGAGCCGCGCCTCGGCGCTGCAGCTCGCCGCGGGTCTCGGCGTTGCGTACCGCGAGGGGTTCGTGAAGAACCGCTACATCGGCCGCACCTTCATCATGCCGGGCCAGGCGGTGCGACGCCGCTCGGTGCGGCAGAAGCTCAATCCCATGGCCATGGAGTTCGCCGGCAAGAACGTACTGCTGGTGGACGACTCGATCGTGCGCGGCACCACCAGCCGCGAGATCGTGCAGATGGCGCGCGAGTCGGGAGCGCGCAAGGTCTTCTTCGCCTCGGCGGCGCCGCCGGTGCGCTTTCCCAACGTCTACGGCATCGACATGCCGACGCGCGCGGAGCTGATCGCCGCGCACCGGACGGAGGAAGAGGTCGGGCGCGAGATCGGCGCCGACGCGCTCATCTACCAGGATCTCGATGCCCTGAAGGACGCAGTGCGAGCCGCCAACCCGAAGCTCACGAGCTTCGAGACCTCCTGCTTCGACGGGCACTACATCACCGGCGACATCACCATCGACTACCTGCGGGCGATCGAGCTCGAGCGCAGCGCGAGCCGCGACTCGGTCGACGACGAGACGGCGCAGCTGGACTTGAACCTCGCCGCCTAGCTATAATTCCCGCCGTCGCGCCGATTTGAGCCACAGCTTGCGGGCGCGTAATAAATGCCGCTAAAGCGTGCCGAAGAAGCCCGGTCCGCGCGTTAGCTGGCCGGGTTTTTTTATGGACAAGAAGATCGACAGCAGGTCCGCGGACATCGCCACCCTCGGGGTGCGCGCCGGCCAGGTGCGCACGCCCTTCCAGGAGCACAGCGAGGCGCTGTTCCTCACTTCCAGCTTCGTGTTCGAGAGCGCCGCCCAGGCCGAGGCGCGCTTTGCCGGCCGCGATGCGGGGTTCGTCTATTCGCGCTATACCAATCCCACGGTGGCCATGCTTCAGGACCGCCTCGCCGCGCTGGAGGGCGGCGAGGCGTGCGCGGCGACGGCCTCCGGAATGGCGGCGATCCTCGCCACCGCGATGTCGCTGCTCAAGGCCGGCGACCATATCGTTTGCTCCGCCTCGGTCTTCGGCGCGACCGTTCAGCTCTTCAGCAATTATTTCGGCCGCTTCGGCGTGAGCACCACGTTCGTGTCCGCGACGCAGGTGCAGGAGTGGGAGCGCGCCTGCGGTCCGAGCACCAAGCTATTCTTCGTGGAGACGCCGTCGAATCCGCTGACCGAGGTGTCGGACCTCGCCGCCCTTTCGCGCGTAGCGCGAAAGGCTGGGGCGCTGCTCGTCGTCGACAACGTTTTCTGTACGCCGGCATTGCAGCGACCGCTCGAGCTCGGGGCCGACCTCGTGGTGCACTCGGCGACGAAGCACCTGGACGGGCAGGGACGGGTCATGGGCGGGGCGGTCGTCGGCTCGGCGCGGCTGATCAACGAGGCCCTCGTGCCGTTTCTGCGCACCGCGGGCCCGTCGATCTCGCCTTTCAATGCCTGGGTAATCCTCAAGGGCCTGGAAACGCTCGACCTGCGCATGCGAGCGCAATCGGCTGCCGCACTGGCGCTCGCGCAATGGCTGGAGCAGCAGCCCGCGGTGGCGCGGGTCCATTACCCGGGACTCTCCTCGCATCCGCAGCACGCGCTCGCGGCGCGCCAGCAGAAGGCCGGGGGTGCGGTCCTGTCGTTCGAGCTGAAGGGCGGCCGCGAGGCGGCGTGGCGGCTGATCGACGCGACGCGCCTCATTTCCATAACCGCGAACCTCGGCGACGTAAAGACCACCATCACCCATCCGGCAAGCACGACCCATGGGCGCCTGTCGGCGCAGGCGCGCGCCGCGGCCGGCATCGCCGAAGGGCTGGTGCGCCTTGCGGTCGGACTCGAGTCCGTCGCGGACCTGAAAGCCGACCTGGAGAGAGGACTCGCCTAGGCGCCGCCGATGCCGCGCACGACGCGGCCGGTACCGGCGCAGCTTGCGCAAGTCCTGCCGTCCTTCTTTCCGGAGCCGTTGCACACGGGGCAGATGTCCTCGCCCGTCCCCGGCGTCCCGGGAGGCGCTTCGTCGCCCGGACGCGGCCTGGAAAACGGCGCCTGGCTCTCAGGCTTTGGATTTACCGCCATGCCGCTGACCGAGCAACGGCCGTTCCCGCCGCGCTACCAGCGAACCAGGCGAGCTTTTTCCGGCGCGATTTCGAGGTAGCCGCCGGCGCCGTACCAGTCGGGCAGTACCCAGCGCTCGCAGCGCCGCCCGTCTACCTCGAGGACGTGGTGCCCGGGCCGATGCGTGTGGCCGTGGACGAGGCGCGTTGCGCGGTGCACGCGCAGTGCCTCGCGCACCGCCTGCTCGTTCACGTCCATGATCTCGGCCGCCTTCGCCTGGATGACCTCTTTGCTCTTCTCGCGCAAGCCGCGCACCAGGCGGCGCCGCTCGGCGAGCGGCCGGGCAAGGAACTCGCGCTGCCAGTTCTCCGAGCGCGCGGTGTGGCGCCATGCCTGGTAGTCGAGATCGTCGGTGCACAGCGTGTCGCCATGCATGAGGAGCGTTTCGCCGCGCAGCGCAGGATCGGAAAGCAGTACGGCGCCGGTGGCGGCGGCGAAGCGCTCGCCCATCAGGAAGTCGCGGTTGCCGTGCAGGACGAAAAGCTTGCCGCCGGCGCCGGTATAGCGGCGGAAGAACGCGGCGACGATGGCGTGGAAAGCGTCGTCAAGGTCGTCGTCGCCGACCCAGTACTCGAAGAGGTCGCCGAGCACGAAAAGCTCGCCGGCGCCCGGCGCCTCGTTCTCCATGAAGGCGAAGAACCGCTCGTTCGCCTCCGGACGCTCGTCGCTGAGGTGGAGGTCCGAAATGTAGAGGGAGCGCAACTACTGCTTGGCGCCGACCACCGTCATGGACTCGATGACGACCGCGGTGCGCGGGACGTCGCGCGGGAAGGGGCCGCCCGAGCCGGTCGGCGTCTTGGCGATCTTCATCACCACGTCCATGCCGTCGATCACTTTGCCGAAGACGGCGTAGCCGTGCCCATCGCTGCGTGGATCGCCCCAATTGAGGAAAGCGTTGTCGGCCACGTTGATGAAGAATTGGGCAGTGGCCGAGTTCGGGTCGGCGGTGCGCGCCATGGCGAGCGTGCCGACCTCGTTCTTCAGCCCGGCTTTCACCGCCTGCTGCGCCTCGTTGACGATCGGTGGGCGGGTGCTTTTCTGCCGGAAGCTCTTGTCGAATCCCCCGCCCTGGATCATGAAGCCGTCGATCACGCGATGAAAGACGGTCCCGGCGTAGTGCCCGTCGCGCACGTACTGCAGAAAGTTCTCGACGGTCTTGGGCGCCTTCGCCGGATAGAGTTCGATGCGAATGGTGCCGGCGCTGGTGCGGATGTCCACTTGCGGATCCGCGGCGAGCGCGCCGGCGGGCACCATGGCCGCGGCGCAGAGAACGAAAAGGGTTTTCAGCTTCATCCGGAGCGCGCGTCGACTCTCAGCATTGTGCTAATATTTTCAAGGCCCTACGTTGACGGGCGATTGTAGACCAACCCCCGCCGCTTCACAAATCGAAACGCTGAAGATCTACAACAGCCTGGGGCGAGCGAAGCAGCCGTTCGTGCCGCTCAGGCCAGGCGAGGTGCGCATGTACGTGTGCGGCATGACCGTGTACGACTACTGCCACCTGGGACACGCGCGCGTCCTCGTCGTGTTCGACATGGTGCGCCGGTGGCTGCGCGCGAGCGGCTACCGCGTCAATTACGTCCGGAACATCACCGACATCGACGACAAGATCATCCGGCGCGCCGCCGAGAACGGCGAGCCAATCGAGGCGCTCACGGGCCGCTTCATCGGCGCCATGGAGCAGGACGCCGAGGCGCTCGGCGTCGAGCCGCCCGACGAGGAGCCGCGCGCGACGCGCTATGTGCCGCAGATGATCGGCATGATCGGCGCGCTGGAGGCGAACCGTTTCGCCTACCGCTCGGCCGCCGGCGACGTCAACTTCGCCGTGCGCCGCTTTCCCCGCTACGGGCGTCTCTCGGGCAAGTCGCTCGACGAGCTGCGTGCCGGCGAGCGCGTCGAGGTCGACTCGGCGAAGGAGGATCCGCTCGACTTCGTGCTGTGGAAGCGGGCGAAGCCCGGCGAGCCGAGCTGGCAATCGCCGTGGGGCGAGGGACGGCCCGGCTGGCACATCGAGTGCTCGGCGATGTCGAGCGCGCTCCTCGGCAGCCACTTCGACATCCACGGCGGCGGCGAGGACCTGCAGTTCCCGCATCACGAGAACGAGATCGCGCAGTCCGAGGGAGCGAGCGGCAAGAAGTTCGTCAACTACTGGATGCACAACGCCTTCGTGCGGGTCGACGAGCAGAAGATGTCGAAGTCGCTCGGCAACTTCTTCACGGTACGCGACATCCTGAAGAAGTACGATCCCGAGGTGGTGCGCTTCTTCATCCTGCGCGCGCACTATCGCAGCCCGCTCAACTACTCGGACGTCCATCTCGACGACGCGAAGGCCGCGCTCACCCGCCTCTATACGGCCCTGCGCGATGTTGATGTCACGGAAAATGTAGCCGTGGAGTGGGGCGAGCCGCATGCGCAACGGTTCAAGGAAGCGATGGACGACGATTTCGGCACGCCGGAGGCGATCGCCGAGCTTCACCTGCTCGCGAACGAGGTGTTCCAGGGCAACGCTGCCGCGGCCGGTCAGCTCAAGGCGCTCGGCGGCGTCCTCGGCCTCCTGCAGCGCGACGCCGAGGCGTTCCTCAAGGGCAAGCCCTCCGGCGTGTCCGAAGCGTGGATCGAGGAGCGCATCGCGGCGCGGCAGGCGGCCCGGCAGGCGAAGAACTACGCCGAGGCCGACCGCATCCGCCAGGAGTTGGCCGAGCGTGGCATCGTGCTCGAGGACAAGGCGGGAATAACCACGTGGCGGAGGCTGTAAGGATAGGCAGGCAAGCTGCGACAGACGCCCATGCCGACCGCACCGGTTCACCCGCTGGTAGTTCGCCTCACCCACTGGCTCAACGCGCTGGCCGTGCTGATGATGATCACGAGCGGCTGGCAGATCTACAACGCCTCGCCGCTCTTCGATTTCACCTTCCCGCGCAGCATCACGCTGGGCGGCTGGCTCGCCGGCGGCATCCAGTGGCATTTTGCGGCGATGTGGCTGCTCGCGCTGAACGGGCTCGTCTATGTCGCGTACGGAATCCTGAGCGGCCACTTCCGGCGCAAGCTCCTGCCGGTCTCGCCGCGTGCGGTGCTGCGCGACATCGGCGCCGCGCTACGCGGGCGTCTCGCGCACGACGACCTCGCGGTCTACAACGCCGCGCAGCGCGCCGCCTACCTCGCGCTCATTGTCTGCCTCGCGCTGCTCGTCGCCTCCGGCCTGGCGATCTGGAAGCCGGTGCAGCTGCATCCCCTGGCGCTCGTTTTCGGCGACTACGAAGGCGCGCGTTACGTGCACTTCTTCGCCATGTCGGCGGTGGCCTTCATCGTCGTCGTGCACGTGCTGATGGTCATCCTCGTGCCGCGCACTTTTCCCAGCATGTTCACCGGACGAATCCATGAAAAAGCTTGAAGGGGTCGAAAACCTCGAGCGCCGGCTATTCCTAAGGCAAGGCCTTTCGCTCGGCGCCCTGGCGCTGCTCAGCGGCTGCCAGCTCACCGACCAGGAATCGGTGCAGCGCGTGCTCTTCGCCATGTCGCGCTGGAACGACCGCGCTCAGGGCTGGCTCTTCGATGCCAAGCGCCTGGCGCCCGAATATCCCGAGAGCCGGATCACGCGGCCGTTCCCCTACAACGCCTATTACCCCGAGGCGGAAGTGCCGCTTATCGACGGCGCCACCTACAAGCTGGAGCTCGGCGGCAAGATCGAGAACAAGAGGCCGTGGACGCTCCCGCAGCTTTACGCGCTTCCCCAGGTGTCGCAGGTGACGCGGCACATCTGCGTCGAGGGCTGGAGCGCAATCGGCAAGTGGCGCGGCGTGCGCTTCTCGGAGTTCCTCGCGCGCGTCGGCGCCGACACCACGGCGAAATACGTGGGCGTGCAGTGCGCCGACAACTACTACACCTCGATCGACATGCCGACCGCGCTGCACCCGCAGACCATCCTCGCCTTCGATTACGGCGACGAGCGCCTGCCGCCCCGATACGGCTACCCGATGAAGCTGCGCATCCCCACCAAGCTCGGCTTCAAGAACCCGAAGCTCATCACCGCGATCTTCGTCACGAACGAGTACCCCGGCGGCTACTGGGAAGACCAGGGGTATAACTGGTTCAGCGGCTCCTAGCAGGCACCGCGTTTGCTGAAAGGCAAGCATGGATACGACCGACATCGCAGCAGTCGCGCGCCACATGTTCCAGGCGCAGGGCGCCAAGGCCGTCGCGGAGGCGGCGCAGAACGCCGAGCGCCACAGCCAGTCCGGCGACACCGAGCAGGCGAAGTTCTGGGAGCGCGTAGAGATTCACCTGCGCGAGATGACCGGGCCGCGTCAGACCTAGAGCTTCGGTCGTCCGCGCGAAATCGGGGACCCGTTTCTACCTTCGCACCTCCAGTATCAAATTGAACGGCGTAGCCGCCGCACGCCGTTCAGGCGCCTTCGCGCGACCGCAGATGCGCGTTTAAAATCGGTCGCGAGGAGCGAGCCCCCTGAGTCCATTCGAGTTGGTGCAGCCGGCGTCTGTCGTGGACGCCGTTTCGGCGCTCAAGCCGGACGGCGATTCGCTGATCCGCCCCATGGGCGGTGGCACCGCGCTCATGCTCATGATGAAGGCCGGCGTGCTGCGGCCGACGCGTCTTGTCAGCCTTCGGCGCCTACCCCTGCAAGGAATTCAGGTCCAGAACGGCGAGTTGCGGGTCGGCGCGATGGTGACGCTGCGTGCGCTGGAGAAGTCGCCGGAGCTCGAGGACTGGCCGGTGATCCGGCGCACGCTGCGCACGCTTGCCAATGTGCGCGTGCGCAATGTGGCGACGGTGGGCGGGGCGCTGGCGCATGGGGATCCGCACATGGATCTGCCGCCGCTGTTCGCTGCGCTGGGCGCGACGGTGACGATCCACGGGCCCAAGGGCGAGCGCACGGCGAAGGTGGAAGAGCTTTATGCGGGGTATCTCGAGACGACGCTCGCGCCGGCAGAGCTGATCACGCAGGTGCGCATTCCCGCGCTCGGCGCGCGCAAGGCGGCGTATCTCAAGGGCACGACGCGCTCCGCCGACGACTGGCCGGCGGTCGGCGTGGCGGTGGTGCTCGAGGGAGAGAAGGTCACGATCGTGGTGGGAGCGGCGACCGACCGGCCGACGCGCCTCGCTTCCGCGGAGGCGATCGATACATTGCCGATCGAAGGCGATCTGCACGGCTCGGCCTCATACAAGAAGCATCTCGTCGGCGTCTACTTGAAGCGGGCGGTGAATGAAGCGCGCAACGCAAGCCACTGAGACGCCGCAGGTCGGCCGCTCGGTGCCGCGGCTCGAGTCGTGGCTCAAGGTCACCGGGCGCGCGGAGTACGTGCACGACCTGCGCCTGCCGGGGATGCTGTACGGCAAGATCTTCCGCAGCACGGTGGCGCACGGCCGCATCAAGTCGATCGATACGAGCGCGGCGCGCGCAGTGGGCGGCGTGCATCGCGTGGTGACCGGCGAGGACGTGAAGGCCATCGTGGCGGAGCCTTATTACGGCCCGGCGTTTCACGACCAGCCGATCCTCGCGCTCGAGAAGGTGCGCTACGTGGGCGAGCCGGTCGCGGTGGTGCTCGCCGCGGACCCGCATGTGGCCGAAGAAGCGGCGGCGCTGATCCGCGCGGAGTACGAGGAGCTGCCGGCGGTCTACGATGAGGTCGAGGCGGTCGCTTCGCAGGCGATCGTGCACGAGGCGCTCAAGCCGGCGGGCACGTTCCCGGACTTGAAGCATTTGAAAGGCAAGAAAAACACCAACGTCGCGCTCGACTTCCGGCTGCGCCGCGGCGACGCCGCGGGGGCGATGGCGAAGGCGGCGCGCGTGTTCGAGCACCGCTTCCGCACGCAGCAGGTGATGCATACGCCGCTCGAGCCGCTCGTCTCGGCGGCCGAATGCACCGAGACCTCGCTCACCATCCATACCGCGTCGCAAAGCCCGTCGTTCGTGCGGATCGAGATTGCGCGCCTGCTCGGCTGGCCCGAGAACCGCGTGCGCGTGCGCGTGCCGTTCCTCGGCGGCGGCTTTGGCGCGAAGCTGTACATCAAGCTCGAGGCGCTCGTCGCCGTATTGAGCTTGCTCGTGAAAAGGCCGGTGAAGGTGTCGCTGACCATGGAAGAGCAGTTCTTCACCATCACCAAGCATGCCAGCACCTTCCGCATCAAGACCGGCCTCGATGCACGGGGCCGCATCGTCGCGCGCGAGTGCGAGGTGTGGTGGAACGGCGGCGCCTACGCCGACATCGGCCCGCGGGTGACGCAGAAGTCGGGCTTTACCGCGCCCGGCCCGTACGACATCGAGGACGTGGCGATCGACTCCTACGCGCTCTACACCAACCTCCCGCCGGCCGGCGCCCTGCGCGGCTTCGGCATCCCGCAGCTCGTGTGGGCCTACGAGAGCCACACGGACATGATCGCGCGCGAGCTCGGCATGGACCCGGTGGCCTTTCGCAAGCAGAACCTGCTGCGCGAGGGACGGCCGCAGGCGACCGGCACCGTGATGCGCGACGCGGCGATCGAGAAGGTGCTCGAGCGCACGGCAGCGCTCATGGATTGGGGTACACCATTTGAAAGACAAGAAGGCCACATTCGTCGGGGAAGGGGAATAGCGCTCGGCTTCAAGGCCTGCATCTCGAACACCACCTCGCTCGCCGCGGTGAACGTCAACGCCGACGGCAGCTGCACGATCTACGTGAGCACGGTCGACATGGGGCAGGGCTCGGACACCGCGCTGGCGCAGATAGCCGCCGAGGTGCTGCAGATCGGTACCGAGGATGTGACGGTAGTGCATTCCGACACCGACGTCACGCCTTTCGACATGGCGACGCTTGGCTCGCGCTCGCTCTTTCACACGGGCCATGCCGTCAGGCTGGCGGCGCAGGATGCGTCGACCAAGCTGAAAGACATGCGAAAGGAATTGGGCGCTCCGGCCGATGCGCCTATCGCCGAGGTGTTCCGCAAGAAGTACGGCATGCGCGCCGGCGCCGTCGTCGGCGTCGGCAATTTCATCCCGCCCTACACGCCGCCCGACGAGAATGGTCAGACCGACAACGCGACGCCGTTCTGGATGGTCGGCGCGAGCGGCGTGGAGATCGAGGTCGACACCGAGACCGGGCATGTGCGCGTCAGGCGGCTCGTCAATGTCGCCGACGTAGGTACGCCGATCAATCCGCGCATCGTGGAGACGCAGCTCTCCGGGGCCTCGATCATGCAGCTCGGCTTCACCCTTTTCGAGAAGATGCTGTTCGACGCGGATGGGCAGCTGCGCAACGCGTCGCTCGCCGAGTACAAGATCCCCGGCTTCCTCGATGTTCCGCAAGACATGACCAACGAGGTCGTGGTCGCGGAACAGCGCAGCGGCCCCTTCGGCGCGAAAGGCGTCGGCGAGACCGGCACCTTCGGCGTGTCGCCGGCGATCGCGAATGCGATCCACGACGCGGTCGGCGTGCGCCTCACCGAGCTGCCGCTGAGCGCGGAAGCGGTCTTCAACGCCATGGATGAGAGATGAGGCGGCCCATCCGGTTCAAGCTCAATGGGGAAAGCGTGGAGGCCCAGGTCGCGCCGCACGAGACGCTGGTCGAGCTCCTGCGCGAGTCCTTCGGCCTGTTTGGCGCGCGCGAGAGCTGCGGCCAGGGGCTATGCGGCTGCTGCACCGTGCTGGTGAACGGAACGGCAGTGTCCGGCTGCCTCTATCTCGCGAGCCTCTGCGAAGGCGCGGAGGTGTCGACGGTGGAAAAAGGCGGCGAGCTCGACGCCGTGCAGAAGGCGTTCATCGAGGCGAGCGCCTTCCAGTGCGGCTTCTGCACCCCGGGCTTCGTCCTCATGACGCGCCAGCTCCTCGACGAGAACCCCGATCCCACGGACGACGAGATCCGGCACTACCTCTCGGGCAACCTCTGCCGCT
>DASUFD010000015.1:0-7545 GCA_036274735.1 Burkholderiales bacterium
ATCCTGGGACGGCGCGGCGTCGACCTCGTCGGATTGTGGCGGCCGGCCGATGAGCAGCCGCACGAGCGCTTCCTCGCGGCCTACGCGGCGGCGCATCGCATCGAGATGCAGGGCGCCTCGAAAGCGGTACTGGAAGTGGGCAAGGATCGCTGGCCCTTCCCGATCCCGCTCGTGAAGAGCTCCTCGGGCTGGCGCTTCGACGTGCAGCTCGGCGAGAAGGAAGTGCTCGCGCGGCGCATCGGCCGCAACGAGCTCTCCGCCATCCAGGTGTGCCTCGCGATCGCCGATGCGCAGCGCGAGTACGCCTCGGTCGAGCACGACAACGACGACGTGCTGAAGTACGCGGCGCGCTTCGTCAGCACGCCGGGAAAGCACGACGGCCTCTACTGGGAAAGCGCGGCGGCCGGCGAGCCGCTCAGCCCGCTCGGCCCGTTCGTGGCCGCGGCGGGCATCGAGCGCGGCTCGGCGCAAACGGCGCTTACGCGCGCGCCCTACCACGGCTACTACTATCGCATCCTCGCGCAGCAGGGTAAGCATGCCAAGGGCGGCGCGTACTCTTACGTCGCGCACGGGAAGATGATCGGCGGCTTCGCCGTGCTCGCGTATCCGGCCCGCTATGGCCATAGCGGCGTGAAGACGTTCCTCGTGAGCCGCGAGGGCGAGGTGTTCGAGAAGGACCTCGGCGCGAACACCCGCGCGGCTGTGCAGAAGATCAATTCGTTCGATCCGGACGCGAGCTGGAAGCCGGCACACTAGCGCCAGCACCCGCAATCAGGGTCAGGCACCGATTTACCCGACCGGTTACGGGAGCGTCGAAACGTGCTCAGCTTGGCGGCAGATCTCTCGCGCTTTGTCCCTGGGACCGTCTCGCCCGGGCGAAGGTCGGGGCGAATGCCCAAAATACGAGCATCGATCCGGCAAACCACTAGAGGCTGGCAAGGGCGTCAGCGCTGACTCAGTGCACGATTGCGTTGACCAGGTAGAGCGTCTGGATCTCTGCTGGCGCCAGATGGCAGCAGACGAGCCGCAGAGCGGCGCTTTCCATATCAGGAAAACGTGGTCTGTCCCTGATTAGGGTTTGAGGTGCAGCCGCATCGGCTGCATCGGCGAGTCGACGAAGCCGTGCTTGCGATAGAGGCCGAGCGCGGTGTCGTTCTCGAGGTCGGTGAGGAGCGTAATGCGCAGCACGCCTTCGGCGCGCGCCTGCTGGATGACGTATTCGATGAGCTTCGTGCCGATGCCCTTGCGACGATGCTTCGCGTCGACGATCAGGTCCTCGAAGAGCGCCGCCTTGCCGCCCTCCGCCGTGCTGATGGTGTAGAGCAGGCTCGCCATGCCGACGACCTCGCTGCCTTCGCGCGCGACGAAGATGCGGCCGCGCGAGCGGTCGGCGAGGATCGCCTCGAGCGCTTCGCGCTGCTTTTCCGGGTCCGGGCTGAACTCGCGCTCCTGCGAGAAGAGCAGGCCGAGCAGCTCGCAGAGCCGCGGGATGTCGGAGCGGGCGGCGGAGCCGAAGGTGCTCATACGTTGAACCTGAAGTGGATGACGTCGCCGTCGCGCACGCGGTAGTCCTTGCCCTCGAGCCGGAGCTTCCCGGCTTCCTTCGCGCCCTGCCCGCCCCGATGCGCCACGAAATCGTCGTAGCCGGCGACTTCGGCGCGGATGAAGCCGCGCTCGAAATCGGTGTGGATCACGCCAGCGGCCTGCGGCGCAGTCGCGCCGGTGGGTATCGTCCAGGCGCGCACTTCCTTCGGTCCGGCGGTGAAGTAGGTCTGCAGGCCGAGCAGCGCGTACGCGGCGCGAACGACTCGGTTCAATCCCGGCTCGCTCATGCCCATGTCCTCGAGGAATACTTTCTTGTCCTCGTCGGAGAGGTCGGCGATCTGCGCCTCGATCGCGGCGGAGATCGCCACCACCGGCGCGCCCTCCTTCGCCGCATAGTCCTCGATTCGTTTCAGGAGAGATTCGGAACCGCGCTCGGCGACGTTGGCGACATACATCGTCGGCTTCATGGTGAGCAGGAAAAGCGGCTTCACCACCGCCTGCTCTTCCCTGGAGAGCTCCACCGTGCGCGCGGGCCGGCCCTGGTCGAGAGCGGCCTGGAGCTTTTTCAGAACGGCGACCAGGCGCTGCGCTTCCTTGTCGCCGCCCGTCTGCGCGAGCTTCTCGTTCTTCGCGAGCTGGCGCTCGACGGCCTCCAGGTCGGCGAGCGCGAGCTCGGTGTTGATCGTCTCGATGTCCGAGACCGGATCGATCTTGCCTGCGACATGGACCACGTTCGGGTCCTCGAAGCAGCGCACCACGTGCGCGATCGCATCGGTCTCGCGGATATTGGCGAGGAACTTGTTGCCGAGCCCCTCGCCCTTGGAAGCGCCGGCGACGAGGCCGGCGATGTCGACGAACTCGACCACCGCGGGCACGACCTTCTGCGGCTGCGCGATGCCGGCGAGCACGTCGAGGCGCCGGTCGGGCACCGGCACGATGCCGACGTTCGGCTCGATGGTGCAGAACGGGTAGTTCTCCGCGGCGATGCCCGCCTTGGTGAGCGCGTTGAAGAGCGTCGACTTGCCGACGTTCGGCAGGCCGACGATGCCGCATTTGAGGCTCATGGCGTGGGAATTGGGGCTCCGTCCCGGAATTCCGGAAATCGGGCTCCGTCCCGGAATTCGCTCATTTCTTGCCGAGCAGGCTGCTGAACAGGCCCTTCTTTTCCGCAACCTTCTTCTCGGGCGGCGGCGTGCCGGGCTCCTTGATCGGCGGCTCTTTCTCGCCCGGCGGCTGCTTGACCGGCGGTGGCTTCTTGTCCGGGGACTTCTCCTCGGTATGGAGCTTGTTCATCGCACCCTGCATGTCTCCGGCGAGCATCTGCGGCAGGACGCCGATCGCCTTGTCGATCGCCGCTTCGATCGCCGCGCGCTCCTCCTGCGGCGGCTTGTGCAGCACGTAGTCCCCGCCCTCTGTGCCCGGCGGCGGCTTGCCTACGCCGATGCGCAGGCGCCAGTAGTCGTGCGTGGCGAGACGCTGCGAGATATCGCGCAAACCGTTGTGCCCGGCGATGCCGCCGCCCTGCTTGAGGCGCGCCACGCCGGGCGCGAAATCGAGCTCGTCGTGCACGATCAGGATCTCCTCGGGCTTGATTTTGAAGAAGCCCGCGAGCATGTGGACCGGCTGCCCGCTCAGGTTCATGAAGGTCTGCGGCAGCAGCAGCCACGTCCCGCTCGCGTCGTGGCGCCCGACCAGCGCCTTGAACTTCTGGTCCTTGCGCAGGGCGACGCCGTTCGCCGCGGCGAAGCGCTCGACCATCCAGAAGCCGGCGTTGTGGCGCGTGCGCTCGTACTCTTTGCCCGGGTTGCCGAGCCCGACAACCAGACGGATGGCCACGGCTTACTTCTTCTCTTTCTTCTCCGCGGCCGGCTTCTCGGCGGCCTTCGGTGCACCGCCTTTCTCGGCGGCCTTCGGCGCTCCGCCCTTCTCGACGGCCGAGCCGGCCGGGGTCTCGCCTTCCTTGGCCGGCGCCGCCTGCTCGGTGGTGGGCACCTCGGAAGGCGCGACCGCCGCGGCGGCTTCCTCTTCCTCGGCGATCAACGCCGGCACAACGACCGTGGCGACCACGGGATCCTCGTCCTTGGAGAGCGCGAGCTCCACACCCTTCGGCATCGGTAGCTGGCGCACGTGCAGCGAGTGCCCGAGCGACAGGCCGCCGAGGTCGACCTCGACGTACTCCGGCAGGTCGGCCGGAAAGCACACTACGTCGAGCTCGGTCATCACGTGGTTGACCACGCCCTTCTGCAGCTTCACGCCCTCCGAGATCTCGGCGTTGATGAAGTGCAGCGGCACCTTCATGTGGATCTTGCGATCTTTCGAGACGCGCTGGAAGTCGATGTGCTGCACCTGCGGCTTGAACGGGTGCATGTTCACCGCGCGCAGCAGCACCTGCTGCTTCTCGCCGCCCACGTCGAGCGTGAGGATCGAGGCGTGGAACTTCTCGTTCCTCAGGTTGAGGAACAGGTCCTTGTGGTCGAGGTCGATCCTCACTGCGTCCTGGTCGCCGCCGTAGACGATGCCCGGCACCCTGCCGGAGCGGCGCAGACGGCGGCTCGCACCCGTTCCCTGCGCTTCGCGCTTGCGCGCGCTGATTTCGATTGCCATGTTTCTTCCTTTGCTAGTGCCGCGCCCGCGACCAGGCGCAGCGGTTGAGAAAGCTATTCAATGAAGAGTGAGCTCACCGACTCCTCGGTGTAGATGCGCAGAATCGTCTCCGCGAGCAGGCCGGCGACCGAGAGCTGGCGGATCTTCGCGCAGGCGCGCGCATCCTCGCGCAGCGGGATCGTGTCGGTGACCACCAGCTCGTCGAGGTCGGAGCTGCCAATGCGCTCCACCGCCGGCCCGGAGAGCACGGCGTGGGTGCAGTACGCGACCACCTTGGTCGCGCCTTCTTCCTTCAGCACCTGCGCTGCCTTCACGAGCGTGCCCGCCGTGTCGACCATGTCGTCCATGATCACGCAGGTGCGGTCCTTCACCTCGCCGATGACGTTCATCACCTCGGAGACGTTGGCGCGCGGGCGGCGCTTGTCGATGATCGCGAGGTCGGATTCCAGCCGCTTGGCGAGCGCGCGCGCGCGCACCACGCCGCCCACGTCGGGCGAGACGACGATCAGGTTGTCGTAGCGCTGCTTCCACACGTCGCCGAGCAGCACGGGCGCGGCGTAGATGTTGTCGACCGGAATGTCGAAGAAGCCCTGGATCTGGTCGGCGTGCAAGTCCATGGTGAGCAGGCGCGCCACGCCTACCGAGGTCAGCATGTTCGCCACCACCTTGGCGCTGATCGCGACGCGAGCCGAGCGCGGCCGGCGGTCCTGGCGCGCATAGCCGAAGTAGGGGATGGCGGCGGTGACGCGCGCGGCGGAGGAGCGCTTCAGCGCATCGACCATCACCAGCAGCTCCATCAGGTTGTCGTTGGTCGGCGCGCAGGTCGACTGCAGCACGAACACGTCCTTGCCGCGCACGTTCTCGAGGAGCTCCACCATCACCTCGCCGTCGGAGAACTTGCCGACGATGGCGCGGCCGATCGACAGGCCCAGGTATTTGGCGACGTCCTGCGCGAGCTTCGCGTTGGCGTTGCCGGTGAATACCATCAGCCGGTCGAGCCCTGCACCGGCCGGGTGGTTGATCCCCATGTTGTTCATGGAAGTCATGAGTGATGGCTGGGGAGGAAGGATTCGAACCCTCGCATGGCGGAATCAAAATCCGCTGCCTTAACCAGCTTGGCGACTCCCCAGTTGTGAGCTAGCCCAGTCATATAGCGGGTGCCGATCCAGCCCCCGTGCGATGAATCCGTCCATGCCTCGCGGCAGCTCGGCGTGCAGCGCGCGCGCTTCCTGCTCCGTCGCGAGCTCGGCGAATACGCACGCGCCGGTGCCGGTCATGCGCGCCTTCGGCGAGCGGCGCCGCAGCCACTGTAGCGCCTGCGCCACCTCGGGATGCCGGGCGGTCACGATCGGCTCCAGATCGTTCTCTCCCAGCCCCGCGAAAAAGGGCGGTATTGTGAGTCGTTTGCCGCGGTGTGTCAACGCCGCGGAAAAGATTTCTCCAGTGGAAACCGCCACTTGCGGCACAACCACGAGGTACCAGGCGCCCGGCAACGAAAGCGCACTGAGCCGCTCGCCGATGCCTTCGCCGAGCGCGCTCTCGCCGAAGACGAAGAAGGGCACGTCGGCGCCGAGCCGCGCTCCCAGGGTTTGCAGATCGATCCTTCCGAGATCGAGTTTCCAGAGCTTGTTGAGGACCAGCAGGACGGTCGCGGCGTCGGAGGAGCCGCCACCCAGCCCGCCGCCGACCGGCAGGCGCTTCTCCAGCGCGAGGTCGGCGCCGAGCGCCGATCGGGTCTCCTCTTGCAGCAGCCGCGCCGCGCGCAGGCAGAGATTGTCGTCGCCGAAAGCGCCCGAAAATCGAAGCTCGCCATCGCTGCGCACGCCGATGCCGACGCGGTCGGCGGCGTCGATCAGGCGGAAGACCGTCTGCAGCTCGTGGTAGCCGTCGGCGCGCTTGCCGAGGACGTGGAGGAAGAGGTTGAGCTTCGCCGGAGCGGGGTACCAGTTCATCGCCGAGTTCGGGCTCCGTCCCGGAATCGCCGCAATTAGGGCTCCGTCCCCGAATTCCATTCGGTGATGGCGAAGCGTAGCTGGATACCCGGGTAGTTGAGCTGCAGGAGCTTGGGACGATTGTTGTCGTAGTTGAGGTAGGCGATGCGCCAGTCGCTCTGCTGCAGGAAGCGCAGCCGCCCCTCGGGACCGGTTTCCTGCTGGAACGGCACGTCGGGCATCGGCCGCCCGCGCACCCACCAGGTCATGCCTTCGAGCGGCACGCGAAAGCCGAGCACGCGCTCGGTGAGCGTCTCGGCGTCGGGCGCGTTGTACTGCTTGCCGTTCGCGGTCGTGAGCTGCACCGCGTCGCCCGCGCGCACGATGCGCGCGAGGCCCTCGCCGAGCGGCGTGGTGATCAGCATGTCGTCGCCGGCGCGCGCATGGCGCCAGTCGACGTTGCCGGTGAAGCCGTCGTTGCCGTAGCGCGCGCCGATGCGGCCGAGCACCTGGAACTCGAGCGCGCCTTCGGGCGGGGCGAGCGGCGCCTGCGCGCAGCCGGCGGCGAGAATGAGCGCCGCAGCCGCCGCTCGTCTCACTGGCCGCGCCTCACTTCACCCGTTCACTTGCGAAACCGCTGGACGGTCTCGCGCAGGTTCTCGTTGTCGGGCGCGCTCTTCAGCGACTCGTCCCAGATGCGGTTCGCCTCGGCATGGTTGCCGAGCTTCCAGAGCACCTCGCCGAGGTGCGCGCCGATCTCCGGATCGGGTCGGCCTTCGTAGGCGCGCCGCAGCGTCTGCAGCGCGCCCTTGAGGTCGCCCTGCCGGTACTGCACCCAGCCGAGGCTGTCGATGATGAACGAGTCCTCCGGCGAGAGCGACAGCGCCTTGAGGATCAGCTTCTTCGCCTCGGGCAGCCGCTCGTTTCGCTCGGCGAGCGAATAGCCGAGCGCGTTGTAGGCATGCGCGTGATCGGGCCGCACCTTGATCAGCTTGCGCAGGCTCGCTTCCAGCACGTCGAAGCGGTCGACCTTCTCCGCCGTGAGCGCGTAGTCGTAGAGGAGCTCCGGCTGCTCGGGATCGTCCTTGAGCGAGGCGCCGAGGAGATCGAAAGCATCCTGATAGCGCTTCGCGTCGCGCAGGAGCTGCGCCTCGGCGACGGTGACCTGCACCTCCTGGCCGGGATTCTCGGCCGCGACCTTGTGCAGGTACTGGCGCGCCGCATCGAGCTTGCCTTCCTTCGCCATGGCGTTGGCGGTGCGAAGGCGCGCCGCGAGCGCGTGCTCGCCGTCGTCGATCTGGTCGTACCACTTCACTGCGCCCGGCCAGTCGCTGCGCTCCTCGGCGATCTGCCCGAGGATGTAGCGCACGGCGTCCGGGTCGCGATACTTCATGCCGAGCAGCTTCTCCATGCTCTTTTCGGCGACCGTGAAGTCCTTGAGCTGGAAGGCGAGCACGCCGACCGC
>DASUFD010000016.1:0-2797 GCA_036274735.1 Burkholderiales bacterium
CGGGGGGTTTGTTCGCCAAGTGAGCTGCGCGCTTCTTTGCAGGGGCTTTAGGAGCCCTCCCGTAACGCCGCGACGATCATTTCGCAGACCGCCTCGAAATTTTGGAAGACGCCCTCGTTCGTGAAGCGCACGACCCGCACCCCGAGCTGCGACAGGGCGGCCGTCCGCCGCTCGTCGTAGCGCTCGGCAGCATCGTCGAAATGACTGTCTCCATCGATTTCGATGGCGAGCCGGCTGCCGGAGCAGTAAAAGTCCACGATGTATGCGCCGAGCGGTTTCTGGCGAGTGAACTTCTCCGGCAGATTGCGAAGGAACTCGTGCCAGAGCTTGCGCTCGGCTGCGGTCGCGTTGCGCCGAAGCTCTCGAGCGCGCGAAGTGGAAATGGCGCGATAGGGAATGAAGCGACGGCTCGCCATGCAACTATCAACGCGTGGAAGCGATATTGGTTAACACCGCTAGCGTTAAGTCCGGGGCGAGGTCGCTGGGCGACTAAACCCCCCGCTCGACTGCGTCGAGCGACCCCCTTGTCAGGGGGTGGGAAAAAAGCGCGCAGTCACTTGGCGACCAAACCCCCCGCCGACTGCGTCGAGCGACCCCCTTGTCAGGGGGTGGGGGCAACGAACGGGGTGGCAGCGCAGCCGGGATAATCCCGGGAGATGCGGACCGCGCGCCTGCTCGCCTGGCTGCTGCTCGCCGGCCTGGCGCCGCTCCCCGCCGGCGCCGAGGAGCGCATGCCGTCGTTCGCCGAGCTCGAGCGCGCGGGCGCGGTGATCGGCGAGATCCACGTCGAGACCGACGACATCTTCGATCTCAGCGATCCCAAGGAGCGCAGCTACTTCTACCGAACGATCAACCGCCTGCACATCAAGACGCGGCCGTGGCTGCTGCGCCGGATGCTGCTCTTCAAGAGCGGCGACCGGGTCTCGAAGGCGGTGATCGACGAGACCGAGCGCGTGATCCGCGGCTGGAGCGGGGTCTACGACGTGCACATCCGGCCGATCCGCTACGAGAACAACGTCGTCGACCTCGAGGTGCGCAGCCGGGACACCTGGACGCTGTCCGTGGACGCGGGCCTGAGCCGTGCCGGCGGAGCGAACACCGGCCACTTCGGGATCAAGGAGTCGAACCTCGCCGGCACCGGCACCATCCTCGAGCTCGGCCATACCCAGGAAGTCGATCGCAACGGCAACCACGTGAAGCTCGCGCACGAGCACCTGTTCGACGGCTGGACCATCGCCGGCGTCGACGTCTCGGATTACACCGACGGCTACAGCGAGTCCTTCACCCTGGCGCGGCCCTTCTACTCGCTCAACACGCGCTGGGCGGCGGGGCTCGCCGCCACGCGCTTCGCGCGCAACGAGCCGCTCTACCGTAACGGCGACAACGTCGGCGAGTCGCACCACGTAGGGCGCGCGGTGAATGGCTACGTCGGCTGGTCGCCCGGACGCGTCGGGCGCTGGACGCAGCGCTTCTCGGGCGGCGTGAGCTATTCCGACGACAGCTACACGCCCAACCCGGACAGCCCACCGCCGCCCGACGCCGTGCCGCCCAGCCGGATACTGGCCGGGCCTTTCGTCCGCCACGAGGTGATCGAGGACAACTACCTCCAGGTGATGAACCGCAACAGCATCCAGCGCCCCGAGTACCTGGCCATCGGGTGGAGCTCGAGCCTGCAGGTCGGCCGCAGTCTCGGCTCCTTCGGTGCTTCGGAGGAGCCGTGGCTTCTCAGCGCTTCGCTCAGCAAGGGCTTCCTCGCCGGGGGCGGCGAGCTCCTCGCCTCGGCGAGCTTCTCCGGCATGTACGGCAGCGATTCGGGCGACGTGCGGACGCTCGGCGCTTCCGCCCGCTACTTCGCGCCGCAGACCGAGTCGTTCCTGCTCTATTTCTCGGGCAGCATCGCGGCGGTGAAGCCGGCGAGCGCGGCCGACGAGCTGCTGCTCGGCGGCGACAACGGCGTGCGCGGCTATCCGCTGCGCTACCAGTCGGGCATACGCCGCGCCGTGTTCACCGCCGAGGAGCGCTGGTACACCGACTGGTATCCGCTGCGCCTCTTCCGCGTCGGCTGGGTCGCCTACTACGACATCGGCCGCGCCTGGGGCGGCGAGTCGGTAAACGCGACGCCCGGGTGGCTCTCCAACGTCGGCCTGGGCCTGCGCATCCTGAGCGCGCGCGCCTCGGGAGGAAGCGTCGTGCACGTCGACTTCGCGGTGCCGATCCACCGCACCGATCCGAACATCGACCCCTACCAGCTGGTGGTGATGACCGGCGCGAGCTTCTAAGCGACTTGGCGCAGCGGCGAACGGTGGTTGCCGTTGAACGACAGGATGCGAAAGCCGGGATCGAGGACGACGACGGCGTCATCGGGCACGTCGCGATAGACGACCGCATTCGCGCCGATCTTCGCGTTGTTTCCGACGCGGATCTTGCCGAATACCCGGGCGCCGGGGCCAATGTACACATCGTCGCCGATCACCGGAGCTCCGGCCTTCTCGCCCTGCCCGCCGGCGCCGATGGTGACGTTTTGCGAGATGCCGCAATTGCGCCCGATCACGGCGTGCGGGCTGACGGTAATGCCGCCGAAGTGGCCGATGCGCAGGCCCGGACCGATCTTCGCTTCGCGCGGCAGCTCGACTCCCCAGACGACCTGGACGAGAAAATTGAAGAGGTAGTAGTCCGGTTCGAGAAAAACGCGCCACACGAGCCGCTGGCCGCGCGACCAACGGCCGAACCGATAAACCGCGAGGACGTGAACCCCGGGCGTGCGCGCGGTGTTCACCAGGCGGCGCAGCCGGTTACC
>DASUFD010000017.1:0-28118 GCA_036274735.1 Burkholderiales bacterium
CCGACCACCATCGCGTCGAGGTCGAGGCCGAGCGCGTCGTCGGCGTGGCGGATCATCAGCTCGGGCGCGACGGGATCGACGTGCAGGGTGTGGTCGAGCAGACCGAGGTACACGCGCCCGGCGCCGAGCTTGAGCGCGGCGCGGCCGGCGAGGAGCGCCGCACCGGTCATCCCGGCCGCGCCGCCGAACACGCCGAGCGAGCCGGCGAGGCCCTTATGAAAGTTGTGCGGCCGCCGCTTGAGCGCATCGCGAAAGAGCTCGGGCGAGGCGACCCACGCACCGGCGTGCGCATCGCCAACGCCGAGATCGGCCACCGTAATCTCTCCGCAGTGGTCCGGACCGTCGAGCGTGAGCAGCCCCGGCTTCAGGCCGATGAAGGTGAGGGTGTGGGTGGCGCGCACCGCGCAGCCGCGCACGCGCCCGGTGTCCGAATCGAGCCCGCTCGGAATGTCGAGCGCGAGCACCGGGCAGCGCTGGCGGTTGGCATATCCGACCAGCTTCGCGTAGTCGCCCTCGATATCGCGCGCGAGGCCGATGCCGAACAGCCCATCGATCACCAGGCTCCACTCGTGCATAGTCGGCAGTTCTTCAAGGCGATTGACCAGCGTGACCCGGAAGAACTGCGCGCGCAGGCGCTCGGCGACGACGCGGGCGTCGCCGCCGTTGTTACCCGGCCCGGCGAGGACCAGCACATCCTTGCGCGCATCGGACGCGAGCCTTGCGGCGAGCTCGGCGGCGGCGCCGCCGGCGCGCTCCATGAGCGGTGGCGTAGTCTTTTCGGCCTCGCGCTCGATGCGGCGAATCTCTTGGGTAAGGTAAACCGGGCTAGGCACGCTGGCATTGTAAGTGCATGGGATCTTCGCGGATGACGCTGCTCCCCGGGGAAGACTGCATCCTCATGTACCACGGCACGCCGCGACGCCACGCGGCACGCCTCGCGCGCCAGCTGCGCGCGATCGCGTTCCTGTTCGACGTCGTGCCGCTTGGCGCGCTCGCCTCGCGGGTCGCGCGAGGCGAGCGCGCGGGACGCCGGCGGCTCGCGCTTACCTTCGACGACGGGCTGCGCAGCAACGTGCAGGTGGCCTATCCGATCCTGCGCGAGCTCGGCTTGCCCGCGACCTTCTTCGTCTGCCCCGGGCTGATCGACGAGGGGCGCTGGCTATGGACGCACGAGGCGCGACAGCGCCTGGGCTCGCTGCCTCGCGAAGCGCTGTCGGAGCTCGGCCGCGCGGTGGGGGCGCCGGCCGAGGCGCACGCGGACGCGCTCGTGCAGTGGATGAAGACGCGCAAGCTCGCCGAGCGCCGGCGCATCGAGCAGGCGATTCGCGCGGCGACGCCGCGCTTCGTCCCGAGGGCGGCCGAGCGCGAAGCGTACGATCTCGCCGGCTGGGACGAGCTCGCCATGCTCGACCCGCGCATCGTCTCGATCGGCTCGCACACCCTCACGCATCCGATTCTGACGTCGCTCGGCGCCGACGAGCTCGACCGGGAGGTGCGCGAGAGCCGCTCGCGCATCGAGGCGAAGCTCGGCCGCCCGGCGACGCTTTTCTGCTATCCCAACGGCGAGTTGGACGCGCTCACCCTGGCCGCGACCCGCCGCTGCTATGCCGCGGCGGTGACGGTCGAGGAAGCGTCGCTCGACGAGGACGTCGACCCGTATCGACTGCCGCGCCTCGCCACCGAGCCCGACCAGTCGCTGCGTCTCGCGCGCCATCTGGCGTTTCCCGGCGTGCGCCGCGCGGCTTAGCTGCGGGTTGCGCCGAGCAGCGCATCCGGCAGCCAGGTGGCGAGGCCGGGGAAGGCGACGATCGCCGCGAGTGCGAGCAGCATCATGAAGAAGAACGGTATCGAGGCGCGCGCGACGTAATTGATGTCGCGCCCGCTCATCGTCTGCAGCACGAACAAATTGAAGCCGACCGGCGGCGTGATCTGCGCGATCTCGACCAGGATGACGATGAAGATGCCGAACCAGATGAGGTCGAGCCCGGCCGCCTGCACCATCGGCAGCACGATGGTCATGGTGAGCACGATCATCGAGATGCCGTCGATCACCATGCCGAGCAGCACGTAGATTACGCTCAGCACCGCGAGCAGCCCGTAGGTATGCATGTGCAGCGACGCGACCCATTCGGCGAGCGCGCGCGGCACGCCGGTAAAGGCCATGCACGAGCTCATGAACGCGGCGCCGGCGAGGATGAAGAGGATCATGCAGGAGAGCCGCGTCGCGCCCATCAGGCTCGCGCGGAAAGTGGCCCAGGAGAGGCTGCCGCTCCAGCCGGCGATGGCGAGCGAGCCGAGCACGCCGACCGCCGCCGCCTCGGTGGCCGTGGCATAGCCGGTGAACATCATCGACATGACGAACGTGATGAGCAGCACCGTGGGGATGAGGTTGCGTGAGCGGCGCAGGCGCTCGCGCCAGGTCATCCCGGGCTCGGGAGGCGGCACCTTGCCGCGGCTGACGAGCGCCCAGACGGCGATGCAGCCGGAGAAGAGCGCGATCAGCAGGACTCCGGGCAGCACGCCGGCGACGAACATCTTGAGGATCGACACTTCGGCCGCCACGGCGTAGACGATCATGATGATCGAGGGCGGGATGAGGAGGCCGAGCGTGCCCGCGCCGCACAGCGAGCCGAGGCTCATCTTCTCGTCGTAGCCGCGCTTCCGCAGCTCCGGCAGCGCCACCTTGCCGATGGTCGCGCAGGTCGCCGCGGACGAGCCGGAGACCGCGGCGAAGATGCCGCAGCCGATGATGTTCACGTGCATCAGGCGCCCGGGCAGCCAGCCGAGCCACGGCGAGAGGCCCTCGAACATCTCCTCCGAGAGCTTGGTGCGGAAGAGGATCTCGCCCATCCAGACGAAGAGCGGCAGCGCGGCGAGGGTCCACGAGGCGGTCGCGCCCCAGAAGGACTGGAAGAGGCTTGCCTCCGGCGGCGAGTTGGTGAAGAACTGCAGGCCGAACCAGCCGACGACGCTCATCGCCATGGCGATCCACAGTCCGCCGGCCAGCAGCACGAAGAGCAGCACGATCAGCACCGCGGCGACCGCGAGCGTGCTCATCTAGAGCTCGCTCGAGAAGTCGGCGGCGGCGCGCCGCGCGTCGTGCGCCGCCTGGTACGCGGTCTTGCCGCCGGCGAGATGCTGCACCAGCTCGTCGATCACCGCGACCAGGAACACCGCCAGCCCGAGCACCAGGCTCGCCTGGGGAATCCAGATCGGGATCTGCAGCAGCCCCTGCGCCACCTCGCCGAGCTGCCAGCTCTCGTACACGAACCCGGCGACCGCCCAGGTGGCGTATCCCACCACGAGCAGCGCGGCGACGAGGCACGCGGTCTCGGCGGGCCGCCGCGAGCGCGGCGGCAGCTGCTCGAGGAGGAGCGACACGCGGATCAGCTCGCCCGAGCGGAAGGTGTAGCCGAGCGCGAGGAACGCCGAGGCCGCGCAGAGCCAGGAGACGATGTCGTCGGCGCCCCGCAAGAGCAGGCCGGCCTCGCGCATGCCGGCCTGCAGGAGCATCACGACCGCGATCGACGCGAGGCAGACCGCCCCGGCCACCGCGGACGCGAGGTACAGGCGGTCGAGGAACCGCCGCAAGCTATTTTTTCGAGTGGTACGCCTTCATCAGGGCCACACCCTCCGACCCTGCCGACTTCTGCCACTCGGCGGCGATCTGGTTGCCGACCTTGAGGAACGCGGCCTTCATCTGCGCGTCGGGCTGGTGGATCGTCATGCCGTTCTTCGCGAGCGTCTCGTTGCCTTCCTTCTCGCGCGCCTTCGACATCTCCCAGCCGCGCTTCTCGGCCGTCGCGCCCGCTTTCACGAGCGCGTTCTGCTCGTTCTTCGGCAGCTTCGCGAAGGCGCGCTGGTTCACCACCACCACGTTCTTCGGATGGAAGGCGCTCGTGTCGTAGTAGTTCTTGACGAACTCCCAGGCCTTGGTGGAGGTGCCGGTGGCCGACGAGGTGATCATCGCCTGGATCGCGCCGGTGGCGAACATCTGCGGCACCTCGGGCACCTGCACCACCGTCGGGCTCGCGCCGAGGAGCTCGGCGAGGCGTGCGGTCATCGGGCTGTAGGTGCGGAACTTGGTGCCCTTCAGGTCGTCGACCGACTTGAGCGGCTCCTTGCTGTAGATGCCCTGGCCCGGCCAGGCGACCGAATAGAGCAGCTTGAGATTGCGCTTCGCCAGGTGCTTCACCAGGTAGGGCTTCTGCGCCTGGTAGAACTTCCACGCGGCGTCGTAGCCCGCGGCGACGAACGGGATGTTGTCGGCGGCGAAGATCGGGTCCTCGTTGCCGAACTGGCCGAGCAGGAACTCGGCGATCGGCACCTGGCCGCTCGAGACCGCGCGCAGGATGTCGGGATGCTTGATGAGCGAGCCGTTGGAATGCACGACGATGTCGAGCTTGCCGCCGGTCGCCTTCTTCACGTCCTCGGTGAAGGCGACGACGTTCTTGGTGTGGAACTCGCCGTCGGAGTAGGGCGTCGGCATGTCCCACTTCTGCGCCAACGCGGTTCCGCAAACGGACAGCGCCACGGCCGTCAGTACTGTTCGCAACATGGAATCGTCCTCCTCTAGGGTGGGGGCGATCTTAGCTCAGTTCGCTCATCTCAGTTCCGCCATGACGCGCTGGGCGAGCGCGAGGCTCGCGGTGAGCCCGGGCGACTCGATGCCGAAGAGGTGCACGAGGCCGGCGATGCCGTGGCGGCGCGGGCCCTGGATCTCGAAGTCGCTCGCCGGCTCGTTCGGGCCGGAGGTCTTCGGCCGGATGCCGGCGTATCCGGGCGAGAGCGAGCCCTCCGGCAGAGCGGGCCAGTAGCGGCGGATCGCCGCGTAGAAGCGCTCGGCGCGGTGCGGATCGACCTCGTAGGAGATGCGCTCGACCCACTCCACGTCCGGGCCGAAGCGCGCCTGCCCGGCGAGGTCGAGCGTGATGTGCACGCCGAGGCCGCCCGGCTCGGGCACCGGGTAGACGAGCCGGCGAAACGGGCTGCGGCGATTGAGCGAGTAGTAATTGCCCTTCGCGTACAGCTCGCGCGGCGCGAGCTCCGCCGGGTAGCCCTCCATCGCCTTCGCCACGCTCGGCGCGCGCAGCCCGGCGCTGTTGACGAGCGTCCTGGCGACGAACGGCTCCGCGCCCGCGACGTGAACCTCGATGCCCTCTTTCCCGACGACGGCCTTCTGGAAAGCGCTCTTCAGCGCGAGCATCGCCCCGTGCGCCTCCGCGTCGCCGAGGTAGGCGAGCATCAGCGCATGGCTGTCGACGATGCCGGTCGAGGGCGAGTGCAGCACGGCGGCGCAGCGCAGCTCCGGCTCCATCGCTCTCGCTTCCTGCTGCGAGATCTCAACCACATCGGTGGCACCGTTGTCGTGCGCTTTTTTCAATATTCCCCCGAGCGGGGGAAGCTGAGCGCCGTCGGTGGCGACGATCAGCTTGCCGCAGCGCCGGTGGGGCACGCCGTGGCTCGCGCAGTATTCGTAGAGCAGGTGGCGGCCCTCGACGCAGGCGAGCGCTTTCAGCGAGCCCTGCGGATAGTAGATGCCGGCGTGGATGACCTCGGAATTGCGTGAGCTGGTATGCGTGCCGATCGCGTCCTCCGACTCGAGGATCACCACCTCGCGACCCGCGAGGGCGAGCGCGCGCGCGACGGCGAGGCCGACCACGCCCGCGCCGACCACCACCGCGTCAAGCGCTTGCACCGAGCGCCCTCCTTTCGATGGCGAAGACGCCGAGCGCGGCGAGCGCGGCGAGGCTCGCCATCGGCCGCGAGGTGCCGTCGAAGGTCGCGCCAAGCAGCGTGCTGACGAGCGCGCCGCAGGCGAAGCCGATGGCGCCGATCAGCGAGGCGGCGGCGCCCGCGGCGTGCGGAAACGGCGAGAGCGCGAGCGCGGTGGCGTTGGGCATGATGAGCGCGGTGCCGAGCATCAGCACGCCGAAGGGTACGACCGTGGCGGACCAGTGGCCGGCGCCCGCCCAGGCGAGCGCGGCCGCGGCGGCGCCGCCGGCGAGCACGAGCGCGCCGCCGGCGCGCACCAGGCGCGGGATGCCCAGGCGCATCACCAGGCGCGCCGAGGCCCAGGCGCCGGCGATCTGGAAGAGCATCACGCCCGCGAACATCCAGCCGTAGGCACGCGTCGACACGCCGCTCGCCGCGAGCGCGAAGGACGAGTTGCTCACCCAGCAGATGATCGCCATCTGGCAGCCGAGGAAGAGCAGGAACGGCGCGAGGAAGCGCCGGTCGCCGAGGATCTCGCCAAAGCGCCGGGCGATCTCGCCGAGCGGCGCGGCGCGCCGCGCCGTGGCGGTCTCGCGCAGCCCGGCGGCGACCGCGAGGGCGAGGGCGGCGGCGATGCCGGCGTAGGTCCAGAAGATCGGGCTCCAGCCGCCGCGCGCGACGATCGCCGAGCCGGTGAGCGGCGCGGCGATCGGCACCAGGCTGAACACCACCATCATGCGCGAGAGCAGCCGCGCCGCCTGCTCGTGCGCGTGCAGGTCGCGCACGATGGAGCGGCCGATCACCACGCCGCCCGCCATGCCGGCGCCTTGCGCGAGGCGCGCCGCCGCCACCTCGGCGACCGAGCCGGCGAGCGCCGCCGCCGCCGTGGCGGCGAGCATGAGCGCGAGCGCGGCGAGCAGCACGGGCTTGCGCCCGTAGCGGTCGGAGAGCGGCCCCCAGAGGAGCTGGCCGGCAGCGAGGCCGAGGAAATAGGTGGTGACCGTGGCCTGCACCGCGCTCACCGGCGCGCCGAAGTCCGCGGCCATGCGCGGCAGCGCCGGCGCGTAGAGGTCGGTGCCGAGCGCGGAGAGCGAGATGAGCGCGCCGAGGAGAGCCGTGAGCGGCAGCGAAGTTTCGTTCTTATTCAAGCTAGCATTCATTCTAATGAACCCAGAGCGCGCAACCCTCGGCAACTGGCGCACCGCGCCGTACAACCGCTGGGCGTTTCACCACGTCCGCGAGCTGATCCCGACCGCGGACATCGCGAACGATCCCTACCGCATCCGCGATTTCACTCACGCGCCGCACGAGCTCGCCCTCGAGCGCTTCCTCGCCGAGACCGACACGGACGGCGTCGCCATCCTGCACCGCGGGCGGCTCGTCTTCGAGCGCTATGCGAACGGCATGACGGCCGAGACGCCGCACATCCTCATGTCCGTGTCGAAGTCGATGCTCGGCCTGCTCTTCGGCGAGCTCGGGCTCGACGAGCGCAGGCTCGCCACCGACATCCTGCCGGAGCTGAAGGGCACGGCCTACGAGCGCGCCACGCTGCGCCATCTGCTCGACATGCGCGCCGGCATCGCCTTCGACGAGGACTACCTCGCGACGTCGGGGCCGATCGTCGACTACCGCAAGGCGACCGGCTGGAACCCGCTTGCGCCGGGAGAAACGCCTTCGGATCTGCATTCCTTCTATAAGGTTCTTTCCAAGAAGGACGGCGAGCACGGCGGGCGCTTTCATTACGTCTCGCCGAACACCGACCTCCTCGGCTGGCTGATCGAGCGCGCCACCGGCGCGCGCTACGCGGAGCTCATGAGCGAGCGGCTGTGGAAGCCGATCGGCGCCGAGCGCAGCGCCTACATCACCGTCGACCGCCTCGGCGCGCCGCGCGCGGCGGGCGGCATGTGCGTCACGCTGCGCGACCTCGCGCGCGTCGGGCAGTGGATGATCGAGCGCGCGAGCCCCTGGCTCGACGACATCGAGAAGAACGGCGACCGGGCTGCGTGGCAGGCCGGGAGCTTCACCGAGCTTTTCCCCGGTCCGATCCATTACCGCAGCCAATGGTACGTGCTGCACGACGCTTCGCCGCTGCTCTTCGGCTTCGGCATCCACGGCCAGCATCTTTTCGTCGATCGCAGGAATGCGCTCGTCATCGCCAAGCTCTCCTCGCAATCGCAGCCGCTCGATACGGCGAAGATCCACCTCACTCTGAAGACGGCGGCGGCGATCCGCGAAGCGCTCGCATGAGCGGCTGGGAGTTCTGGATCGACCGCGGCGGCACGTTCACCGACGTGGTGGCGCGCCGGCCGGACGGCGCGCTGGTGACGCGCAAGCTCCTCTCTGAGAATCCCGAGCGCTACCGCGACGCGGCGATCGCCGGCATCCGCGAGATCCTCGGTGTGGCGAAGCACGAGCCCATTCCCGCCGAGAAGATCGATGCGGTGAAGATGGGCACGACCGTCGCCACCAACGCGCTCCTCGAGCGCAAGGGCGAGCCCACGGTGCTCTTCATCACGCGCGGCTTCGGCGATGCGCTGCGCATCGCCTACCAGAACCGCCCGCGGCTCTTCGACCGGCACATCGTGCTGCCGGAGATGATCTACGCAAGAGTGGTCGAGGTCGACGAGCGCGTGGCGGCGAGAGGCGAGGTCGTCGTTCCCTTGGACCTTCCGGGAACGAGAGCGAGCCTGCAGACGGCGTTCGACGAGGGCTTTCGCTCGATCGCCATCGTCTTCATGCATGGCTATCGCTTCCCCGGGCACGAGCGCCAGGTGGCGGCGCTCGCGCGCGAGACCGGGTTCACGCAGGTCTCGGTGTCGCACGAAGTGAGCCCGCTCATGAAGCTGGTCGGGCGCGGCGATACGACGGTGGTCGATGCGTACCTGTCGCCGATCCTGCGCCGCTACGTGGAGCAGGTGGCGTCCGAGCTCGGCGCCGTGCGGCTTCTCTTCATGCAGTCGAACGGCGGCCTCACCGACGCGCGGCGCTTCCAGGGCAAGGACGCGATCCTCTCCGGGCCCGCGGGCGGCATCGTCGGCGCGGCGCGCACCGCCGAGCGCGCGGGCTTCGCGCGCATCATCGGCTTCGACATGGGCGGCACCTCGACCGACGTGTCGCACTACGCGGGGGAGTTCGAGCGCGAGTTCGAGACGCGGGTCGCCGGCGTGCGCATGCGCGCGCCGATGATGTCGATCCACACGGTGGCCGCGGGCGGCGGCTCGATCCTGCACTTCGACGGCGCGCGCTACCGCGTCGGTCCCGATTCCGCGGGCGCCAATCCCGGCCCCGCCTGCTACCGGCGCGGCGGCCCGCTCACCGTCACCGACGCGAACGTGATGCTCGGCAAGATCCAGCCCGAGTTTTTTCCGCACGTCTTCGGCCCGCACGGCGACCAGCCGCTCGATGCGAGCGTGGTGCACGAGAAATTCCGCTCGCTCACCGGGCACATCGGCGATGGACGGAGCGCCGAGGCGGTGGCCGAGGGTTTCGTCGAGATCGCGGTCGGCAACATGGCCAACGCCATCAAGCACATCTCGGTGCAGCGCGGGCACGACGTCACGCGCTACACGCTCAACTGCTTCGGTGGCGCGGCCGGCCAGCACGCCTGCCTCGTCGCCGACGCGCTCGGCGTGACGCGCGTCTTCATCCATCCGCACGCCGGGGTGCTCTCGGCCTACGGCATGGGGCTCGCCGACCAGACGGCGATGCGCAGCCGATCGCTCGAGGCGAAGTTGCCGGAAGGATCTGCCGATGTCGAAAGGACGGCCGCCGCGCTCGAGCGAGAGGCGCGCGACGAGCTGGCGAGGCAGGGCGTCTCGCCCGAGCACGTGCAGGTGCTCCGGCATGCGCATCTCAAGTACGAGGGCACCGATACCGCGCTCCTCGTCGAGCTCGCGCCGCTCGCCGAGATGCAGGCGGCGTTCGAGGCGGCCTACCGCAAGCAGTTCTCCTTCCTCATGCCCGGCCGCGCGCTCGTCGCGGAGGCGGTGTCGGTGGAAGCGATGGCGCGAGCGCAGGTTGCCGAAGAAAGGGTTTTTGCAAGAACCGAAAAGGCGCTGCCGGTCGCGCGCGTGCGCATGTTCTGCGCCGGGCGCTGGCACGAGACGCCGCTCTATCGGCGCGACGAGCTCGCGGCCGGGCAGGCGATCGACGGGCCCGCGATCGTCGCCGAGGCGAACGCGACGACCGTGGTCGAGCCCGAGTGGCGCGCCACCGTGACGGCCCTGGACCACCTCGTTCTGGAAAGGGTTCGCGAGAAGAAGAACGAGGCGGCGATCGGCACCGAGGTCGACCCGGTGCGCCTGGAGATCTTCAATAACCTCTTCATGTCGATCGCCGAGCAGATGGGGCTGCGGCTGCAGAACACCGCGTACTCGGTGAACATCAAGGAGCGGCTCGACTTCTCCTGCGCGCTCTTCGACGGCGAGGGCAACCTGATCGCCAACGCGCCGCACATGCCGGTGCACCTGGGCTCGATGAGCGAGTCGATCAAGACGGTGATCCGCGAGAACGCCGGGCGAATCAAGCCCGGCAACGTGTACGTGCTGAACGCGCCGTATAACGGCGGCACGCATCTGCCCGACGTCACGGTCATTACCCCCGTTTTCGTCGCGTCCAGCGTTCTCTTCTATGTCGGCTCCCGGGGCCACCACGCCGACATCGGCGGCATCACGCCCGGCTCGATGCCGCCCGGCTCGAGGGTGGTGGAGGAAGAGGGCGTGCTGATCGACAACTTCCTGCTGGTCGAGGAAGGCCGCTGGCGCGAAAAGGAAACCGCGGCGCTGCTCGGCTCGGGCCGCTACCCGGCGCGCAACGTGGCGCAGAACCTCGCGGACCTGCGCGCGCAGATCGCGGCCAACGAGAAGGGCGTGCAGGAGCTCGGCCGCATGGTGCAGGAGTTCGGCCTCGAGGTGGTGCAGGCGTACATGCGCCACGTGCAGGCGAACGCGGAGGAGTCGGTGCGCCGCGTACTGGGCGTGCTGAAGGACGGCAGCTTCGATCTGCCGATGGACAACGGCGCGCGCATCCGCGTCGCGGTCAAGATCCACCCCGGGAAGAGAAGCGCGAGCATCGATTTCACGGGCACCTCGGCGCAGCTCGCGAACAACTTCAACGCGCCCTCCGCCGTGTGCATGGCGGCGGTGCTCTATGTATTTCGCACGCTGGTCGACGCCGACATTCCGCTCAACTCCGGCTGCCTCAAGCCGCTCGCGGTGACGATCCCCGAAGGCTCGATGCTGCGTCCGCGCTATCCGGCGGCGGTCGTCGCGGGCAACGTGGAGACCTCGCAATGCATCACCGAAGCGCTCTACGGCGCGCTCGGGGTGATGGCCTCGGCGCAAGGGACCATGAACAATTTCACGTTCGGCGACGCGCGCCACCAGTATTACGAGACGGTGGCGGGCGGCTCGGGCGCGGGCCCCGGTTTCGAAGGTGCCGATGTGGTGCAGACGCATATGACCAACTCGCGCCTTACCGATCCGGAAGTGCTCGAATGGCGCTTTCCGGTGCTGCTCGAGAGCTTCGCCATTCGCCGCGGCTCGGGCGGCCGCGGGCGCTGGCGCGGCGGCGACGGCGCGGTGCGGCGCGTGCGCTTCCTCGAGCCGATGACCGCGGCGATCCTCTCCGGGCACCGGCTGGTGCGGCCGCATGGCATGGCGGGCGGCGAGCCGGGGATGGCGGGGCGCAACTATGTGCTGCGCCGCGACGGCTCGCTGACCGAGCTCGGGCCGTTCGATCAGACCGAGATGGCGACGGGTGACGTGTTTGTCATCGAGAGTCCCGGCGGCGGAGGCTACGGGGCGCCCGCCTAATATAATTAGCGCCGCCAGAATGAATCCGACCGCCATCTATTCGAAGTCGGGCAAGGGAGTCCAGGAAGCTTCTGGCAAGACGAGCCTTCTCAAGCGACCCGACCGGGCGGTGCTCGCCGCGATCGACGGCCGCGCCACCGTGGCCGAGGTGGCGCAAAAGATCGGCCGACCGCTCGACGGTGCCTTCGAGGTGCTGATTCAGCAGCTCGACAAGGACGGCTTCATCCGCGAAGTGACGGCGGGTACGCCGAGCGTACCTCCGTCGCGCCCGATGGCGCAGCCCTCGCGTCCGGGTCCCGCCTCCCGACCGGCCCCAGCCTCGCGTCCGGCAGAAGCGGGAAGCGACCTCGACTTCAGCTCGCTCGGGGCGACGAAGATCGGCTCGCCCAGGCCGGCCACGCCTTCGCGTCCCCTGTCGGTGCCCTCGCGGCCCGCGCCGCCGCCTCCGCCGCCCAGCCCGCAGCAGGTGCAGCAGACGAAGGCGCAGCAGTCGGCGCTCGACAAGGCGCGCGAGGAGGCCGAAGCGAAGGCGGCCGCCGATCGCGAGCGGCTGCGCAAGGAAGCCGAGGAGAAGGCGCGCAGCGAGCTCGAGACGAAGATGCGCGCCGACGCCGAGAAGAAGATGAAGGAGGAGGCGGAGAAGAAGGCGAAAGCCGCGGCGGCCGAGGCCGAGGCCAAGGTGAAGGCGGCGCGGGAAGCCGCGGTGCGGGCCGCCGCGGAAGCCAAGGCGAAGGCCGAGGCGGAAGCGAAGGCGAAGGCCGAGGCCGAGCGCAAGGCGGAGGAAGAGCGCCGCGCGCGCGAGGAGATGGAGAAGCGCCTCGAAGCCGAGCGCAAGGCGCGCGAAGAAGCCGAGCGCAAGGCAAAGGAAGAGGCCGAGCGCGCACGCCGCGAGGCCGAGGAAAAAGCGCGCCGCGAAGCCGAGGAGCTGCGCCAGCGCCTGGAGGCCGAGCGCAAGGCGCGCGAAGAGGCCGAGCGCAAGGCGAAGGCGGAGGCCGAGCGCCTGCGGCGGGAGGCCGAAGAGCAGGCGCGCAAGGCGCGCGAGGAGGCCGAGCGCAAGGCGAAGGAGGAGGCCGAGCGCATGCGCCGCGAGCTCGAGGCCGAGCGCCAGCGGCTGGCCGAGGAGCAGCGCCGCCAGGAAGAGGAACGGCGGCGCCTCGCCGAGGAGCGCGCGCGCCAGGAAGCCGAGGCGCAATCCTTCACCAACCGCGAGGAGCGCCAGGCCCGCGCCGAGGCCGAGCGGCAGGCCAAGGTCGATACCGAGCTCAACCGGCAACGCGAGGAAGAAGCGCGCGCGCGCGAGGAGGAAGCGCGCCGCGCGCGCGACGAAGAGGAGCGCATCGCGCGCGAGGACGAGCGGCGCAGGCGCGAGGCCGAGGAGATCCAGCGCAAGGCCGAGGCGGCCACCGCCGCGGCGATGGCCAAGCAGGCCGCGGCTACCGACCAGGACATCCCGATCAGCGACGACGACCTCGACATGACCGAGGTCGCGAAAGAGCGCGCGGCGCTCGGCATCGACGAGAAGAAGGAGCGGCAGAAGGAGAAGCAGGCGCAGCGCGAGGCGCGCAAGCGCCAGCGCGCCGAGGAAAAGCGCCGGCGCGAAGCGGAGAAGGCGGCGGCGAAGTCGGCCGCGAAGTCCGCCGCCAGGGTTCGCGCGCCCTCCGCACGCCCGCGTCGCTCCGGAAGCTGGGGGCGGCCGGTGGCGACGTTCCTCGCCGTCGTGCTCCTGGTCGCCGTCGCGGCGGCGCATTTCGTGCCGCTCGACGTCACGCCGTACGAGCAGGCGGGCGCGGAGGCGCTCGGCCGGCCGGTGAAGATCGGTTCGGCGCGGCTCTGGCTCCTCTCGGGCGTCGAGCTGCGCCTGGACGACGTGCGCGTCGGCGACACGCGCATCGGCCGCGTCGTCGTGCATCCGGCGCTCGTCTCGCTGCTGGGCGGCGAGCGGCAGGAGCTCAGCCTGCTCGAAGTGGAGAAGGTGCGGCTGCCGCAGCCAGCGTTCGGCGAGGTGCTGTTCTCGCGCCTGAAGAGCGATCGCCTGCGCGTCGAGCGCGTCAAGGCGCGCGGGGTGGAGCTCACCGGAGCGCTCGAGCTGCCGAAGCCGCTGGAGGTCGACGCGATGCTCGGCGCCGCCGGCGCCCTGCGCTCGGCGACGGTCTACGGCCCCGACGGCCTGCTGGTGCAGATCACGCCCAAGGGCGGGCGGCTCGATCTCGAGGCGACCGCGGCCGGCCTGCCGCTGCCGTTCGCGCCCGGCGTGACCCTCAGCCAGTTCGCGATGAAGGGCAGCGCGGGACGCAGCGGCATGGACATCACCGAGTGGGGCGGCGCGATCTACGACGGCGCCGTCTCGGGCACCGCCCGCGTGCGCTGGGGTGGAAGCTGGGACGTGGAGGGCGTGCTCACGGTGCGCGGCATCAACGCCGCCGTGTTCGCGCCGGCGCTGCTTTCGCAGGGCAAGGCGGAAGGCACCGCGCGCTTCTCGATGAGCGGCGAGCAGCCGCAGAAGCTCCTCGCGGCGAGCCGCGCAGAGGGCCGCTTCAGCATCGGCCAGGGCGTGCTCGGTAGCTTCGATCTCTCGCGCGCCATCCAGAGCCGCGGCAAGACCATGGCGGGCACCACGCAGTTCGCCGAGCTGAAAGGACAGGTCACCTACGATCGCGGCAGCGTCGCGCTGCGCGAGGTGACGATCGGCGCCGGTGCGCTCAACGCCGGCGCGAGCGCCGACGTGGCGAGGAACGGCGCGCTCTCCGGCCGCATCGTCGCCGACATTCGCACCGCCGGGCAGACGCTGTCGGCGACGCTCAACCTCGGCGGCACCATCCGGGAGCCCGTGGTCAGAGAATAGTGCCCGACATCCTCAGGCTCCGCGGGCCGTGCGCGCTCTCGGAGTTCCGCCTCGCCAAGCTGCTCGCAGTCCTGAAGAAGGTCGACCCCCGGGTCGCGTCTCTCGCCGCCGGCTTCTGGCATTTCGTCGAGACCGAGCGCCCGCTCGACGCCGCGGAGCGGCGCCTCCTCGAGCGGCTGCTCGACTACGGCGCGCCGGCGCCGGCCGGCCAGGGAACGCTCGTCCTCGTGGTGCCGCGCCTGGGTACGATCTCGCCCTGGTCCTCCAAGGCGACCGACATCGCCCGCAACTGCGGCCTCTCGGCGATCACGCGCATCGAGCGCGGCACGGCCTTCACGGTCGGCTCGGCGAATCCGGCGCTCGCCGCGCCGCTGCACGACCGCATGACCGAGACCGTGCTCGGCTCGCTCGAGGAAGCGGACGCCCTCTTCGAGCATGTCCCGCCCCGCCCACTCGGCTTCGTTCCCATCGAGAAGCTGCGGCAGGCCAATCGCGACCTCGGCCTCGCCCTGTCCGGCGACGAGATCGAGTACCTCGAGCGCGCCTACCGTGCGCTGGGGCGCGATCCCACCGACGCCGAGCTGACGATGTTCGCGCAGGCGAACTCGGAGCACTGCCGGCACAAGATCTTCAACGCGGACTGGATCGTCGACGGCGCGCGCCAGCCGCAGTCGCTCTTCTCGATGATCCGCCATACGCACGCGGTCACGCCGCAAGGCACGGTGGTCGCCTACGCGGACAATGCGGCGATCATGCAGGGATCTCCGGCACAAAGATTTTTCCCGGGGAGCGACGGGGCATACGCGTATCGCACGGCCCTCACGCATACGGTAATGAAGGTCGAGACGCACAACCACCCGACGGCGATCTCGCCGTTTCCCGGCGCGGCCACCGGAGCGGGCGGCGAGATCCGCGACGAAGGCGCGACCGGCCGCGGCGCGAAGCCGAAAGCGGGGCTGGTCGGCTACACCACCTCCTATTTGCGCATTCCGGGGTACGAGCAGCCCTGGGAGGGACCCGGCCCGGGCAAGCCCGAGCGCATCGCCTCGGCGCTCGACATCATGCTCGAGGCGCCGATCGGCGCGGCGTCCTTCAACAACGAGTTCGGACGGCCCAATCTCTGCGGCTATTTCCGCGCCTTCGAGTTCGAGAACCGGGGCTATCACAAGCCGATCATGCTCGCCGGCGGGCTGGGCGCGATCGACGCCGCGCATGCGGCGAAGGCGGCGCTGCCCCCGGGCACGCTGCTCGTGCAGCTCGGCGGCCCGGGCCTGCGGATCGGCATGGGAGGCGGCGCCGCGTCCTCGATGGGCGCCGGCGCCAACGTCGCCGACCTCGACTTCGACTCGGTGCAGCGCGGCAACCCGGAGATGCAGCGCCGCGCGCAGGAGGTGATCGACCGCTGCTGGCAGCTCGGCGCGGCGAACCCGATCCTCTCGATCCACGATGTCGGTGCGGGCGGGCTGTCGAACGCGCTGCCGGAGCTCGCGTACGGCGCCGGGCGCGGCGCGCGCATCGAACTGCGCGACATCCCGTCGCAGGACACCGGCATGTCGCCGCGCGAGATCTGGTCCAACGAGGCGCAGGAGAGGTACGTCCTTGCCGTTTCCCCGGAGTCACTGGAGATCTTCAAAAACCTGTGCGAGCGCGAGCGCTGCCCGTTTGCCGTGCTGGGCGAAGCGACGGCTGACGGCCACCTGCGGGTGACCGACCGGCTCTTCGAGAACCGGCCGGTCGACATCGACCTGTCGGTCATCCTCGGCAAGCCGCCGAAGATGCTGCGCGAGGCGCGCCGCGAAACGCGCACGCCCGCGCCGTTCGACCTCGTGCAGGTCTCGATCGACCGCGCTGCGCACCGCGTGCTGCGCCACCCGGCGGTCGCGGCGAAGCACTTCCTGGTGGCGATCGGCGACCGCACCGTAGGCGGGCTGTGCTCGCGCGACCCGTTCGTCGGTCCCTGGCAGGAGCCGGTGGCCGATTGCGCGGTGACGCTCGCCGACTTCCGCGGCTACGCCGGCGAGGCGATGGCGATCGGCGAGCGCACGCCGCTCGCGCTCATCGACGCGCCGGCCTCCGGGCGCATGGCGGTGGGCGAGGCGATCACCAATATTGCCGCGGCGCGCATCGCTGCGCTCTCGCAGGTCAAGCTCTCGGCGAACTGGATGGCGGCCGCCGGCGTCCCCGGCGAGGACGCGCCGCTCTTCGACACGGTGAAGGCGGTGGCGCTCGAGCTCTGCCCGGCGCTCGGCGTCTCCATCCCGGTGGGCAAGGATTCGCTGTCGATGCGAACCGCGTGGGACGGCAAAGAGCTGGTCGCGCCGGTTTCGCTGGTCGTATCCGCGTTTGCGCCGGTGGAAGACGCGCGGCACACGCTCACGCCGCAGCTTCGCGCCGACGCAGGGGAAAGCGAGCTCCTGCTGATCGACCTCGGCAGGGGCCGGAACCGCCTCGGCGGCTCGGTGCTTGCGCAGGTACACGGCGCGATGGGCGACGCCTGTCCGGACCTCGACGACCCGCAGCTCCTCAAGGGCTTCTTCGCCGCCATCCAGGAGCTGCGGCCGCTGCTCCTCGCCTACCACGACCGGTCCGACGGCGGGCTCTTCGCCACCGTCTGCGAGATGGCCTTCGCCGGCCGTTGCGGCGTGACGCTCAACCTCGATGCGATCGCCTTCGACGCGGCGATGGACGACGTCGACGCGTTCAAGCGCAACACCGGCGAGCAGCTCGCCGGGCGCGCGCGCGAGCTCGCCCTCGCCGCGCTCTTCAACGAGGAGCTCGGCGCGGTGCTGCAGATCCGCGTCGCGGACCGCACGCGGGTAATGGACGTGCTGCGCAAGCACGGGCTCGGCGCCTGTGCGCACCTGGTCGGCCAGCCGAACGGCCGCGACCAGATCCGCGTGCTGCGCAACAACCTCGAGCTCTACGCCAACAAGCGCGACCATACCCAGCGCGCCTGGATGGAGATGACCTGGCGGCTGCAGACGCTGCGCGACCATCCGGAATCGGCGCGCGAAGAATACGACCGACTGCTCGATGGGAACGATCCGGGCCTTCACCTTCATCTGACTTTCAAGGATGAGAACAAGGCGGAAAACGTCAGGGTCAATGTCGGTGTCCGGCCGACGGTCGCGATCCTGCGCGAGCAGGGGGTGAACGGCCAGGTGGAGATGGCGGCGGCCTTCGAGCGCGCCGGCTTCGAGCCGCACGACGTGCACATGACCGACCTTCTCGCGGGACGGCGCACGCTCGAGGGCTTCAAGGGCGTGGTCGCGGGCGGCGGCTTCTCCTACGGCGACGTGCTCGGTGCCGGGCGCGGCTGGGCGGCGGCGATCCTTCACAACGCCGGCGTGCGCGAGCAGTTCGCGCGCTTCTTCGCGCGCCGCGACACTTTCGCGCTCGGCGCGTGCAACGGCTGCCAGATGATGGCGGCGCTGAAGGAGCTGATTCCCGGCGCCGCGCACTGGCCGCTTTTCGTGCGCAACCGCTCGGAGCAGTTCGAGGCGCGGCTCGTCATGGTCGAGATCGTGGAGAGCCCGTCGCTCTTCTTCGCCGGCATGGCGGGTAGCCGCATGCCGATCGTCACCGCGCATGGGGAGGGACGCGCGCTGTTCGATGCGAGTCCGGAATGGGCCTGTATGAGATACGTGAACAATCGCGGCGAAGCTACCGAGACGTATCCGTACAACCCGAGCGGCACGCCTCAGGGCATCACGGGGCTCACCACCGCCGATGGGCGCTTCACCATCGTCATGCCGCACCCGGAGCGCACCTTCCGCACGGTCCAGATGTCCTGGGCGCCGCCCGGGCTCGGCGAAGACGCGCCGTGGATGACGATGTTCCGCAACGCGCGGCGCTGGGTAGGCTGATGGAGCGGGTTTTCTTCATCGTGGGAAGCGGTCTTGCATTCATAGGCGTGGCTCTCGGCGCCTTCGCCGCCCATGGGCTGAAGGCGCGCCTGCCGGCGGAGCTGCTGGCGATCTTCGAGACCGGCGTGCGCTACCAGATGTACCACGCGCTCGCGCTGCTCGGCGTCGCCTGGGCGTGCACGCGCTGGCCGGGCGCGGCGGCGAGCGCGAGCGGCTGGCTGTTCGTCGCCGGAACGCTGCTCTTCTCCGGCAGCCTCTACCTGCTCGCGCTCACCGGCGTGCGCTGGCTCGGCGCGATCGCGCCGTTCGGCGGCCTCGCCTTCCTCGCCGGGTGGGTGTGCCTCGCCGTGGCGGCGACGAAGTAAACTCGGCCGCCATGGACGTCCTCATCATCGGCGCCGGCGTCGGCGGCCTGACGCTCGCGCTGGAGCTCGAGCGGCGCGGCGTCGCCTGCCGCGTCTTCGAGTCGGCGCCGGAGATCAAGGCGGTGGGCGTCGGCATCAACCTGCTGCCGCACGCGACCAAGGCGCTCGCGGCGCTGGGCGTGCTGCCGGCGCTGGAGAAGGTGTCGATCGAGACCCAGGAGCAGGCGTTCTTCAACCGCTTCGGCCAGCTCATCTATCGCGAGCCGCTCGGCCGGCGCGCCGGCTACGAGTGGCCGCAGCTCTCGATCCATCGCGGCGAGCTGCAGGCGGTGCTGCTCGACGCGGTGCGCGCGCGCCTGGGCGCAGAGCGGCTGCAGCTCGGTCGGCATTGCACCGGCTTCTCCCAGGACGACAAGGCGGTGTCGGCGGCGTTTCGCACGGGCGGCGCCGTCAAGGGTCGCGCGCTCGTCGCCTGCGACGGCATCCACTCGGTGATCCGCCAGCAGCTCTATCCCAAGGAGGGCGAGCCGCGCTACTCGGGCATCAACATGTGGCGCGGCGTGACGCGCTGGAAGCCGGTGCTGAGCGGCGCGACGATGACGCGCGCCGGCTGGCTGAAGGGCGGCAAGCTCGTGCACTATCCCATCCGCAACGGGATCGACGAGCAAGGCCGCCAGCTCGTCAACTGGCTCTGGGAGATCGAGACGCCGAGCTACAAGCGCTGGGACTGGAACCGCCCGGCGCGGGTCGAGGACTTCATCGACGGCGCCGCCGACTGGAAGTTCGACTGGCTCGACGTGCCAGCGTTCTTTCGCGCCGCGGACGTGGTGCTCGAATATCCCATGGTCGACAAGGACCCGCTGCCGGCGTGGAGCTTCGGGCGGGTCACGCTGCTTGGCGACGCCGCCCACCCGATGTATCCGCGCGGCTCGAACGGCGCGGGGCAGGCGATCCTCGACGCGCAGACGCTCGCCGATCTGCTCGTCGCCGAGCCCGATGTGCCGCGTGCGCTGAAGAGCTACGAGGAAAAGCGTCTGCGGCCGACGGCCGAGGTGGTTCTCGCGAACCGACGCATCCCGCCCGACGCCATCCTGCGCGAGGTCTACGAGCGTACCGGCGACCGGCCGTTCGCGCGCATCGACGACGTGATCCGTCCCGACGAGCTGAAGGCGATCACCGACCGCTACCGGAGAATCGCCGCCTACGACAGAAAAACCCTCGAGGAGAAGAGCCGATGAGCATCGTCCGCCACGACCCCACCGCCATCCTGTCCAACGCCGTCGAGCACGGCGGCACCGTCTACCTCGCGGGCGTCGTCGCCAAGGACCTGGCGAAGGACGTGAAAGGCCAGACGCAGGAGATCCTCGCCGAGATCGACCGGCTGCTCGCGAAGGCCGGGTCGCACAAGTCCAAGGTGCTGCAGGCGCAGATCTGGGTGACCGACATCCGCAACCGCGCGCCGATGAACGAGGTCTGGAGCGCGTGGGTCGACGCGAAGAACCTGCCGGCGCGAGCCTGCGTGGAGGCGAAGCTCGCCGATCCGCGCGCGCTCGTGGAGATCATGGTGGTCGCCGCGAAATAGTCCTCGTCTCGGCAGCTCCCCGGGTCGTAACATGGATCGGCCCGAGGGGGGCAGAGGGGGCGCGCCATGCTCGTAGCCGTACGCGACATCGCAGCGCGTTGCCGCAAGTGCGGAGGCACGGATTTCCACCCGCCGCAGGGTCCGCTGCGCCTGACGAGCCAGCTCGTGTGCGCGGGCTGCGGCGAGCCGGCGGTGTATCGCGAGCTTCTCGAGCAGATCGGCGAGGAGGCGATCCGCCGCGCCAACGAGGCGATCGAGCGGCTGAAGCGGCGGCCGAAGAAAAAATAGCGCCGGCCTGTCAATTTCTCATCTTTGCCCTGCAGCGGCCCGCGCGCGCGGCGCCTAACCTCGCCGCGCATGCCACGGCCTAAAGTTTTGCTCCTCGAAGACGATCCGAACGAAGCAACGCTCGCCGAGAGCGCGCTGCGACTCGCCGGCGCCGAGCTGGTCACCTCTTTCGAGCGCGCGGTGGTCGCGGTGCTCGGTCGCAAGGCGCTGGCCGAAGCCGGCCCGCTGCCCATCCCCGCGGTGGCCATCCTGCCCGCGCCGACGGAGGAAGAGCGGCGCCGCGCAGCCGAGCGGGGCGTGCGCGCGGTCTTCGACCGTCCCGCGACCTGGCGCGACTATGCGGCGCTGGTGGAGCGGGTCGTCGCCGACGCTACTCGAAAAGGTTGACCACGGCCTCCAGGCCGCACCAGTCGATCGCATAGCGCGCATCGGCGCGCACCAGCGGCTTGGCGTGGAAGGCGATGGAGTACTCGGCGCGCGCCATCATCTTCAGGTCGTTCGCGCCGTCGCCGATCGCCACGGTCTGCTCGCGCGCAGCGCCGATCTCGTCCGCGACGGCGCAGAACTTCCCCTCCTTGGCGCGCGCGTCGACGATCTCGCCGACGAGCCGGCCGGTCAGGGTGCCGCCGCGGACCTCGAGTCGGTTCGAGATCGTGTAGTCCAGGCCGAGCCGCTCGCGCAGGCGCTCGGTGAAGAAGCTGAATCCTCCCGACACGAGCAGCAGCTTGACGCCGTGCGCCTTGCAGGCGCCGATCAGCGCCTCGGCGCCGGGCGTGAGGCGCAGCCGCTCGGCATAGACGCGCTCCAGCACCGACTCGGGCAGCCCGGCGAGCACCGCAACGCGGCGGCGCAGGCTCTCGGCGTACTCGAGATTGCCGCGCATCGCCTGCGCGGTGATCGCCGCCACCTCGTCCTTGCGTCCGGCGAAGTCGGCGAGCTCGTCGATGCACTCAATCGTGATCAGCGTTGAGTCCATGTCCATGGCGAGAAGCCGCAGATCGGCGAAGCGCCGGCCTTCGGGGATGAAGGCGTAGTCGAGGCGATGCGCCTCGCAGTACGGCGCGATGGCATCCGAAGGCGCCGCGAAAGGAATCCGCCACGCGTGCTCGGCGATGCGATGGACGCGCGTTGATCCGGCGAGGCCCGCGAGCTCGAGCGCCTGCGCTTCGGTGATCGCCGGGCCTTGAACGACGAGATTCATGATTGTGAACCTGACCCCGAATTCAGGCGGCGAGCTGGCGCAGGATGTCGCGCACCGCCTGCGCGCGCTCCTGCCAGGCGGGGAGCTTGGCTTCGACGCGCAGGCGGTCGGGGCCGGCGAGGCGCGCGCCGCGGCCCTTCTTCTGCACGAAGGCGATGACCTTCGCGCCGTCGAGCGGCGGGTTCTTGACGAATTGCAGCTGCACCGCCTCGTGCGTGGCGTCGACGCGCGCCACGCCGAGCGGTCGGGCCGCGAGGCGCACCCGGTGGCACTCGAGGAGCGCGCGCGCCGCCTCGGGCAGCTCGCCGAAGCGGTCGACGAGCTCCTCGCGCAGCGCCTCCAGCATCTCGCCGTCGTCGGCATCGGCGAGGCGCTTGTAGAGCGAAAGCCGCTCGTGCACGTCGCTGCAGTAGCTCGCGGGAAGCAGCGCCGGGACGTGCAGGTTGACCTCGGTGGACACGTCGATCGGCTCCTCCAGCTCGGCGGCCTTGCCGGACTTCAGGCGGCGCACCGCCCGGTCGAGCATGCGCGCGTACAGCGAGAAGCCGACCTCCTGCATCTCGCCCGACTGCTGCTCGCCGAGGATCTCGCCCGCGCCGCGGATCTCCAGGTCGTGCATCGCAAGATAGAAGCCCGAGCCGAGCTCCTCCATCATCTGGATCGCCTCGAGGCGCTTCTGCGCGTTCTTGTTCAGCGCATCGGGCGGCGGGGTGAGGAGATAGGCGTAGGCCTGGTGGTGCGAGCGGCCGACGCGGCCGCGCAGCTGGTGCAGCTGCGCGAGGCCGAACTTGTCGGCGCGGTCGATGACCATGGTGTTGGCGGTCGGGATGTCGATGCCGGTCTCGATGATCGTCGAGCAGAGCAGCAGGTTGAAGCGCTGCGCAGTGAAGTCGCGCATCACGCGCTCGAGCTCGCGCTCGGCCATCTGCCCGTGCCCGACGGCGAGCCGCGCCTCCGGCAGGAGGCGCGCGAGCCTTTCCCTCATCCTCTCGATCGACTCGACCTCGTTGTGCACGAAGTAGACCTGGCCGCCGCGCTTGAGCTCGCGCAGCACCGCCTCGCGGATCAGCCCCTCGGACCACGGCGAGACGAAGGTCTTGATGGCGAGGCGCTTCTGCGGCGCGGTGGCGATCACCGAGAAGTCGCGGATGCCCTCGAGCGACATCGCCAGCGTGCGCGGAATCGGCGTGGCGGTGAGCGTGAGCACGTCGACCTCGGCGCGCAGGCGCTTCAGCGCCTCCTTCTGCCGCACGCCGAAGCGATGCTCCTCGTCGATGATGACGAGCCCCAGGCGCTTCGGCTTCACCTCGCGCGCGAGCAGCTTGTGCGTGCCGATGACGATGTCGAGCTCTCCGTTTTCAAGCCTCTGCAAAGTCTCGGCGGACTGCTTGGCGCTGCGGAACCGGGAGAGTTCCGCCAGCCTGATCGGCCAGTCGGCGAAGCGATCCGAGAAGGTCTGGAAGTGCTGCTCGGCGAGGAGGGTGGTGGGGCAGAGGACCAGCACCTGCCTTCCGTCGGCGACGGCGATGAACGCGGCGCGCAGCGCCACTTCGGTCTTGCCGAAGCCGACGTCGCCGCACACCAGACGGTCCATCGGCTTGCCGGCGGCCATGTCGGCGGTGACCGCCTCGATCGCCGCCGCCTGGTCGGGCGTCTCCTCGAAGCCGAAGCCGGCGGCGAAGGCTTCCAGGTCGTGCGGACGAACGGAAAAAGAGTGGCCGAGCCGGGCGGCGCGCTTCGCATAGAGCGCCAGCAGCTCCGCCGCGGTGTCGCGCACCTGCTTCGCGGCGCGCGCCTTCGCCTTGTCCCACTGCCCGCTGCCGAGCTTGTGCAGCGGCGCCTCTTCGGGCTGCGCGCCGCTGTAGCGGCCGATCACGCCGAGCTGCGAGACCGGGACGTAGAGCTTGTCGCCGCCTTCGTACTCGAGCAGCAGGAATTCCGTGGGTCCTTCGCCCACGTCCATTTCCGTCAATCCCTGGTAGCGGCCGATGCCGTGCTGCTCGTGCACGACCGGATCGCCGACCTTGAGCTCGGAGAGGTCGCGCAGCATCCCCTCGACGGAAGTGCGCTTCTCCGCGCCGCGCGCGCGCCGGCGCACCACGCCCGCGTAGAGCTCGGCCTCGGTGACGATCGCCCAGCCCTCGGCGGGCAGCACGAAGCCGTGCGCGAGCGGCGCGACGGCGAGCTGCAGCCGGGCCTCGCCCTTCGCGAATTCCTCGAAGCTCGCCGCCGGCGCCGGCTTCACGCCGTACTCGGCGAAGTAGCTCGCCATGGTCTCCCGGCGCCCGGGCGATTCCGCCGCGACCAGGATCCGCAGATTCGCCGTATCGACGAAGCGCTTCAGCCCGGCGAGCGGATCCTGCGCGCGCCGGTCCACCGCCACCGGGGGAAGCGGTTGCGCGTCGAGGCCGCCTTCCCCGGCGTCGCTCTGCGCGAGGTCGACGCGCGGATGGTCCTTGAGCCGCACGTAGAACTCTTCCGCCGGGACGAAGAGCTGCGCCGGCGCGAGGAGCGGCCGGTCCGGATCGCCGCCCGCGAGCTTGTAGCGCGTCGCCGCGTCGCGCCAGAACTCGTTGATCGCGGCGGAGACCTCGCCGTGCAGCGCCACCGTGCAGCCCCGCGGCAGGTAATCGAAGAGCGTGGCGACGGACTCGAAGAAGAGCGGCAGGTAGTACTCGACGCCGGCGGCGGGCACGCCGTTCGACACGTCGCGGTAGAGCGGTTTCTTCGACGGATCGCCCTCGAAGATCTCGCGCCAGCGGCCGCGGAAGCGCGCGCGTCCCTCGTCGTCGAGCGGAAATTCTCGCGCGGGCAGCATGCGAATCTCGTTCACCGCGTAGACCGTGCGCTGCGTGTCGACGTCGAAGGTCTTGATCGAGTCGACGAGGTCGTCGTCGAGGTCGATGCGGTAGGGCAGCGCCGCGCCCGTCGGAAAGAGGTCGATCAGGCCGCCGCGCACGCACACTTCGCCGGGGGCAACGACCTGCGTGACGTGTTGATAGCCGGCGGTGGCGAGCTGCGCGCGCAGCTGGCCGATATCGAGCCGCTCCCCACTTTTCAGGAAGAACGTTCTTCCCGCCAGATAGGACGGGGGACATAGCCGCCCCAGGGCGGTCGGCGCCGGCACGATGGCGAGGTCGAAGTCGCCGCGCTGGATGCGATAGAGCGTGGCGAGCCGCTCCGAGACGAGGTCCTGGTGCGGCGAGAACTGGTCGTAGGGCAGCGTCTCCCAGTCGGGCAGCAGGCAGGCGCGCAGCCGCGGCGAGAACCAGCCGATCTCCTCGAGCAGGCGCTGCGCGTCCTGCGCGGTGGCGGCGATGACCGCGAGCGGCGCCTCGGCCGCGGCGAGGCGCGCGAGCGCAAGCGAGTCCGCGGAGCCGGCGAGGCTGCCCAGACGCCGTCGTGCCGGAGGGGAGTCGCGATGCATCAGGAAGAAAAGCGTGTAATTATATTTGGCCTGAATTAAAAGAAATCTCTTGTCTCTATACGCGTTGATTCCCGCAGCGGGCAGCGGCACGCGCAGCGCCGGCGCCGAGCCGAAGCAGTACCGCGCGATCGCCGGTCGGCCGATGCTCTGGCATGCGATCCGTGCAGTTTGCGTGCCGCGCGTGCAGACGGTGTTCGTCGTGCTCTCGGCGGAGGACGCGCTGTTCGCGCGGCAGGACTGGCGCGAGTTCAGCGGGCGGCTCGAGCCGCTCTACTGCGGCGGCGCGACCCGGCGCGAGTCGGTCTACAACGGCGTGGTGGCGACGAGCGGCGAGCTCGAGCCCGACGACTGGCTGCTGGTGCACGACGCGGCGCGGCCCTGCCTCTCGGCGCGCGACGTCGAGCGTCTGATCCGCGAATGCGAGGGCGACGCGATCGGCGGCGTGCTCGCGCTGCCCGCAGCCGACACGGTGAAGCGCGCGGCGAAGGACGAAGCGGGAGCGACGCGCATCGCCGGGACGCTCGACCGGGAGCAGCTCTGGCTCGCGCAGACGCCGCAGATGTTCCGCGCCGGCCTGCTCGCGCAGGCGCTGCAGAGCGCGCCGCCGGGGGTCACGGACGAGGCGGCCGCGGTCGAGGCGCTCGGGCTGCGACCGCGCCTGGTCGCCGGCAGCCGCGATAATCTCAAGGTGACCTATCCCGAGGACTTCGCCGTGGCCGAGTCGATCCTGGCGAGGCGCGCGGCATGAGAATCGGCCAGGGCTTCGATGTGCACCCGCTGGTCGCCGGCCGGCGGCTGGTCCTCGGCGGCGTCGACATCCCTTACGAGAAGGGGCTGCAGGGCCATTCCGACGCCGACGTGCTGCTGCACGCGATCTGCGACGCGCTGCTCGGCGCGGCGGCGCTCGGCGACCTCGGCCAGCACTACCCGGACAGCGACGCGGCCTTGCGCGGCGTCGACAGCCGCGCGCTCCTGCGCGAGGTCGCCGGCAAAGTGAAGGCGCTGAGCTTCCGCATCCTCAACGTGGACGCCACCGTGATCGCGCAGGAGCCGCGGATCTCGCCCTACAAGGCGCGCATGGTCGGCAACATCGCCGGCGACCTCGGCCTCGAGCTCGCGGCGGTGAACGTGAAGGCGACGACGACCGAGAAGCTCGGCTTTCTCGGCAGAATGGAGGGCATCGCCGCGCAAGCGGTCGTCCTGATCGCCTAAATGTACTCGCCACCTTACAACCGGGTCGAAGACCGCGCCGAGCTGCTCGCGTTCATGCGCGAGCACAATTTTCCGATCCTCGTCACCGCGCCGGGCACGCCGCGCGCCTCGCACCTGCCGGTGGCGATCGAGGAGCGCGAGGGCGCCCTCGTCATCGACATGCACATGGCGCGCGCCAATCCGCAGTGGCGCGACTTCTCGGGCCGGGAGGTGCTCGTCGTCTTCCCCGGGCCGCACGCCTACGTCTCGCCGCGCTGGTACGAGGAGACCGAGCGCGTGCCGACGTGGAACTACGCCGCCGTGCACGCCTACGGCGTGCCGAAGGTCATCGAGGACAAGGCGCTCAAGCACGCCTCGCAGCGGCGCCTCGTCGCCTCGCTCGATCCGCAATGGCTGCCCAAGTTCGACGCGCTGGACGCCATCTACGTCGAGCGCATGCTCGGCGCCATCGTCGTCTTCGAGATTCCGGTGGCGCGCCTGGAGACGCGCTGGAAGCTTTCGCAGAACCGCGGTCGGCGCGAGATGGAGCTGATCGCCGAGGCGCTGGAGCAGGGCGGCGAAGCGGCGCTCGCCGCACTTACGCGCAAGCACATGGCCAAGTAGTGCGGCTCTTCTTCGCCTGCTGGCCGCCGCGCGAAACGGCGCAGGCCCTGGGCCGCTGGGCAGCCGAAGTGCGTAACGAATCGGGCGGCAAGCTGACGTCCATGGAGAACATCCATTTGACGCTCGCCTTCCTTGGCGAAGCCGACGCGGACGCCGCGAGCGGCGCCGCGCGTCGCGTGAAGGGTAGCCGCCACGAGCTGCCGGTCGATGCGGCGCGCTACGTGAAGCGCAACCAGATGCTCTGGGTCGGGCCGAGCGAAGCTCCCCAGGCCTTGCTCGCCCTCGCGGCCGATCTGCGCGCCTCGCTCGCGCGCGGCGGCTTCACCCTGGAAGAGCGCCCGTTCGCCGCGCATGTCACGCTCCTGCGCAAGGCGGGCCGGCCGGCCGCCATTCCTCCCTTGCCGAGCGTCTCCTGGCCCGTCGACGAGTTCCTGCTCGTTTCCTCGAAGAGCTCCTCGGCGGGCTCCACCTACGCGCCGCTCGAACGATTTGCGCTTGCTTAGGAGACCGTGCGCATGGCGAAAAAGGCGCGGGCGGCGAGCGTGGAGGTGGCGGGCCGCAAGCTCACGATCAGCAATCCCGACAAGGTGCTCTTCCCGAAGCCCGGGTACAGCAAGCTCGATCTCGTTGCCTACTACGTCGCCGTCGCCGAAGGCGCGCTGCGCGGCGCGGGCGGCCGGCCGAACATGATGGTGCGCTACCCGGATGGCGTGGGCGGCGAGTTCTTCTACCAGAAGCGCGCGCCGAAAGCGCGCCCGGACTGGATCGAGGTGGTGACGCTGAAGTTTCCGTCGGGTCGCAGCGCCGAGGAGGTCGTGCCGCGCGACGCGGCAGCGCTCGCGTGGATGGCGAACCTCGGCTGCCTGGAGCTGCATCCCCATCCGGTCCGCGCCGACGACCTCGAGCATCCGGACGAGCTGCGCGTCGACCTCGATCCTGTGCCGGGCGTGAAATGGCCCCAGGTGCGCGAAGTCGCGGAAGTGGTGCGCGGCGTATTGAACGAGCTGCGGCTCACTGGCTGGCCGAAGACTTCCGGCAAGCGTGGCATGCACGTCTACGTGCGCCTCGAGCGCCGCTGGGGCTTCGACGAGGTGCGCCGCGCCGCGCTCGCGCTTGCGCGCGAGGTCGAGCGGCGCGCGCCGAAGCTCGCGACGAGCCGATGGTGGAAGGAGGAGCGCCACGGCGTCTTCATCGACTACAACCA
>DASUFD010000018.1:0-4540 GCA_036274735.1 Burkholderiales bacterium
CGCATGGCGGAGAAGCTCGGCGCGCGCGGCTTCTTCGACAAGAGCCGCGAAATCGGTGCGCTGCGCGAAGCCCTGGCAGCCGCCTAGCCGCAACTAGGAATCCTCCGACGCCGCTTTTCAGCCGGCGCCGATATTCGAGCCGTCCTCCCGCCGCCAAACTGGCGTCCATGCAGATCTACATTGTTGAAGACTCCGCCGCCGTCCGCACCCGCCTGACGGCGATGCTCGGCGAGGTGCCGGGAGCGGAAGTGGCGGGGGCCTCGGCGGGCGCCACGCAGGCGACGCGCGAGATCCTGGAGAGCCGCCCCGAGGTGGTGATCCTCGACCTCAACCTCGCCGAGGGCGGCGGCTTCGACGTCCTGCGCGCACTGCGCGCCGAGGCGCCGGAGATCGACGTCTTCATGCTGTCCAACTTCTCCGCCTATCCCTACCGCCAGCTCGCCGAGCGCCTCGGCGCGCGCGGCTTTTTCGACAAGACCACGGAATTCGGGCGCGTCCGCGAGGCGCTCGCCGCCAAAGCCAAGGAGAGCACATGCAAACCGTCGTCCAACTGAAGCCGCGCGTGAAAGAGCACTTCATGAACAACGTCGACCCGTCCCGCAAGGCCGAGGCCACCTGCGCGAGCTGCAATTTGCGCGAGCTGTGCCTGCCCGGCGGCCTCTGCCTCGACGACCTCGAGCGCGCGCAGAGCATCGTCTACGCGCGCCGGCGCGTGCGCCGCGGCGAGTCGATCTTCGCCGCCGGCGACGAGTTCAAGTCGGTCTACGCCATCCGCTCCGGCTTCTTCAAGACGAGCGTGGTCGACGACGAAGGCCGCGAGCAGGTCACCGGCTTCTTCATGGGCGGCGAGCTCCTCGGCCTCGACGGCATCGGCACCGGCCGGCACAACGGCACGGCGATCGCGCTCGAGGACAGCGAGGTGTGCGTCATGCCCTACACGCTCATCGAGGAGATGGCGCGCGAGCTGCCGTCCCTGCAGCGCCACCTGCACGCGGTGCTCGCGCGCGAGATCGTGCGCGACCACGGCGTGATGATGCTGCTCGGCTCGATGCGCGCCGAAGAGCGCCTCGCCGCGTTCCTCACCAACCTCTCCAAGCGCTTCATGAAGCGCGGCTTCTCGCCCTCGGAGTTCCACCTGCGCATGACGCGCGAGGAGATCGGCAGCTACCTCGGCCTCAAGCTCGAGACCGTGAGCCGCCTCTTCTCCCAATTCCAGAAGGATCGCCTGATCGAGGTCGAGCAGAAGCACGTGCGCGTCCTCGACGCCGACGGGCTCGCCCGAATCCTCGCCTCGCGCAAATGAACGAGCTCGCGGCGCGCTATCCCGCGATCACCGCCTGCAAGCTCGCCCTCGAGGCGATGCCCTCGGGCGACGCCGAGGCGCACCTCGAGATCCTGCTGCCGCAGCATCAGATCGTGCTGAACGCCGTGGCGGCGAACGGCGAAGCGGCGCGCCGCGAGGCGCTCAAGGCCGCCGCCGCGCGCCTCGCCGAGCTTGCGCAGCGCGACCCCCGCATCCTGAAAAAGGGGTCAGGACCCTTTTCGGAAAATCAGTCAGGACGCTTTTCCGAGAATCGAGTCGCCCCCGCGTAGGCGGGGGCCCAGTTACCGAAAAAAAGGGTCCTGACCCCTTTTTCCCTGCAGTTACCGAAAAAAGGGTCCTGACCCCTTTTTCCTCAGCGCCGCAGGCGCCGCGCGATGTCGTAGGCCATGAGGCCGATCGATACCATGCTCAGCACCTGGCGGCCGGTGTCGGCGACCGACTTGCGCTCGCTTTCCGAGCGCGCGAGCAGCGCCTCGCGGTCGCGCTCGAGCTCGCCCAGGCTGCCGCTGAACGCACCCGCGCGCGCGGAGAGCGCGCACTTGGCGCGCCAGGCGGCATAGGCCGCGCCGGCGCCGAAAAGGATCGCCACCGCCGCCGCGACGAGCGCGCGGTACTGCTCGCCGACCGAGATCACCAGCGCGAGGCCGGCGAAGGCGAGCCCGAGCGCGCCGAGCAGGACGGCGGAGATCGAGCTCACCACCATCCACCGGGCACGCAGCACCTCCGCGCGCAGCTCGTTGCCGAGCAGCGCGAGGCGGTCGTGCACCAGGTCCGTGAACCCGGTGAGCAGGCCGCGCATAGGGAGGGCTAGCGCCGGCCGATGAGCAGGCCGAGCAGCAGGCCGACGCCCGCGGCGATGCCCGCGGTCGCCCAGGGGTTCTCGCGCATCTGCGCGTCGAGGTCCATGCCGACGTCCTTCATGCGCTCGCGCGCGACGCGCAGCGATTCCTCGGCGCGCGCGCGCGCCTTCTCGATGCGCTCGCCGGTCTGCGAGGCGGTGGCCTTCAGCAGGTCTTCCGCGTCGACGATGACCGAGCGCATGTCCTTGATGATCCTGTCGGTGTTGATGTTGTCCATGACGGTTCCTTTAGGCTTGGGGGGTGAGCTGCTGACGCCATCGTAGGCACCGCCCCGCGACGTCCATTGACGCGGATCAAACGCGCCGCGCGAGCTTGACGAGGTCGTACCAGGCGACCCCGAGCAGCCCGGCCGCGGCAGCGACCGCGAGGTCGGCCGGCGGCAGCGGCGAGAAGCGAAAGATCGCCGCTGCGGGCGGGAAGTAGATCACCCCGAGCAGGGCGGCCACGGTGCCGCCGACGATCGCCCAGAAGGCGGGATTCGGCTCGGCCAGCGTGCGCAGCATGCTGCGCCGCTGCGAGCGGTAGGCGAGGATCAGCGCCAGGTTGCCGAAGACGAGGGCCGAGAAGCCGAGCGCACGCGTTTCGCCCTCACCGTGGCCGGTTCGCAAAGACCACCAGTAGATCGCAAATACGGCGACCAGTAGCGAGGCGCCCAGCGCGAAGCTCGTGGCGAGCATGCGCAGGTCGAAGAGGCGCGCTCCCGGCGCGCGCGGCGGCCGGTGCATCGCCTCCCGGTCGGTGTGCTCGGCCTCGAAGGCGATCGAGCACGCCGGGTCGATGACGAACTCGAGGAACACGATGTGCACCGGGAAGAAGAGCAGCGGCCAGCCGAAGACGAGCGGCAGGAAGGCCATGCCCGCGGTCGGCACGTGCACCGAGACGATGTAGCGCATGGCGTTGCGAATGTTGTCGTAGATGCGCCGCCCGAGGCGCACCGTCTGCACGATCGAGGCGAAGTCGTCCTCGAGCAGCACCAGCGCCGCCGCCTCGCGCGCCACGTCGGTGCCGCGCCGTCCCATCGCCACGCCGATGTGCGCGCTCTTCAGCGCCGGCGCGTCGTTCACGCCGTCGCCGGTCATCGCCACCACCTCGCCCGCAACCTTGTAGGCGGAGACGAGCCTCAGCTTCTGCTGCGGCGAGATGCGTGCGAACACGCTCACCTCCTCCACCGCGCGCGAGAGCGCCGCGTCGTCCATCGCCGCGATGTCGTCGCCGCTCAGGACGCGCTCGCAATCGAGTCCCGCCTGGCGCGCGATCTCGCGCGCGGTGCCGGGAAAGTCGCCGGTGATCATCACCACGCGGATCCCGGCGCGGCGACAGAGCGCGACCGCGGCCGGCACCGAGGCGCGCAGCGGATCGGCGAGCGCGACGAATCCCACCCAGCGGTACTCGTAGTCGCCCGGTTTTTCCAGCGGATTTCCTTCTGTGGAAGCCACGGCAACACCCAGCAGGCGCAACCCTCGTCCCGCCGCACGCTCCACTTCCCCGATCAGGTCCCTGCGCCCGCACAGGGCGAGCACGGTCTCCGGCGCGCCTTTCACCGCCACCTGCAGCTCGCCCGAAGGCGTGCGCCAGGCGTGGCAGACGGCGAGAAAGTCCTCGCCGAGCGGATAGTCGCGCACCAGGCGCCATGCGGAGCGGCGCTCGCGCGCCGCGTCGCTCGCCGCCGCGACGATCGCGCGATCCATCGGGTCGAAGGGCTCGAGCTCGCAGGCGAGCGCGGCCGCGTCGATCGCCTCCTGCCGCGTGTCGACCACGCTCATGCGGTTCTCCGTGAGCGTGCCGGTCTTGTCGACGCAGAGCACCGTCGCCGCGCCGAGCATCTCGATCGCCGGCATGCGGCGCGTCAGCACGCCGTGGCGCGAGATGCGCCAGGCGCCGAGCGCGAGGAACACGGTGAGCACGACCGGGAACTCCTCGGGCAGCATCGCCATCGCGAGCGTCACCCCGGCGAGGATGCCTTCCAGCCAACTTGCGCGCTGTACGACATAGACGAGGGTCAAGGTGAAGCAAAGCAGCAGCGCGTAGCCGGCGGCGATCTTCACGAGGCGCGCCGTCTCGCGCTCGAGCGAGGTCTTCTCGGTTTCCAGCGTCGCGAGCGAAACGCCGATGCGCCCGAGCTCGCTCCGCACCCCGGTGGCGAACACGTCCGCCCGCCCCTGCCCCTTCACCACCAGCGTGCCGGAGAAGACGCGCTCGCCCGTGCGCTTCTCCACCGGCAGCGACTCGCCGGTGAGGAGCGACTCGTCGACGAGGAGCTCGTTCGCCGCGCCGAGCACGGCATCGGCGGGCACCCGGTCGCCTTCGGCGAGGAGCACGAGGTCGCCGCGCACCACCTCGGCGCCGGCAATGCGGC
>DASUFD010000019.1:0-7898 GCA_036274735.1 Burkholderiales bacterium
CTAGCGGCCGCCCTGGTAGCCGCCGCCCATCCCGCCGCCCGGACCCATCATTCCGGAGCCCATGCCCCCACCTCGCGGTCCTGTAGTCCCGCCGGCGCCTACGCCGCCCGGTCCCGCACCCCTGCCGGGCCCCATGCCCCCGCCGCCTACAGCGGGCGGCGCGTCGGGCAGGGTCATGCCCCGCGCCTGGGCGCGCTTCTGCATCTGTGCATGATGCTCGGCGCGGATCTGCTCGCGCTCCTCGGCGTTCTGCGCCGCGCGCATGCGGTCGCGGTACTCGTTGCGCTCCGCCGGGCTCATGAGCTGGTAGCCGTAGATCTCCTGGTCGCCTGGCGTCTGGCGCGCCTGGTCCTGCGTCTGGATCCGGTCCTGCGTCTGCGTGCGCTGCTGGTCCTGCGCGAGCAGCGCTTGCGCGGGAACGACCAAGGCGGTCGCGATAAGGAAAGTAAGCGTCTTCATGTCGGACTCCTTCGTGGCATCCGAGGAGCGACGCAAATCGCGTGCCGACCGCTAGCGCCCGCCGCGATAGCCGCCGCCCATGCCGCCGCCCGATCCCATGCCGCCCATGCCGCCGCCCGGTCCCATGCCGCCGCCGTAGCCGCTGCCCGGGCCGCGGTCGGCCCGAGGCGCGTCGGGCAGGGTCACGCCCTGCTCTTTGGCGCGCGCCTGCATCTGCGTGTGATGCTCGGCGCGGATCCGCTCGCGCTCCTCGGCGCTCGTCGCCGTTTGCATGCGTTGCCGATACTGGTCGCGCTCCTGCTGCGTCATGAGCTGCGAGCCGTAGATGTCCTGGTCGCGGACCATCTGCTGGGTCTGGGTCTGGGTCTGGGTCTGGGCTTGCGTGCGCGTCTGGTCCTGGGCGAACGCGACGGGGACCGCGGCCAACGCGGCTGTGGTAACGAAAGTGAATGCTGCGAGCTTCATGGTGCATCTCCTTGGTTGAATACTGGCGCCGCGCGGCGCGATCAGACGTGCCGGGCTCGCTCCATCGGCGAAGGAAGGACCGAACGGTAGAAGCGCGCGCACTCCGGCTCGCGTCCGCGCACGACCCGCCGGCCGGTCAGCGTGCCGCGCCGCTCGGTGACGACGGTGAACTGTCCCTCCTCTCCTTCCGGATCGGAGAAGTAGACGACCACCCAGTCGTGCGTGCGGTGCAGCTCGTGCGCGCGCTCGGTGTTGGAAAAAAGCGCCGTGAAATGCCAGGGCCCGTAGCGCGTATGCAGCACCGGCAGCCATGCCCGGCCCTCCGGATTCATGCGCCGAGGCGCGATCAGGCGCAGCGCTCCGGCGGCGGCCTTCTCGCGATATTCGCGGTCGATGTCCAGCAGCACATCCACGGTCGGGGCGTCCATGCCGGAACGCTAGCGCGTCGCGCCGGACACACATTGACTGGCATCAAAGACCCAACTCTTTCCTAGTTCGGGCTCCGTCCCGGAATTCGCTGGTCGGTGGTGATGCGGCCGTCGACGATCTCGACGATGCGGCTGCACTGCTCGGCGAGGCCGCGGTTGTGGGTGACGATGAGGATGGCGGTGGCCTGGGTGCGGTTCACCTCGCGCATCAGGTCGAAGACGCCTTGCGCGGAGGCGGTGTCGAGGTTGCCGGTGGGCTCGTCGGCGAGGAGGAGCGCCGGCTTCATCGCGAGGGCGCGCGCCACCGCGACGCGCTGCTGCTGGCCGCCGGACATGTTCGACGCGAGGTTGTTGCGCCACTGGGTGAGGCCGACGCTCGCTAGGAGCGCCTCGGCACGGCTGCGCATCTCGGCGTCCGGGCGGCCGCGCTCGAGGAGCATCGGCATCATCACGTTCTCGAGCGCAGTGAAGGCCGGGATCAGGTGGTGGTACTGGAAGACGAAGCCGATGGTGTGGCCGCGGAGCTCGGTGATCGCACGGTCGTCCAGACCGCTCGTCAGGCGCCCGGCGATGGAGAGCCGCCCGCCGGTCGGCCGGTCGAGAAGCCCGATGATGTTGAGGAGCGTGCTCTTCCCGGAGCCCGACGGGCCCATGAGCGCGCAGAACTCGCCCGGCTCGAGCGCGAGATCGACGCCGTGCAGCACCTCGGTCTCGACCGGCGTGCCGACCGCGTAGGACTTGCGCACGTCTTCGAGCTGGACGACCGGCTCAGCCACGGATGGCCACCACCGGGTCCAACCGGGCGCCGCGCAGCGCCGGCACGAATGCAGCGATCAGGCCGGAGAGCGTGGCGAGCAGCGCCGAAGCGAGGAAAAGCTGCGGATCGAGGGGAATCGGAAAGAGCGGCGTACCGTCCGGGTTCCTGACCAGCACGCCCCAGAGCACGATCGCGAGCCCGCCGAGCGCCGAGCCGACGAGCGAGCCGAGGAGCCCGAGCACCGCGCCCTGCAGCAGGAAGACGCGCAGGATCTGCCCGCGCGAGCCCCCCATGGCGCGCAGGATGCCGATCTCCTTCGACTTCTGCACCACGGAGACGATCAGCACCGCGGCGATGCCGAAGGCGATCGCCAGGCCAACGAAGAAACGGATCGTGGTGTTGGCGATCACCTGCGCGTTGATCGCGAGGTAGAGCTGGGAATTGGTGCGGATCCAGCTGTCGGCCTCGACGCCGGTCAGCGCCTGGATGCGTTGCGCCACCGTCTCGGCGGCGTAGATGTCGTGCACCGTGAGGTCGACGCTCGACACCCCGCCGATCAGGCCGAGCAGCGCCTGCGCGGTATGCAGCGCCACGTAGGTGATGCGCTGGTTGGCGCCCTTGCTGCCGAGGTCGACGAGCCCGGTGACGGTGAGCGTCGCCGCCTGTCCCGAGCCGACCGAGATGCGCATCTTGTCGCCCACGCGCACGCCGAGGTCGTTCGCCAGGTCGAGGCCGAGGACGATGTCTTCCGCGCCCAGGCGCGCCTGCCCCGAGACGATCTTCTCGGGCAGCGGCACGATGCGGAAGTAGCGCTCCGGATCGACGCCCTGCATGGTGACCGAGCGCGACGCCTCGCCGCGCTGCGCGATCGCCGCGCCGGAGGCCATCGGCGAGACCGCGTTCACCTCCGGCAGAGCGTCGACCTCGTGGATGATCCGCTGCCACTGGTCGATGGAGCGCACGCGCTGCAGCGGCTTCTGGATGATCGCGGCTTCGGCGACGCCGCGCTGGCCGCCGCGCAGCGGCCGCGCGATCTCCTGCGCGGGGATGAGGACGATGTGCGCCTGCGCCGAGAGCACTCGCCGCACGATGTTCTCCTGCTGCCCGGCGAGCGCCGCCGACATGAAAATGATGACGCCGACGCCGATGCCGATGCCGAGCAGGATCGCCGCGGTCTGCAGGCGCCCCTCGCGCAGGAAGCGCGAAGCCGCGATCCATTCGAAAGGCACGAGACTATTCATGCACCACCGCGCGCACGCGCCGCCCCGGCTTGATCGCGATGTTCTCCGCCGGCACGACGAGGTCGCCCTCCTTCAGCCCGGCGCGAATCTCGACCCAGCCTTCGCCGCGCAGGCCGAGCTCGATCGGCTGCCGCTCCGCGTGCCCGCCGTTCACCTGGAGCACCCAGGGGTGGCTGCTGCCGAAGTCGCGCACCGCTTCCGCGCGCAGCGCGAGCGCGCCGGCGTGCCGCTCGACCTCGATGTCGACCGACACCGTCATGTCCTGGCGCAGGTAGGCCGGCGGATCCGCTACGCGCAGCTTCACCTCCACGGTGCCGCGCTGCGGATCGACCGCCGGATTGATGTACACCACCTCGGCCTTGAAGCGCTCGTCGGGATAGGCGTCGGCGGAGGCGAGCGCGCTCTGGCCCACCGCGAGCCGCCCGAGGTTGCGCTCGTCGATCTGCACCACCACCTGCGTCTCGCCCTCGGGCGCGAGCACCATCAGCGTCTTGCCCGGCTGCACCACGTCACCGCGCTCGACGTCGCGGTCGATCAGCGTCCCGTCGCGCGGCGCGGTGATGGTCGCGTAGGCGAGGCGCGCGCGCGCCGCCTGCAGGCTCGCCTTCGCCTGCGCGAGCGCCGCCTGCGCCACCGCGGTGTCGCTGCCGCGCGGCTGCGCCGTCTCCACCTGCTTGCGCGCGGTGTCGACCTGCGTCTGCGCCACGTCGAGCGCGCGCTGCGACTCGTCGAGCACCGATTTGCCTACGAAGCCGCTCTCGTAGAGCTGCTTGTTGCGCGCGTGGGTCGCGCGCGCGTTCTCGAGGTTGGCCTGCGCCTGGCGCAGCGCCTGGTTGGCGACCGGCAGCTGCAGCTCGCGCAGCTGGCGCAGCCGCGCCTCGGCCTGCGCCACGGCGAGCTCGGCCTGCTTCACCAGCGCCTCGGCTTCGCTCGACTCGAGCACGATGAGCGTCTGCCCGGCCTTCACCCGCTCGCCCTTCTCGACCGGCACGCGCGCCACCGTGCCGGTCACCTGCGAGCCGACGTCGACGCGGTAGGGCGTCTCGACGCGCCCGCTCGCGACGATGGTCTGCACCACGTCGCGCCGCACCACCTTGAGCACCTCGACGCCCGGGCCGAAGCCGAAGCGCGCCACCGCCCAGGCGAGCGCGACCGCGACGAGCGCAGCCGCGATGACCGTCCTGCGGCTCATGCCGCGTGCCCGAGCAGAACCGGCGTGCCTTCTTGCGACGGTGCGCGCAGCGCCGCCGCGAGCAGGCGGTACTTCACGCGGTTCACCGTCATGTCGCGGAACCAGTTGACGACGTCGCCCCAGGGATCGTTCAGCTTGGCGAGTCCGGAGATGAAGGCGACGACGGTGCCGAGCTCGATGCGGCCTTCGAGCACGTACCAGCCGCCGAGCGCGAGCGCCGCCGCGACGCCGGTATGGTGCGACAGGTTCATCAGGAAGTTCATCGAGAACTTGAGCTTATACATTCCCATGTGCAGCTCGAAGACGCGGTCGATGCGCGGATGATGGAACTCGTCGCCCTGGATGTCGCGCACGATGCCGTCGCTCACCTCGCGCATCGTCAGCACCCGCCGCTCGACGCGCCGGTTGATCGCCGCCTGGAGCAGCGGCACGAAAACGAGCTGCGGCGCGAAGACGAGGAAGCTCAGGGCGGCGAGCGTCGGCTGCAGGTACAGCATGTAGCCGAACACGGCGACCAGGATGCCGCCCTGGAGCAGCGGCTCGGAGATGGCGACGCCGACGAAGCCGCCGACGGGCTCCACCTCGGAGAGCACCATGGAGAGCTCGATTCCGCGCGCGCCGCGCATGCTCTCGGCGTGCAGCGCGCTGCGGCGCAGGTGGCGCACCGCGGTCTCGCTCACCCATCCGCGGTAGACGTTCAGCGCGAGCTTGATCCCGCCCTCGGCGAGCGCCACGCCGATGTAGGCGAGCGCGAGCCACAGGATCGGCGCGAACTCGCCCTTGCCGATCGCGTCGTTGACGATGCGCCGCTGCAGCTCGAGCGGCACCGCCGAGAGGGCGAACACCACGATCGAGAGCGCGGCGAGCGCGATCTGGTGGCGGCCGCTGTGGCGACGGATGTAGCCGAAGAGCGTCTCCGGGAGCACCTGCCCACAGTATCGACCCCCGCCCGCAGGCGGTTGATCGAGGTCAAATCCAGCCGCGGCGCGTAAGGAAGGCGAAGATCTTCTGCGCCGCGTCGCCCGGCGTGCCTTGCGCGCCGTGCACGACGAGCTCGGGCACGAGCGGCGGCTCGTAGGCCGCCTGCACGCCGGGAAGCGTGCTCACCTTACCGCTTCGGTAAAGCCCTTTCGGGTCGCGCGCCGCGCAGACTTCGAGCGGCGTGTCCACGTAGACCTCGGCGAAGTGCACGATGGCCTGGCGCGCCGCGTCGCGATAGCGGCGCCGGTTCGCGGTCGCGTCGAAGAGCACCGGGCGGCGCTCGTCGACGAGGAACCGGCCGAGCGCCACCAGCGCGCCGTAGAAGAGGTCCCGGTCGGGCTCATCGTACTTCGGGAACGGCGTCACCTGCGTGCGCAGCACGTCGGACTCGAGCCGCGCCGCCTCGATGCCGCGTACGTGCAGCTTCTCGAGCAGCGCGCCGGCGATCGCGCTCTTGCCGGAGCCCGACAGGCCCGTCAGCCACACGGCGAAGGTCATGACAGGTATTCCTGGGCGCGCCCGGGATCGAAGCTTTCGTCGTCGAGGACGTTGACAACGAAGCGCACCATCGCCTCGCGTACCGGCAGGGCGAGCGCCGGGTACCAGAGCGGGTTGGCCATCACCAAACCGCGGAAGGCGAGGAACGGCGCGGCGACCTCGAGGAGCTCGCGGTCGCCCGAGCGCTCGAGGTAGCGCGTCCAGAAGCCGAGCCAGAGCCGCTCGAAGTCGCCCTCCAGGCGCCCGGAGCGCTGTAGCGAGAAGAACAGGTAGTTCATCGCGAGGCATGCCACGTCGTCGGCGGGCTCCCCCCACTCGCCGCGCGAGCGGTCGAGCACGCTGAAGTCGGCGCCTTCGCGAAAAAGGATGTTCCAGGGATGGAAGTCGCCGTGCACCTGGCGCAGCCGATGGGTGCGATGGCGCAGCTTCCAGCGCCAGGCGACGGCGCGCTGCTCGATCGCGCACAGCACGCCCTCGGACACCGGGCCGCCGAGCGGATAGCTGTCGTCGACGCCGAAGATGCACTCGCCGTGCCCGATCAGCTCGCGCGCGCGCCGGATGTACAGGCTGGAATCGTTTTTTCTGAGTTTATGTATGGAAACCAGGTAATCGCACAGGGCATCGGCGCGCTGGATGTCGAGCGGCCGCAGCGCCTCGCCCGCGCGCAGGCGCAACAGGTCGTCGGCATACTCGTGCCCCTCGATGAACTCGGCGAGCATGAAGAGCTCCTCGGCGTTGCCCAGCGGCACCAGCTCGCCGGTCTCGCGCACCGCGCCGACGTCGAGCGAGTGCACGTGGCGCGGCAGTCGCGCGAAGGCGTCATGCGCCCACAGGAGCTGTTGCGCGCGGTCGGCCATGTGCTCGTGCCCGAACGGGCCGGGGCGCACCGACTCGAGCACCGCGCGCCGCGGCTCGCCCGCCAGCCGGTAGTCGACGCGCAGCGGGATGCCGTAGCCGTAGCCCTTGTCGCCCTGGCGCCCGCCGCCGAGCGGCGTGATGCGCACCTCGCTCACCTCGGCGCCGTGCACCCGGCTCAGGTATTCCCCAACCGCCTTCGGTTTGAAGGGTGAGTCGGTCACCGGTTCCAGGCGACGCGCAACAACTGCTGTTCCTTGTTGTAGTGGTATTCGAGCACGCCCTTGTAGGCATCCTCGAGCGCTTCGCCGAGGCGGCGTGCGAGGTGCACGCCGGTCGTCGTGACGAGCACCCCGGACGTGTCGTCGGCGATCTTCATGACGCGCTCGAGCGGATGGTTGCGCTTCTCGTTTTCCTCGCAGTGGCGCACGAGCGCGAGGATCTCGTCGCGGTGGCCGGCGAAGAACTCACCCGATACGGACACGAATCCGGCGGGAAAGTTGTCGCGGATGCGCTGGCACGCCGGGCAGCGCGCCTCGTGCGCCGGACCGCCGCCCGCGCTCCACGCCCAGCGCCCGTCGCGCCATACCGCGCCGCAGTCGGGGCAGCGCGTCGGCTCGGCGAGCTTGCGCGGCAGCTTGTAGGTATCGTGTACCACTTCCTGGAGCAGCTGCTCGTGGCGCAGCATGCGGAAGCCGTCTCGTACAGTTTTCATGGGCCTTGGAATGTCGCTTGCAGGTGGGTGTCCAGTTGATTAGCTTAGGCGGCGGAGCGCGCCGCTTCTTGATATCCGTCAATGTCGATAATGGAGAGAGACCGATGCCCCTGACCCCGAAACAGACCGAAGAGCTGCGCGGCATGGTCGAGAAGCGCCGCGCGCAGCTCGTCGCCGAGCTGCGCGAGGATGCGGCGCGCGCGCGCGACGAGCCCTACGCCGAGCACGCCGGCATCGCGCCCGACACGGGCGACGAGTCGGTCGCCACCCTGATCGCCGACCTCGAGCAGGCCGACCTGACGCGCGA
>DASUFD010000020.1:0-8451 GCA_036274735.1 Burkholderiales bacterium
TGGCCGGAAACGTACCGCGTGATGGGCCTGCAGGGCGTCGAGATGATCCTCCTCGGCTACAACACGCCGGTGCATAACCCGCCGGCGCCCGAGCACGACGCGCTCTCGCACTTCCACAACGAGCTGGTCATGCAATCGGGCGCCTACCAGAACGGCACCTGGGTGGTCGGCGTCGCGAAGGCCGGCAACGAGGAGGGCGTGGAGCAGATCGGCAACTCGATCATCGTCGCGCCGAGCGGCGAGATCGTCGCCGGCTGCACCACGACCGCCGACGAGCTGGCGCTCGCGCGCTGCGATCTCGACCTGTGCCACTCGTACAAGAGCACGACCTTCAACTTCGCGCGCCATCGCGAGCCGGAGCAGTACCGCCTGATCGTCGAGCGCAAGGGCGCGGTGCCGCCCGATGAGTGACGAGCGCTTCATGCGCCGCGCCCTCGAGCTCGCGCAGCGAGCCGAGGAGGAGGGCGAGGTTCCGGTCGGCGCGCTGATCGTGATCGAGAATGAAATCGCAGGCGAGGGCTGGAACCGGCCGATCGCCGCGCGCGATCCGACCGCACACGCCGAGATCCAGGCCTTGCGCGCGGCGGCGAGCTCGATGCAGAACTACCGGCTGACGGGCGCAACGCTCTACGTGACGCTCGAGCCCTGCGATATGTGCATCGGCGCCATGTTTCACGCGCGCATCGCGCGTGCGGTGTACGGGGCGACCGACCCGAAGAAGCTGGTGCTCAAGAACCAGGTGCAGATGGAGGGGGGCATGCTTGCCGCGGAGTGCGGCGCTCTCCTCAGCCGCTTCTTCGCGGCACGGCGATGAAGCGCATCGTCATCGCCGCAAAAAGGCAGGAGCTCACCGTCCTCGACGACGAGCGGGTTCTGAAGCGCTACTCGGTCTCGACGGCGAAGAACGGCCTGGGCGAAAAGAACGGCAGCTTCTGCACGCCACGCGGAAAGCACATCGTGCGCGCCAAGATCGGCGCGGGCCAGCCCGAGAACACCGTCTTCGTGCGCCGCCGCCCCACCGGCGAGATCTGGTCGCGCGAGCTGCACGCGAAATATCCGGGGCGGGACTGGATGCTGACGCGGCTCCTGTGGCTCTCGGGCTGCGAGCCCGGCAAGAACCGCCTGGGCGACGTGGACACGATGCGCCGCTACATCTACATCCACGGGTCGCCGGACACGGCCGAGATGGGCAAGCCGGGCTCGATCGGCTGCATCCGCATGCGCAATCGGGACATCGTCGAGCTGTTCGACCTCGTGCCGCCCTATACGCCGGTCGAAATCATTCCCTGAATCTTTTCCCGGGTTGGCCGAAGAATCACGCCCTTCTCGCAGACGATTCCGCTCACGAGCTCCGCGGGCGTCACGTCGAACGCCGGGTTGCGCACCTTGACGCCCTTCGGCGCCCAGCGCGTGCCGCGATAGCCGGTGACCTCGTCGGCCGAGCGCTCTTCGATCGGGATCCGCGAGCCGTCGGGAAGCGAGAGGTCGAAGGTCGAGCACGGCGCGGCGACATAGAAAGGAATGCCGTGCCGGCTGGCGAGCACGGCGAGCGCGTAGGTGCCGATCTTGTTCGCCACGTCGCCGTTCGCGGCGATCCGGTCGGCGCCCACGATCACGAGGTCCACCTCGCCGTGGGCCATGAGGTGACCCGCCATGTTGTCGGTGATGAGCGTGCAGGGGATGCGTTCCTGCACGCACTCCCAGGCGGTGAGCCGCGCTCCCTGCAGATAGGGCCGCGTTTCGTTCGCGATCACGGAGATGTTCTTGTCCTTGGAAGAGCGAATGACGCCGAGCGCCGTCCCGTAGCCGGCGGTCGCCAGCGCGCCCGTGTTGCAGTGGGTCATGATGCGCGCCCGCTCCGGCACGAGCTCGGCGCCCAGCCGTCCGAGCTCGTGATTGGCCTGCAAATCCTCGTGAAAGATCGCCATCGCCTCGGCCTCGAGGTCGCGGGCTTTCTTCATGCGCTCGAGCGCCCAGAAGAGGTTCACCGCCGTGGGTCGGCTCTTCGCCAGCACTTCGTACGCTTGGCGCTTGCCGCTGGAAAGCACGACACCGAAAGCGGCCGCGCAGCCGATCGCCGGAGCCCCGCGCACCACCATGTCGCGGATCGCCTTCGCGACCTGCTCGGCACTGCGACAGGCGATGTACTTCTTCTTTCCGGGCAGCAGCCGCTGATCGAGGAGCTCGAGGCGATCGCGCTTCCAGCGGATCGGCTCCACCGCCGAGCGGCGGGCAGCTTTCTTCTTCTTAGACAACCCGCTCGTTCCCGCCGTCGACCGGAACCTGCGCCGCCGTGGTCTTGGCAAAGAGCGGCCCGCACATCTCCGCCGCGAGCTCGGCGACGTCCTTCGAGGACACCTCGGCCCTGAGCAGGTTGTTCTTCCGGTACTGCTCGACGGTCATGCTGTACGCCTTCGCACGCGAGGCGAGCACCTCGTCCGTCCAGAGGCCGGTGTCGAAAACCTGGTTCGGGTGCAGCGAGTTGATACGGATGCCGTCTTTCGCCCATTCGAGCGCGGCGACCCGCGCGAGCTGGTTGAGCGCCGCCTTGGAAGCGGAGTAGGCGGCGGCGCCGGGGCCGGGCGCCGGGACGTTCTTGGAGCCGATGACGACCACGCGCCCGCCGCGCGGCGCGAGCTTGAGGAGCGCATGGCATGCCTGCATTACGGTGAGATTGGCCTCGACGTTGACCGACATCGCGCTGCGCCAGCTCTCGGCGGGGATGTCCTGGATCGGCTGGGAGGAGGGGAAGATTCCGGCGTTCAGCACCAGCATGTCGATGCCGCCGAAGCGCTTCACCGCCGCATCGAGGCTGCGCTCGATCGCCTGGCGATCGGTCAGGTCGCAGACCAGCCCGAGGAAGTCGGGCCGCTCGTGCAGGGCAGCGATCGCCGGGTTGCGATCCAGGCCGACGACGGCCGCGCCGCGCTTTCGGAACGCCTCCACGCAGGCCTTGCCGATTCCCGACGCCGCGCCCGTCACGAGGCAGATCTCGCCTGCGAAAACCGGCGGGGCGCCGGCCTTGCGCAACTTCGCCTGCTCGAGGTCCCAGTACTCGATGTCGAACGTGTGGCGCTGGTCGAGCGCACGCCACCCGCCGAGCGCCTCGGCGCGCAGGACGACGTCGATCGTGTGGTCGTAGAGCTCCTCCACGATCGCCGCGTCTTTCGCCGTGCGCCCTACGGCGAGGAGCCCGAGGGCCGGATCGAGCGCCATGCGCGGCGCCGCATCGAGCATCGTCTTCTTCTCTTTCGCCTGGGCGGCGAAGCGCTCGAAATACTCCCGGTAGCGCTTGGCATAGCCGGCGACGTCGCGCCCGAGCATGGGAAAGGGCTTGGTGCGGATTACATGGTCGGGCGTCGCCGGCCCCTGCTGCGAGAGCTTCGCCACATCGGGCCGGCTCGCGAAGGAAACGAACTTCCCGCCCGCATTCACCCGTGCGATCACCGGAAAGCCGGCCTGGTCCGAGATCGCGCGGCGCAGCTCGGCGACCGCCTTCCGTTCGAATGAGCCCTTTTCGGGGGAATCGAACGAAACGTGCCACGCCTTCTTGCGCTGCAGGTATTCCTCGGCCATCGAGACGAGCTCGATCATGCGCTCGTAGGACTCGCGCGCGTCGGCGCCGAAGGAGAAGATGCCGTGCGAGAGCAGCACCATGCCGATTGTGTTCTTGCCCGCCTGACGAGGGAACTCGCGCGCGCAGTACGCCGCGAGATCGAACCCGGCCATGATGTATGGGATCACCACGACTTTGTCGCCGTAGATCTCGCGCACGCGCTTCTCGCCCTCCGGTGCGTTCGAGACCGAGAGCACGGCGTCGGCATGGGTGTGGTCGACGTACTTGTACGGCAGGATTGCGTGCAGGATGGTCTCGACCGAGGGCGCAGGGGCGCCGGCGCGCAGGCTGTGCGTGGCGAGCTCGTTCACCATCTGCGGGTCGGAAAGCGCGGCGAGCTGGGCGAGGCGGCGCACGTAGACAAGATCGACCGGCGTGAACCCGGCGGCCTCGATCGTCTCGAGATCCCAGCCGCTGCCTTTGACGTAGAGCACGTCCTCTTCCTCGCCGAAGAGGTTCTTCCCGCGCAGCTTGACCGAGGTGTTGCCGCCGCCGTGTAGCACGAGCGAGCGGTCGCGCCCGAGGAGGCGCGAAGTATAGACGCGCGGGCCGAGGGGGCCGGCGAAGCTCGCCGCCTCCGCGTCGCTCCAAAGGCTTTTCATGGCCTGATTATACTTTTCGCTTCATGCCGAGAATCGAGCTCTGCCGCTGGAGCGAAGCGAAGCGCGAGGCGCAGCGCATTCGTGTCGCCGTGTTCGTGGAGGAGCAGGGCGTGCCCGCGGAGCTGGAAATGGACGAGATGGACGCGCGATGCCTCCACGCCTTGGCTTTCGAGAACGACCAGGCGGTCGGCACGGGTCGGCTTCTGCCCGACGGCCATATCGGCCGCATGGCCGTGCTGAAGGCCTGGCGCGGGCGCGGCGTCGGCCGAGCGATCCTGCAGCGGCTCGTCGCGGCGGCGCGCGAGCGCGGCGAGCGCGAGGTGCTCCTCTCCGCGCAAGTGCACGCGCTCGGCTTCTATCGCGCGCAGGGCTTTGCGCCTTACGGCGAGGTGTACGAGGAGGCCGGGATTCCCCACCAGGCGATGCGCCTAGCCCTCGACTGAGAACTCGAAGTAGCGCGTCTCGCCTTCGGCGCCGTCCGGCGAGAAAGTCCGCTCCGCGTAGCGCACCCCTTCGCCGAGCATGCAGACGGTCGAGCAGCGCGTCCCGTACTGCTCGTTCACGATCTGTGCACTCGCGGTGAGCGAGAAGAGCGTCTCCACCGAGGGGGCGGCCTCGACGAGTTCGCGCGCGCGATCGCGCAGCGGCAGCACGTCGGGCGAATCAAGGAGCAGGTTGCCGAGCGCGTAATACCCCGGATCGAGGCGGCGTGGCGCCGAGTCGCGGTTGGAGGTCCACCACAGTTCCTCGCCGTCGCAGGCGAGCAGGTTGTAGCCGCTGTAGCTCGCCTGCCGTTCGACGACCTGTCCCACATAGTCTTTCGCCGGGACGTCGGATTCGAGAAAGCGGGTGACCAGCGCACCGCGCGACTCCGCTGCCGAAGGCTCGCGCGCTCCGCGGTAGTTGGTCACCGCGGCGAAACGTCCGCGCCGGCTCACTGCCATCCAGGTGCCCTTCGCTTCGAGGTCGCGACCGCCGAGGAGGGCCGGGCGATCGGGCCAGAAGGCGGCGGGCGAGGCGGGGCGCGCGTGGAACTCGTCGCGGTTGGCGGCGACGATGAGGCGCCAGTCGGGATGAGCGCGCCAGGCGGCGACGATCAGGCACACTGGAAGCGCTCCAGGCGCCGCGGCACGCCGAGCATCTCGCCCTCGCGCTCGAGCAGCGCCTCGAAAGCCGCTTCCTCGACCACCCCTTCGTAGACTTCCATGTAGGTCGCCGGGTCGTCGCGCCTGCGCATCCAGCGTCCGCGCACGCCGCATTGCCGCTCTACGAGGTCGAAAAGCGCTTGAACGCGGCCGCGCACCTCGGCGACCCGCGAAGGGTCGACCTTGTAGTAGACGTAGTAGTTCACTGCGGCATTACCGCGAGAAGCTCCATCCCGTCCTCGGTCGGCGCCACGTCGACCACGGTGCCGCCGTTGAAGTCCTGGCCGGGCGCGAGCGTCGCCCCTGCGGGCGCCTTAGCATGAACCATGCGGCGCTTCACCTGGCCGCGGTACTGGGCACGCGCGACGATTTCCTGGCCCGGATAGCAGCCTTTCTTGAAGTCCACGGCGCCGAGGTTCTCGAGATTGACCATCTGCGGAACGAACTGGTCCTGCGTCGCGGCGGTGATGAGCGGCCGCCCGGCGCGGATCTCCTGCAGCGTCCACTGCGACTCGTCGGCGTTTACGGATGCGGAAGATTCTTGACCCGCGATCAATTCCAGATAGCGCCTCTCGCCGATCCGAATGCGCGCGCGATCGCCCTCCCAGGCGAGCTCCGGCTGCTGGAAATCGGCATCCCAGACGCCGAACTGCGCCCAGGCATCGCTGACATCGGCAATCTTTACCTTCGAGCGCAGGACGAACATCGAGAGCCGCTTCGCGACGGGAGCGGCGAGGTCGCGCGCCAATTGCAGGAGGAAGCCGTCGCCGGCCGGAATGACGAGGAACGAGGCGAGCAGGCGACCCTTCGCCGAGCACCAGCCCGCGAGGGCGGCGCGATCGGCCGGCAGCTGCTGGACATCGTTGGTGAGTTGCGCGTGCAGGAATGCACGTGCGTCGGCGCCGGTGACGGCGAGTAATCCGTAACGACTGAGGCGTGCCCGGTTCATCGTAAACTGCCTTCGTAGAATGCGAATTTTACCGTTCGGCCACTGAAAACCCTTCTCTCCCTCGTCGTGCTCGCGGCGCTCGCCGTGGTCGCCTATGGCGCCTGGTATGCGAGGACGCCGCTCGAAATGACCGCGCGCCCGGCCGAAGTGGAAATCCCCCCGGGCGCCGGGTTCCGGACCGCCGTTCGGCAGCTGGAGCACGCCGGCGTACGCGTGCGGCCGGTCCAGTTCGAGCTTCTCGCGCGTGCACTCGGGCGCAGCCGCGATATCAAGGCCGGCAACTACTTTCTGGCGGAGACGCTGACACCGCTCCAGCTCCTCGACAAGCTCACCCGTGGCGACGTGATGCAGGCGGAAGTGCGCTTGATCGAGGGCTGGACGTTCGCGCAGCTGCGTGCCGAGCTCGACGCGAGCCCCGATCTTCGCCACGACACCAAAGGGCTGGAGGACGGCGAGATCCTCAAGCGGCTGCAGGCGAGCGAGGAGCACCCCGAAGGGCTGTTCTTTCCCGACACGTATCTTTTCGCCAAGGGCTCGAGCGATCTCGGGGTGCTGCGCCGTGCTTATAGCGCGCAGCAGCGTCATCTCGAGAACGAGTGGCAGGCGCGCGCGCCGAACCTGCCTTACCGCACGCCCTACGACGCGCTCATCATGGCTTCGATCGTGGAGAAGGAAACCGGCAAGCCCGAGGAGCGCGACCGAATCGCCGGCGTGCTCGTCAACCGGTTGCGCATCGGCATGCGGCTGCAGGTCGATCCGACGGTGATCTACGGGCTCGGCGCATCCTTCGACGGCAACCTGACGAAGGCGCACCTGGCGGAGGATGGGCCCTACAACACCTATACGCGCGCCGGGCTCCCACCCACGCCGATCGCCATGCCCGGCCTCGCGGCGCTGCGCGCCGCCCTGCAGCCGGCGAAGACCGACGCCCTCTACTACGTTTCGCGCGGCGACGGCTCGAGCCACTTCTCGCGAAACATCGCCGAGCACAACAAGGCGGTTTCGAAGTACCAGAAGCGCGGCCGATGAGGGGGCTCTTCCTTACCCTCGAAGGCGTCGACGGCGCGGGCAAGTCGTCGCACGTCCAGTACGTTGCCGACACGGTGCGCGCGAGCGGCCGGGCTCATGTCATCGTCACGCGCGAGCCAGGCGGCACCGACCTCGCCGAACGGCTGCGCGAAGCCGTTCTCTCCGAGCCGATGAGCCCGCTCATGGAAACGCTCCTCGTGTTCGCCGCGCGCGCCGATCATGTGGCGAAGGTCATCCGGCCCGCGCTGGAGGCCGGCACCTCCGTGGTCTGCGACCGCTTTACGGATGCGACGCTCGCCTACCAGGGGGCCGGCAAGGGGGTGCCCGAGGACCTCATCCGTCGCCTCGCCGAGGCCGCCCATCCCGGCCTCGCGCCGGATCGCACCCTGGTCTTCGATTGTCCCTACGAAGTGTCGCGCGAGCGCCTTGGCAAGACCGGCCGCGCGCTCGATCGCTTCGAGCGCGAGGATCGCGCGTTCTACGAGCGGGTACGCGCCGCGTACCTCGAGCGGGCGCGGGCGGAGCCGGGGCGCGTGCGTATCATCGATGCCAGCCAGGACTTCGAAACGGTGCGCAAATCGATCCAGCAGATGCTGAAGGGGCTTTGATGCATCCCTGGAACGAGCCGCTCCTCACGCAGTTTCGCAGCCGTCTGGACCGGCTGCCGCACGCGCTGCTCATCCACGGTGCTCCCGGCGTCGGCAAGCTCGAGCTCGCCGAGCGCATGGCGCAGCTTCTCCTTTGCGAGCACGCCGACCCCGCACGCAGGCCTTGCGGCGGTTGCGACGGCTGCCGCTGGTTTCTCGGCGGCAACCATCCCGACTTCCGCCGCATCGAGCCGGAAGCGCTGGCGAAGCAGCCGACGGAAGCGGAGGAGGGCGAGGAGGGCGCCGGGGAGGCATCCCCTGCCCGCCGCACGAAACAGCCGAGCCTGCAGATCAAGATCGAGCAGGTGCGCGCCCTCGCCGACTTCCTCAACCTGCGCTCCCACCGCGGCCGGCTTCGCGTCGCTCTCATCCACCCGGCCGAGGACATGAACGAGAACGCGGCCAATGCGCTGCTGAAAGGCCTCGAGGAGCCGCCTTCGGGCGCGGTCTTCATCCTCGTCTC
>DASUFD010000021.1:0-8479 GCA_036274735.1 Burkholderiales bacterium
GCGGCAAGACCCAGGAAAACGTAGACGACGAGCGATTTGAGGTTGCCGGCGCCGACGCGGATCAGCGTCTTCGAGCCGCAGCCCGAGCCGAGCGTCATGCCGACGCCGAAGAGGAAGCCGCCGACGAGGTACGAGAGCCAGGTGAAGTTGGGCGTGGTGTAGATCGACTTGGAAAAGTCGACGAGGCCCGCCGCCGTCAGCGCCGCCGAGCCGAGGATCGCCACGGCGATGGCGAGCAGCCACATGCGCATGCGCGAGAGGTCGCCCATGTTCACCCAGTCGGACACCGCGCCCATCGTGCAGAAGTTCGTCTTATTCCCCACCGCGCCGAAGATGAAGGCAAGCGCGAAAGCGCCCCAGGTGACGTACGGAACAAGCTGTGCGGGATTCGCTTCGTTCACGACGGGGAATATAGACCTGTGGGGTAGCGAGGGCCATCAGGGCCGCTTATACGCATATAACACCTTAGTCGTTGCCGCTCCAGCGATCGCCCAATGACAATGGCGGCGTTTCGAACCGACTATCTTCCGAGGAGGAATAGATGATGCAAGCCTGGAAACATGCTACGGCGGTGATCGCGCTGGCCCTCGTGGCGCTCGCGCCGCTCGCAGCGCAAGCGCAGGGCAAAGACCACTACAAGGTCGTGCTACAGGTCAGCGACGCCGACCCGGGGACGTGGAACCTGGCGCTCAACAACGCCAACAACGTCCTGCACGACCTCGGCAAAGGCAACGTGGACATCGAGATCGTCGCCTACGGCCCGGGCATCAATATGCTGAAGAGCGACTCCAAGGTCGCCGCTCGCCTGGCGCAGGCGCTCGACAGCAGCATTGGGATCGAGGCGTGCGAGAACAGCATGCAGCGGTTCAAGCTGCAGAAGTCCGACATGTACAGCGGCATCGCGTACGTTCCTTCCGGCGTGGTGCACATCATGAAGCGTCAGCGCGAAGGCTGGCAGTACATCCGCCCGTAGCCCGCCCTTTAGAAAATTCCAATGAAAAGACTCATTACCGCCGCCCTCCTCGCTCTCGCATCGCTGCAGCCGCTCGCGCAGGCCGCGGACGCGGCGAAGCAGCCCAAGTACCGGCTGGTCTTCCACATCTCCGAGAACAACCCGGCGCAGTGGAACCTCGCGCTGAACAACGCGTTCGCCTTCCAGAAGAACGTCGGCAAGGACAACGCACAGATCGAGCTCGTCGCGATCGGCCCGGGGCTCAACATGCTGAAGGCCGATTCGAAGGTCACCGATCGCGTCAACCAGGCGCTCGACAAGAGCATCGACGTCGTGGCCTGCGGCGAGACGATGCAGGCGACGCACGTCACGCAGGCGGACCTGATCGGCGGCGTGCGCGTCGTGCCCGGCGGCCTGATCGAGATCGTGCAGCGCCAGCAGGCGGGCTGGAGCTACATACGGCCCTGAGCGCTCGCGCTCAAGCGACGAGCGGCGCGAGCTTGCCGAACTGCTCGGCGAGCAGCCGCTCGCCCTGGTCGAGCACGAAGTAGCGGAACGCCTCGGCCGCGGGCGAGAGCGGCTTCGCCTGGATGGCGACGATGTACCAGCGGCGCAGCAGCGGCAGGCCCGTCACGTCGAGCAGCACCAGCTGGCCGACCGAGAGCTCGAGCGCTACGGTGTGCAACGAGACGAAGGCGAGGCCCATGTTGGCGATCACCGCCTGCTTGATCGTCTCGTTGCTCGCCATCTCCATGATGGGCGTCGGGCTCACGCGCTGATCGCGGAAGAAGCGCTCCATCGCCGCGCGCGTGCCCGATCCCGGCTCGCGCACGATGAACGCCTCGCCGTCGAGCGTCTTCGGAGCCAACTCGCGCCGCTTCGCGAGCGGGTGCTCGGGCGAGGCGATGACGCCGAGCGGATGCGCCGCGAAGGGCTCGCCGCGCGTGTCTAGCTCGCGCGGCGGCCGGCCCATCACCGCGAGGTCGACCTCGTTCGCGTGCAGCATCCCCGAGAGCTCCTCGCGATTGCCGACCGCGAGGCGCATCTCCACCGCGGGATGCTGCGCGCGAAAACGCGCTACGAGGCGCGGCAGGAAGTACTCGGCCGTGCTCACCATGCCGACCGTGAGCCGCCCGCCCTGCACCTTGCGCAGCTTCGCCATGGCGTCGCTCGCCTCTTTTAGCGTCGCGAGCAGGCGCCGCGCATAAACCAGCAGGTACTCGCCCGGCATGGTGAGCCGGACCGAACGGCCCGAGCGCTCGAAGAGCGGCAGCTCTACCGCCGCTTCCAGCTCCTTGATTTGCATGGAAACCGCCGGCTGCGTGAGGTGCAGCTCTTCCGCTGCGCGCACGAAGCTCATATGTCGCGCGACCGACGCGAAGACGGTGAGCTGGCGCATCGTTACAGCTCTCATAAGCGTTCCTGAACCCGAGCCTAAGTTTTATTGAATTTACCTTATTTCAGATTCTCCTAATACTCGACGCCCATGGACAGATATCAAGCGGGCGTCATCCCGTACAAGAAGATGGGCTACTGGCAGCCCGACTACGAGCCGAAGGACACGGACGTCATCGCGCTCTTCCGCATCACGCCGCAGGAAGGGGTGGACGCCGAGGAAGCCGCGGCCGCAGTCGCCGGCGAATCTTCGACCGCCACCTGGACGGTGGTCTGGACCGACCGCCTCACCGCGTGCGAGCTCTATCGCGCCAAGGCCTACCGCGTCGACCCGGTGCCGAACACCGGCCCGGGGACGAGCAGCGCACAGCAGTACTTCGCCTACATCGCCTACGACCTCGATCTCTTCGAGCCGGGATCGATTGCCAATCTCACCGCCTCGATCATCGGCAACGTCTTCGGCTTCAAGGCCATCAAGGCGCTGCGCTTGGAGGACATGCGGCTGCCGGTGGCGTACCTGAAGACGTTCCAGGGACCGGCGACCGGGATCGTGGTCGAGCGCGAGCGCCTCGACAAGTTCGGTCGGCCGCTCCTCGGCGCGACCACCAAGCCCAAGCTCGGCCTCTCGGCGCGCAACTACGGCCGCGTGGTGTACGAGGCGCTGAAAGGTGGCTTGGACTTCGTCAAGGACGACGAGAACATCAACTCGCAGCCCTTCATGCACTGGCGCGACCGGTTTCTCTACTGCATGGAGGCGGTGAACAAGGCCTCGGCCGCCACCGGCGAGGTGAAGGGCCACTACCTCAACGTCACCGCGGCGACCATGGAAGACATGTACGAGCGCGCCGAATTCGCCAAGGAGCTGGGCTCGGTGATCGTGATGATCGACCTAGTGATCGGCTACACCGCGATCCAGTCGATGGCGAAGTGGGCGCGCAAGAACGACCTGATCCTGCACCTGCACCGCGCCGGCAACTCGACGTACGCGCGGCAGAAGAACCACGGCATGAGCTTCCGCGTGATCTGCAAGTGGATGCGCATGGCGGGCGTCGACCACCTGCACGCCGGCACGGTGGTCGGCAAGCTCGAAGGCGATCCGCACATGATCAAGGGCTACTACGACACGCTGCGCGAGCGGCACACGCCCATGAGCCTGGAGAACGGGCTCTTCTTCGATCAGGACTGGGCCTCGCTCAACCGCGTGATGCCCGTGGCCTCGGGCGGCATCCACGCCGGCCAGATGCACCAGCTCATCCACTACCTCGGCGAGGACGTGGTGCTGCAGTTCGGCGGCGGCACGATCGGCCACCCGATGGGCATCCAGGCCGGCGCGACCGCCAATCGCGTCGCGCTGGAGGCGATCATCCTCGCGAGGAACGAGGGCCGCGACATCTGGAACGAGGGGCCGCAGATCCTCGAGGCCGCCGCGCGCTGGTGCGCGCCGCTGCGCGCCGCGCTCGACACGTGGAAAGACGTGACCTTCAACTATCAATCGACCGACACGGCGGATTTCGTGCCGACGGCCACCGCGAGCGCCTGACCATGATCACCCAGGGACAGTTCTCCTTTCTTCCGCCGCTCACCGACAAGCAGATCGCCGCGCAGATCGAGTACGCGCTCGGCAAAGGCTGGGCGGTGAGCGTCGAGCACAGCGACGACCCGCATCCGCGCAATACCTACTGGGAGATGCACGGCATGCCGATGTTCGAGCTGAAGGATCCGGCCGGCATCCTCGCCGAGATCAACGAGTGCCGGCGTACTTTCCCGGAGCACTACGTGCGCGTCCTCGCCTTCGACGCGACGCGCGGCTGGGAAACGCCGCGCATGGCCTTCATCGTCAACCGGCCGAAGGAAGAGCCGCGGCTGCGGCTCGAGCGGCAGGAGGCGGCCGGCCGCGCCATCCGCTACACGGTGCGCAGCTGAACGCCACCCTCCCCGAGCTGGAGGCACTCGAGCGCGAGCTGATCGGCCTTGCGCCGGTGAAGCGCCGCGTGCGCGAGATCGCCGCGCTGCTCGCCGTGGAGAAGCTGCGCCGCGAGGCCGGCCTGCAGGCCGAGCCGCCGCCGCTGCACATGAGCTTCACCGGCAACCCGGGGACGGGCAAGACGACCGTGGCGATGCGCATGGCGTCGATCCTGCACGGCCTCGGCTACGTGCGCAAAGGGCACCTCGTCGCGGTGACGCGCGACGACCTGGTCGGCCAGTACATAGGCCACACCGCGCCGAAGACGCGCGAGGTGCTGAAGCGCGCCATGGGCGGCGTGCTCTTCATCGACGAGGCCTACTACCTCTACCGGCCCGAGAACGAGCGAGACTACGGCCAGGAAGCGATCGAGATCCTGCTGCAGGTGATGGAGAACCAGCGCGACGACCTGGTGGTGATCCTCGCCGGCTACAAGGATCGCATGGACCGCTTCTTCGCCTCGAACCCGGGGATGGCGTCGCGCATCGCGCACCACATCGACTTCCCCGATTACAGCGAGGACGAGCTTTTCGCGATCGCGCAGCTCATGCTCGAGCGCATGCAGTACCGGCTGAGCTCGGACGCCGTAGGCGCGCTGCACGAATACATCGCGCGCCGCAAGGCGCAGCCGAACTTCGCCAACGCGCGCTCGATCCGCAACGCGCTCGACCGGGCGAGGCTTCGGCATGCGAGCCGCATCTTCCCGGTCTTGGACGGAAAGAAAGCAATGACCGTCGAAGAGCTCGCCACGATAAAGGCAGACGATATCCGGGCGAGCCGGGTATTCACCACTCAGGGGAGCACGCCATGACGCTGGAAGCGCTGATCTTCGACCTCGACGGCACGATGGCGGACACCGAGGAGGTGCACCGCCAGGCGTTCAACGCGGCGTTCATCAGGCTCGAGCTGTGGTGGGACTGGGGGCCGCTGCGCTACTCGGAGCTGCTCGAGGTGTCGAGCGGGGTCGAGCGCCTGCATCGCTACGTCGACTCGCTGCAGGTCGATGCCGCGGAGAGACGGCGCTTGCACGCCATCGTGCCGGTGATCCACTTCACCAAGTCCGAGATCTATCTCGACCTGCTGCGCCACTGGCAGCCGCCGCTGCGCCCCGGCGTGAAGCACCTGGTCGGCGAGGCGCGCGACGCGGGGCTGCAGGTGGCCGTGGTCACGACCTCCGCCACCGCCAACGCGCGCGCGATCCTGGATAACCACTTCAAGCGCGAGATCGACCTGCTCGTCTGCGCCGACGAGGTGGCGCGGAAGAAGCCCGCGCCGGACCTCTACCTGCGCGCGCTCTCGCTGCTGCGCAAGCCGGCGAGCGCCTGCGTCGCGCTCGAGGATTCGGCGAACGGCCTGCGCGCCGCGCGCGCCGCGGGCCTCGTGACGATCGTCACGCCGTCGCGCTGGACCATGGCGCAGGACTTCACTGGCGCAGACCTGCTGCGGCCCGACCTCGAGGCGATCGGCCTGGAGGAAGTGCGGCGCCTCCACCACTCTGCGCGCCGCGCGGCCGCCTGACCATGGAAAAGACCCTCACCGAGTTCCTCATCGGCGAGCAACGCAACCACCCGCAGGCAACGGGCGGCTTCACCGCGCTGGTGAACGATGTGCGCCTCGCGTGCAAGCGCATCTCCTACCTGGTGGGCAAAGGCGCGCTTTCGGGCATGCGCGGCGAGGCAGGCACGCGCAATAGCCAGGGCGAGGCGCAGATGGCGCTCGACGTGCGCGCCGACCACATCTTCCGGCGCACCACGGAGTGGGGCGGCACGCTCGCCGCGATGCTCTCCGAGGAAGGCGAGGCGCCCTACCCGATCCCGCCGCAATACCCGAAGGGCAGCTACCTCCTCGCGTACGACCCGCTCGACGGCTCGTCCAACCTCGAGGCGAACGCGCCGGTAGGCTCGATCTTCTCGGTGCTGCGCGTCGCCGACGGCGAGTTCCTGCAGCGCGGCGCGGAGCAGGTGTGCGCCGGCTATGCGATCTACGGCCCTACGACGATGCTCGTGCTGACGCTCGGGCGCGGCACGCATGGCTTCACGCTCGACCGCGAGATCGGCGAGTTCATCCTCACCCACCCGAGCCTGCGCATCGCCGAGGAGACGAGCGAGTTCGCGATCAACACCTCGAACGCACGCTTCTGGGAGCCGGCGGTGAAGCGCTACGTGGACGAGTGCCTGGCCGGGAAGAGCGGCGTGCGCGGGCGCGACTTCAACATGCGCTGGATCGCAGCGCTCGTCGCCGATGCCCACCGCATCCTCATGCGCGGCGGCGTGTACCTCTACCCTCGCGACGAGCGCGATGCCACGCGCCACGGCCGGCTGCGCCTGCTCTACGAGGTGAACCCGATCGCCATGGTGATCGAGCAGGCGGGCGGTCGCGCGAGCACCGGCACGCAGCGCGTGCTCGACGTCCAACCGCGCGCGCTGCACGAGCGCGCCCCGCTGATCTTCGGCGCGGCGAAGGAAGTGGAGCGCCTCGAGCAGTATCACCGCGACTTCAACCGCCGCGAGTACGACGCGCCGCTCTTCGCCGCGCGGGGGCTTTTCCGTGCCGATGTGCGGGCCTAGCCATGTCCGCCGCCCACCCCATCATCGCGATCACCGGCTCCTCCGGCGCGGGCACCACGTCGGTGTCGAAGACCTTCGAGCAGATCTTCCGCCGGGAGGACGTGAAGGCGGCGTTCGTCGAGGGCGACGCGTTCCACCGCTACGACCGCGCCGAGATGCGCGAGAAGATGGCCGAGGAGACGGCGCGCGGCAACCAGCACTTCAGCCATTTCGGGCCGGAGAACAACCTGTTCGAGGAGCTGGAGACGCTCTTCCGCACGTATGGGGAAACCGGACGCGGTCGGACCAGGAAATATCTTCATGATCAAGCCGAGGCGGCGCCGTTCGACCAGAAGCCGGGCACCTTCACGCCGTGGAGCGACCTGCCGCGCGACACCGACCTCCTCTTCTACGAGGGCCTGCACGCCGGGGTGGTGACCGAAAGCGTGAACATCGCGCGGCATGTCGATCTGCTGATCGGCGTGGTGCCGGTGATGAACCTGGAGTGGATCCAGAAGCTGCACCGCGACAAGGCCTCGCGCGGCTACTCGACCGAGGCGGTGACCGACACGATCCTGCGGCGCATGCCCGACTACGTGCACTACATCGTCCCGCAGTTCGCGCAGACGCACATCAACTTCCAGCGCGTGCCGGTGGTCGACACCTCGAACCCGTTCATCGCGCGGCACGTGCCCGCGCCCGACGAGTCGATGCTCGTCATCCGCTTCGCCAACCCGCGCGGCATCGATTTCCCGTATCTCCTCTCCATGCTGCACGACTCGTTCATGTCGCGCCCGAATACCATCGTCTGCCCGGGCGGCAAGATGGACCTGGCGATGCAGCTCATCTTCACGCCGATGATCTGGCGCCTGATGGAGCGGCGCCGGCAGGCGCTCGAGAAAGGATAGATCGCATGGCGCTCGCAGCATTGCGGCAGCTCCTCGACCACGCCGCCGAGCACGGCTACGGCGTGCCGGCGTTCAACATCAACAACCTCGAGCAGATCCAGGCGATCGTGCAGGCGGCCGACCAGACCTCGAGCCCGGTGATCCTGCAGGCCTCGGCGGGTGCGCGCAGCTACGCGGGCGAGGCATTCCTGCGCCGCATGGTGCAGGCGGCGGCGGAGGCGTATCCGCACATCCCGATCTGCCTGCACCAGGACCACGGCGCGAGCCCCGCGGTGTGCCAGGCGTCGATCCGCTCGGGCTTCACCAGCGTGATGATGGACGGCTCCCTGCAAGAGGACATGAAGACGCCCGCGTCCTACGAATACAACGTCGCCGTGACGCGCCGCGTGGTGGAGATGGCGCACGCGGTGGGCGTCTCGGTCGAAGGCGAGCTCGGCTGCCTCGGCTCCCTCGAGACCGGGACCGCGGGCAAGGAGGACGGCGTCGGCGCCGAAGGCAAGCTCTCGCGCGAGCAGCTCCTCACCGATCCCGAGCAGGCGGCGGATTTCGTGCGCGCTACCGGCGTGGATGCGCTCGCGGTAGCGATCGGCACCTCGCACGGCGCCTACAAGTTCAGGAAGAAGCCGAGCGGCGACGTGCTGGCGATCGACCGCATCCGCGAGATCCACGAGCGCATTCCGGACACGCACCTCGTGATGCACGGCTCCTCCAGCGT
>DASUFD010000022.1:0-17304 GCA_036274735.1 Burkholderiales bacterium
CGGACCTTCTGGTTCTTGAGGAAGGGGACGACTTCCCGGTAGCCGAAAGGCGGGGCGATCTGCATGCGCCGATCATAGCCGCAGCCCCCTCCGCCTTGCGGTAAAATCCGCGCCTTCCCACGGGGTGGTAGCTCAGCTGGGAGAGCGTCGCGTTCGCAATGCGAAGGTCGGGAGTTCGATCCTCCTCCACTCCACCAGATTCCCCTTCCTCCGAGCGGACTTAAGAATTTTCCGGCGGCCGCGCCGTCGAATTTAAGTGCTCCTTAAGTCTCGCCGGTTCATCCTGCAGGTGAGGCATGCACCTCTCCCTATGCAACGCCGGTGCGTCCGCGCCGCAGGTCTCCTACGTGGTGGTTGGGACTCTGAGTTGGGCGAGCAGCAAAGTGGCGCGTCACGCACCGGCCGTTGCACCCTCCCGATTCAACCGCCTCGGGCGCTAGTCGCCCGGACAAGTGCGCGGCTTCAGCCCTTTGCCTTTCGCGTAGGCGTTGGCCGATTCCACGGCCATGCGTTGAATCGCCGCCCGGTCCTGGGGCGTCGCAGCCATCCACTCGCTCGCGAACTCCCAGCGCTTGCCGTTCCAACGGATGAAGCGCACCAGCCCCGAGCCGGCGTGATCGGCACAGCTCGTCTCGACGGGCGGCATCAACCCCATGGCCCCGAGGGCGGCGAGCCGCGCTTCGTCCAGGCGCAGGTGCTCCAACCCCCAGCGCACCTGTTCGCCGGTCACCGACTTGCCGACGCCGAAGTGCTGTTGCGCGAGTCGCACGGCCTCCGCCGTAAGGATGCCGTACACCACGCCCCGGTTGTAGTACACCGAGCCGATGCGCGAGGCGTCCCGCAGCTCGCCTTCGCCGTCGGCATAAAGGAAGCGGCGAATGTCGCGAATCACCGGGAAGGCATCGCCCGGCGCATTGAACGCTGCGGCGACGAAGCCGCGAGCAGCGGAGCCCGCCGGCACGACGTCGGCTTCGCTTCCCGCCCACCAGACGCCGAGCATTCGGCTGCGGGGAAAGCGCTCGCGAGCGGCGTACTGCAGAGCAGCCGGATTCATCTCGCCCTGGCCCCAGAGGATCAGCCAGTCCGGCCGGATTTTGCCGATGCGCTGCCACTGCTCCTGCTGCTCGTCTCCCGGAGAGGTGACCGCAACGGTGCTCAACTGGTAGCCGTAGGTGCCGGCCAGGGCAGAGAGGACGGGAATTGCCTCCTTGCCGTATGCGGAGTCCTGATAGAGCAGCGCGATGCGCTTGCCGCGCAGCTTCTCCATGCCGCCCGCCCGCTCGCCGATGTAGCGAAGCATCGCGGCCGCTTGGTCCCAATAAGTGCTGATAAGCGGGAAGACATAGGGAAAGACGCGCCCGTCCGCGGCGTCCGGTCGTCCATAGCCGACGGAAACGAGAGGGATCCGATCGGCGCTCGCGCGCTCGATCAGCGAGTAGGTCATTGCGGTGGAGAGCGGATGGATCAGCGCGGCGACGTCCTTGGCGTCCTCGTAGCAGCTGCCGCCCGGAGCGGCGCCGGCCCCGCCGCTGGTCGAAGCGCTGCCGCCGTTGGCGCTCGCCTGGCACTTCTTCCAGGCGAACTTGACGCCATGGATGCCGCCGTCGCGCTCGTTCAGCATGCGCAGATAATCGAGCATGCCCGCGGCGATGCCCGCCGCGTTGGGGGCGCCGGGGCCGGTCCAGTAGAGGATGAACTGGTCCTTGGTCTCCTGCCCTTGGGCCGGACGGGCGAGCGCCACCGTCGCCGCTGCCGCGATGCCGATGAGGCGCAAGATGTTGCCCGGTTGCACTGCTTTCCCAGAAGAATGCGCGGGTTAGACTTAAGCAGAGCTTAATCGAATGCGCCTGCTCGTCGTAGAAGATGATCCTTTGATCGGCCGTGCCGTAGTCAACGGCCTTCGCGAAGGCGGCTATGCGGTCGACTGGGTGCGCGACGGCGCCGCGGCCGAGCTCGCGCTCGACACGGCCGTCTACGACCTCGTGGTGCTCGATCTCGGGCTGCCGCGCAAGGACGGGCTGGAGCTCTTGCGCGGCTTGCGGCGCAACGGAAACGACGTACCGGTGCTCATCGTGACCGCTCGCGACGCCCTATCCGACCGTGTAACCGGCCTCGACCTGGGCGCCGATGACTACCTGGTAAAGCCTTTCGACCTCGACGAGCTCTTGGCCCGCTCGCGTGCCATCGTGCGTCGGCGCCTGGGCCGCACCTCGCCGGAGATCACCTACGGTCCGCTGACCCTGGATCCGGTCCGACGCCGTGTCGTGTTTCGCGGCCAGAGCGTCGACCTCTCGGCCCGCGAGTTCGCGGTTCTGGAAGCGCTGATGAAGGAGCCCGGCGCCGTGGTCTCCCGCGAAAAGCTCGAGGAAGCCGTCTACGGCTGGGGCGAGGAGGTGGGCAGCAATACGGTGGAAGTGCACCTTCATCACCTGCGACGTAAGCTCGAGCCGCAGGTGATCCGCAACGTGCGCGGGGTAGGCTACCGGATCGCGCAGGTCGAGTGACACGTGAAATCGATCCGGGCGCATCTCGTGCTCTGGCTGGTTGCCGCGCTGACGGCCGGTGCGGCGCTCGTGGTGCTGCTCACCTACACCTACGCGCACGAGGAGCTCGACCGGGTGTTCGACGACGAGCTGCGCCAGATTGCCGAGGCGGTGCACCTGCGCGAGGACTGGAAGGACACGGGAACGGTACGCGTGGCGCGCCCGGATTTCCTTTACGCGGTGCGTGCCTATGATGCCACCGGGCGTCTTTTTTTCGAGACCATGGTGACGGCGCGACCGTTCGATGCGCCGCGCTCGCTCGAGGCGGGCTACAGCGAGGTCGAATCGCTCGGTGAGCTCTGGCGCGTCTATACCCATGTCGCTCCGGAAGGCATCGTCCAGGTGGCACAGCCGATGGCCGCTCGCCAGGCCCTTGCCCGAGAGCTTTCCCTGCGCATGCTGCTGCCCATCCTGCTGCTGATTCCGATGCTCGGCGCCGTGCTCGCCTGGGTGTCGCGGCGTGGCCTTGCGCCGCTCGAGCAAACGTCGCGGCGCGTGCAGGAGCGCGATGCGGGCCGGCTGGATCCGCTTCCCACGCAGGACGTGCCTACCGAGCTGCGCCCGCTCGTCGATGCGCTGAACGCGCTGCTCGCCCGCCTCGCCGCCTCGATGGACGCGCAGCAGGCCTTCCTCGCAGACGCGGCCCACGAGCTGCGCTCGCCGGTTGCCGCCCTGGCGCTGCAGGCGCAGCTTGCCGAGCGCGCGCAGAATCCGCAGACGCGCGCGGCCGCATTCGCCGATCTCAAGGAGGGCATCGCGCGGGCGGGACGCATGGTGGAGCAGCTTCTCAATCTGGAGCGCCTGCAGCGCGGCGGCCGGGTCGAGCCGCCGGGTCCCGTCGACATCGCTCGCCTCGCGCGCGATGTGGTCGGCGCCTTCGCGGCGCGCGCCGATACGCTCGGGCTCGACCTCGGGGTGGAAGCGCCGCCCAGCGTAGTGGTGAGCGGCGCGGAGGCCGAGCTGCGCTCGCTCATCGCCAACCTTGTGGACAACGCCCTGCGCTATGCGCCCCGGGGAAGCGAAGTCACCGTCTCGCTGCGCGCGCGCGGCGATTGCGTGGAGCTCGAGGTGCTCGACGCCGGTCCCGGCATTCCGGCCGATCACCGCTCGCGCGTCTTCGAGCGCTTTCAGCGCATCCCGGGCGACGTCACGCCGGGCAGCGGCGTCGGCTTGCACATCGTGAGCAAGATCGTCGAGCGCCACTCGGGAAGCATCGCGCTCGAGGACGCGCATCCGGATGCGCCGCTGCCTGGGCTGCTCGTGCGTGTTTCGCTACCGTGCGCGGCGGCGCCGACGTGAGCCGCCGCGTGACGCCCCGCATGCGCGCTGTCGGCGGCCTCCTTGCACTCGCACTCGTCATCTGCGCTTGCGCCTCGCCGCTCCCGCCGGCGCCACCGGTGCACGCGGCGAGCGTGGTATCAGGAACGATCGGCATCGCGGTCACCACAGCCGGGGCCGCGGTTGTCGTCGCCGGGGTGGGAAGCCAGGCCGCCCGTGCGGGGGTACACGTCGGCGACCAGGTGCTGCGCTACAACGGCGCGGAAATCCGCACGGCGCGTCAGTTCGAGCGCCTGGTCCTCGACTCCGCGCCGGGCAGCACTGTGCGGCTAGAGTTCTCGCGCGCCGGAGCCACGCTCGCCGTCGACCTGCTGGTGGAGCAGATACGAACCGGGAACCGGGCCTAAGAAGGGCTTCATGGCGACCTACCCCCACCCGTCGCGAAGGGCGCGCTACTCCCGAACGTCCCGGCCGTCGTCCCGGGCGCCGTGCTGCCCGTCCTGCCCGGGCTCATGCCGGTGGCATTCGGCCCGCTCGGCTTCGTGAGCGAGGGGTCGGCGCTGCGTGCACGCTTCAGGCAGCGCTCGCGCTCTTCGCCGCGGAGCGCGCCGCAACGCTCTACGAGTTGCGTCACTATGGGCTCCGGGCCGACGGGGACCTGCGGCGTGGTGCCGATACGGCTGCCCGGCCCTTGCGCGACTGCGTTGGTCGCGGCGAGCGCCAGGGCGGATATCAGGAACGCGCGCATGGCGAGTCTGCGGCAAAGGACGTACCCGGTACACCGCTTGCTCGGCCTTCCGTATCCCGATCAAGGAGCCCTCGATGAAATCGACCCCGTTTTTCGCCATCGCCGCTGCGGCCGCTCTGTTCGCCGCCGGTCCGTCCTACGCGCAGCAGTCCGGCCAACAGAGCCAAGGTACGCAAGCGGCGGCCGGCAAGAGCAGCAGCAAGGCCGCGGGCGCGGACGCCAAGTACCTGAAGCAGCTCGCGCAGGACAATATCGCCGAGATCGAGCTCGGCAAGCTCGCGCAGCAGAAGGCGCAGGACTCGCAGGTCAAGGACTTCGCGCAGAAGATGGTCGACGATCACACCAAGCTGCTCGCTGACCTGCAAAAGGTCGCCGAGGAGCAGGATGTCCAGCTGCCGACCGCGCCGGACGCCAAGCACCAGAAGATGATGAAGAAGATGCAGTCGCTCTCGGGCGAGAAGTTCGACCGCGAGTACATGCAGGCGATGGTCAAAGACCACAAGCAGGCGGTGAAGCTGCTCGAGCGCACGCAAAAGCGCGCCAAGGTCGATGCGGTGAAATCCGCGGCGCAGCAGGCCGAACCTGAAATCCGCAACCACCTGCAGATGGCGCAATCGGTGAGCAAGTCGGAGAAGGCTTCGGCCGGCAAGACGGCGAAGTCGGGCTCTCAGGCGGGCGCCGCGCGCTGAAGGCGCGCAATCGAGCGCGCGAGCACCGGCGCGAGCGGGCGTCCGCCTGCGCCGCTGCGCGCAGCGCGCAGCGCATCGCGGCGTAGCTGCGCGCGCAGTACGGCAACGACCCCCGCCTGCTCCGAGCGGCCGCTCATCCGCTCGCGCAGCTCTCCCCGCTCGTAGCTTTCGATGACCGCGGGGTGCACGTAGCATTTGCGGCACACCGCCTTCGTATTGCCGAGCTTGCCGGCCACCGCTGCGACGGCGTGCGCGAGCTCGCGGCGGCTTTCCGCCGCCGAACGGGGCGGGGCGAGACCGCGCAGCTCGCGGGCGCAGAGCACCGTGCCCGCCCAGGTGCGAAAGTCCTTGCTGGTGAACGCCTCTCCCGCGATCGAGCGCAGGTACGCGTTGACGTCCGCCGACTCGACACTGTGCACGGTGCCGTCGCCGTTCACATAGCGAAAGAGCTCCTCGCCCGGCAGGTCCTGCATGCGCCGCACCATGCGCGCGAGCCGCGCATCGGTGAGCGCGATGTCGTGCTCGACGCCGCTCTTGCCACGGAAGCGGAACTCGAGGGTGCTGCCGCGCACCCGCACCTGGCGCTCGCGCAGCGTGGTGAGTCCGTACGATTCATTCTCGCGCGCATACTCGGCGTTGCCGACCCGCATGTACGTGGTCTCGAGAAGCCGCACCAGGGCCGCGAGCACCTTTTCCCGCGGTAGCCCGGGGCGCGCGAGGTCGCGGCCGACCTGGCGACGGATCGCCGGCAAGGCGCGCGCGAAGGCGAGCATGCGGCCGTATTTCGTGTCGTCGCGCGCTTCGCGCCAGCGCCGGTGGTACCGGTACTGTTTGCGTCCGCGCGCATCGCGTCCCGTCGCCTGGAGGTGGCCGTTTTCGCTGGGACATATCCAGACGTCGCGCCAGGCGGGCGGGATCGCCAGCGCGCGAATGCGCCGCAGCGTGACGTCGTCCGTCACCGGGGAGCCATCGGCGGCGAAATAGCGGAACGCCTTGCCGGCGCCGCGCCGACGGATTCCCGGGCGGTCGCCGGCGACGTAGCGCAGACCGGCGACCTCGGCGGAGCGCTGCGGCTCGAGGACCCCCGGGCGCGTGTACGAGTTGCCGTTCGGCACGCGGCAGCCTTCGCAAACGGCGTGCCACGGTAACATTGCGCGCGAGATGAAGGCGCCACGCCTCGTAGCCGCCAAGCTGCAGCAGCTCGTCGACCGCATCGATCCGCAGGCGGGCCGCTACCGCATGCTGTTCGAGACGAGCCCGCTGCCCATGTGGGTTGTCGACGACGAGACGCTCGGCTTCCTCGCCGTGAACGATGCGGCGGTGCGTCTGTATGGCTATTCGCGGGAGGAATTCCTCGCCATGACGGCCGAGCGCTTCCTGCCGCATCCGCGGACCGGCAGCGTCTTCCGCGGCGTCTTCCGCCATCCGCAACGCAACGGAGAGCTGCTCGACGTCGATGCGGTCGGCCATCTCGTGGGCTGGCGCGGCCGGCCCGCACGCCTGGTCGTGATCAACGACATCAGCGAGCGGCTACGCGCGCAGGCGGCGCTCGAGCGCGTGAATCGCGAGCTCGAGCTCTCGCACGAGCGGCTGCGCGCCCTTTCGCGCCGCTTGCTCGAGATCCAGGAGGAGGAGCGCGCGCGGCTTGCACGCGACCTGCACGACGACATCGGCCAGGCGCTTACCGCCCTGAAAATCCAGGTCGAGTCGCTGCGCGCTAGCGGCGAGGCCGCCCAGCGCGGGCGCGTCCCCCAGCGCGTGGAGGAATGCGTCGAGACGATCCAGAGTACGCTCGAGCGGGTGCGCCAGCTCTCGCTCAGCCTGCGTCCGCCGCAGCTCGACGACCTCGGTCTCGCTGCGGCGCTCCGCTCGCACCTCGATCGCCAGGCGCGCGTCGCCGGCCTCGCGCCGCATTTCGACGCCGACGACGCGCCGCACGACATCGCGCCGGAGACGGAGACCGCGTGCTTTCGCGTCGCACAGGAAGCGATTACCAATGTGCTGCGACATGCGCGCGCGCGCAACCTGTGGCTGCGGCTCTACGACTCGGGCGGGCGGCTCGCGCTCTCGGTGCGCGACGACGGCATGGGCTTCGACGCGAGCACGGTGCGCGGCCTCGGCCTCGCCGGCATGGAGGAGCGCACCGCGCTCGCCGGCGGCTCGCTCGAGCTGCGCGCGACGCCCGGCAGCGGCACGCTCGTGCTCGCCACCTTCCCCCTGGAGGCCGGCGAGGCGGAGGCGCTCGCGCCGTGATCCGCGTTCTTCTCGCCGACGATCATGCGCTGGTGCGCGCCGGCATCCGCTCGCTGCTCGGCAGCATGGCGGAGGTCGAGGTGGTGGGCGAGGCCTCGAGCGGGGAGGAAGCGATCGAGCTCGCGCAGCGGGAGAATCCCGACGTCGTGCTGATGGACATAGCGATGCGCGGCATGACCGGGCTGCAGGCCGCGGCGGCGATGCGCGAGCGCATGCCGTCCGTGCGCGTGGTGATCCTTTCCATGCATTCGGGCGAGGAGTACGTGCTGCAGGCGCTGCGCGCGGGCGCCGCCGGCTATCTTCTCAAGGATGCGGCGACCGGCGAGCTCGAGCTCGCGCTGCGCAGCGTCATGCGCGGCGAAAGCTGGCTCAGCCCGGCGGTGTCGCGCCAGGTCGTGGAAGGCTACGTCCAGCGTACCGGCGGCGAGACCGCGCCGGAAGTGCTCACCGCTCGCCAGCGCGAGGTGCTGCGCCTGGTGGCAGGTGGCAAGAGCACCAAGGAGATCGCGTTTCTGCTCAACCTTTCCGTGAAAACCGTGGAAACGCACCGCGCGCAGATCATGGACCGGCTCGGCATTCGCGACGTTGCGGGGCTCGTGCGCTACGCGTTGCGCACCGGGCTCGTCCCGCCGGACGCCTGACAGTTTCTCACTGCGCGCAAGGAAATTTCCGATACCTGCCGCTGTGCGCCGCCGCCTACGCTGCGCGCCATGGATTCCATGACGCGCACGCTGCGGGTCGCCATCGCGGACGAGAGCGCCGCTTTCGTCGACGCCGCCGCCACCTATGTCTCCACGCTTCCGGGCTTCACCGTCGCCGGCGTCGCGCGCACCGCGCCGCAGGCCGTCGAGCTCGTGGAGTCGTCGATGCCCGACGTGCTGATCCTCGACCTCGGCATCGGGGCGCGCAAAGGCCTCGAGCTCGTGCGGCAGTTCAAGGCGGCGCCGAGCGCGCCGCGGATCGTCGCGCTGTCGCTCTTCCATACGCCGCAGGCGCTCGCCGCCGCGCGGCGCGCCGGCGCCGACGAGCTTGTCGGCAAGGAGAGCTTCATCGCGGGTCTTTCCCAGGCGTTCGCGCGGCTTTTTCCAGGCGACGCCTGAAGACGGTCATCTCCTTCTCCGCCTGACGGTCGCCCTTGCGGTGCGCGGCCTCGATGCCGCGGCCGTAAGCCTCGAGCGCCTCCGCGCCGCGGCCCGCCGCTGCCAGCGTGCGCCCGAGCGCCTTCCACGCCGCCGAATACAGGGGATCGCGCTCGACGGCGTCGCGGAGGAACTGCGCCGCGCGCTCGTGCTGCCCGGCCTTCTCGTATTCGATGCCGAGCGAATAGCGCAGCAGCGCGCCGTCGCGCGGCGTGCCGAGGAGCTTCTCAAGGCCGGAAATCATTGGGCTAAGATACCCGCCATGAAGACCGCGATCCAGACGCGCGACGCGCCGGAAGCGATCGGCACCTATTCGCAGGCGGTGCGTGCGGGCGCGACGGTGTACCTCTCGGGGCAGATCGGGCTCGATCCGGCGAGCCTGCAGATGGCCGAAGGCATCGAGGGCCAGACCCACCGCGTGTTTCGCAACCTCGCCGCGGTGGCCGCCGCGGCCGGGCTGACCCTGGATCACTCCGTGCGCATGACCGTGTACCTCACCGACCTCGCGCATTTCGCACGCGTCAACGAGATCATGGCGCAATACGTGCGCGAGCCTTATCCGGCGCGCGCTGCCGTCGGCGTGGCGGGCCTGCCGCGCGGGGCGCTCGTCGAGGTCGACGCGATTCTGCACGCCGATTGAGGCGTCTGTAGACAACCCGGTCGCCAAGCTCGGGTTGCGCTCGCGCTGGGATTTCGTTCTGCACCTGCCGCTGCGCTACGAGGACGAAACGCAGCTCACGGCGCCGCAGGCCGCCCCGGCGGAGCGGCCGGTGCTCGTGCAGGTGCGCCCGCAGCGCGCCACGGTCGCCTTCCGCGGCAAACGCCAGCTCGTCGTCCAGGCCGAAGGCCTCGCGCTGCGCTTTTTCCATTTCCGCGCGAGCCAGCTCGCGCAGTTCAAGGAAGCGATCGAGCGCGGCAGGGACGTGCGCGCGTTCGGCGAGGTGCGCCAGGGTCTCCTCGGCGCCGAGATGATCCATCCCCGCTACCGCTTCGTGGCTTCCGGCGAGCCGCTGCCCGAGACGCTGACGCCGGTCTATCCCGCCACGGCCGGCATCGGCCAGGCGAAGCTGCGCGCGAAAGTCCTGCAAGCGCTCGATGCCGGCCTTCTTGAGGACACGCTGCCGCCCGAGCTGCGCGCGCGATACGGGCTGGCACCGTTCGACGAAGCGGTGCGCCTGCTGCACCGCCCGCCACCGGGCGTCGAGCTCGCTGCGCTCGCCGAGCGCACGCATCCGGCTTGGCGGCGCATCAAGTTCGACGAGCTTCTCGCGCAGCAGCTTTCGCTGCGCTTCGCCTACCGACGCCGGCGCAGCCGAAAGGCGCCGGTGCTGCGCGCGAACGGCCCGCTCCTCGAGGCATTCGTGAGCCGTCTGCCCTTCGCGCTGACCGGCGCGCAGACGCGTGCGCTGAACGAGGTGCTGCGCGACCTCGTGCAGCCCCATCCCATGCAGCGCCTGCTGCAGGGCGACGTGGGCAGCGGCAAGACCGTCGTCGCCGCGATTGCATGCCTTGCCGCGGCCGACGCCGGCATGCAGTCCGCGGTCATGGCGCCCACCGAGCTTCTCTCGGAGCAGCATGCGCGCAAGTTTCGCGAGTGGCTCGAGCCGCTCGGGGTTCGCATCGCCTGGCTCCACGGCCCTCTCTCGCGCACCGAAAAAAAGCGCACGCTCGAGGCGATCGCTTCGGGAGAAGCGCAGATCGCCGTCGGCACCCACGCGCTGGTGCAGGAAGACGTCGAGTTCGCGCGCCTCGCGCTGGCGGTCGTGGACGAGCAGCATCGCTTCGGCGTGCAGCAGCGGCTGACGCTGCGCAGGAAGGGCGACGAGGCGGTGCCCCATCAGCTGATGATGAGCGCGACGCCGATCCCGCGCACGCTGTCGATGACCTATTTCGCCGATCTCGACGTATCGGTGATCGACGAGCTGCCGCCGGGCCGCCGACCGGTGACGACCCGCCTGTTCGCCGAGGAGCGCCGCGCCGAGCTGCTGTCGCGCATCCGCGCCGCTTGCGCCGAAGGTCAGCAGGCCTACTGGGTCTGTCCAGTGATCGAAGAGTCGAAGAAGGGCGTGCAGACCGCGCTCGATACCTACGCCCTGCTGTGCGCGGAGCTGAAGGACCTGCGCATCGGGCTGCTGCACGGGCGCCTGCCGGCGCCGGACAAGGCGGCGGTCATGCACGCTTTCGCTTCCGGCGCGCTGCAGCTCCTCGTCTGCACCACGGTCATCGAGGTGGGCGTCGACGTGCCGAACGCCTCGCTCATGGTGATCGAGAGCGCGGAGCGCTTCGGGCTCGCGCAGCTGCACCAGCTGCGCGGGCGCATCGGCCGCGGCGGCGGCAACGCGGCGCGCGAGAGCGTGTGCATTCTGCTCTACGCCGAGCCGCTCGCGGACACCGCCCGGGAGCGGCTCAAGGTGATCTACGAGAACCGCGACGGCTTCGCCATCGCGCAGCGCGACCTCGAGCTGCGCGGCCCGGGCGAAGTGCTGGGCGAGCGCCAGAGCGGCCAGCCGCTGCTGCGCTTCGCCGACCTCGAGCGCGACGCGGATCTCGTCGAAGCCGCCGTCGCGGCCGCCGCGGAGCTCGCCGAGCGCCACCCGGCAGCGGCGCGCGCGCATCTCGCGCGCTGGCTCGCCGGCCGGCACGAGCTGACGACGACGTGAGTTATTCTAGGCGCGTGCACCGCTCGGCCCTTCTCCGGCGCCTCGACGCGTACGAGCGTCTCATCCGTCTCGACAAGCCGATCGGCACGCTGCTGCTCCTCTGGCCGACGCTCTGGGCGCTATGGCTCGCCGCCGACGGCCACCCCGCGCCCGGCATGGTGGTCATCTTCGTGGTGGGCACATTGCTCATGCGCTCCGCCGGGTGCGCGATGAACGACTTCGCCGACCGCGACTTCGATCCGCACGTCGAGCGCACGCGCGAGCGGCCGCTTGCCGCGCGCGAGATCGAGCCCTGGGAGGCGCTCGCCGTCGCCGCCGGACTCGCTCTCGCCGCGTTCGGCCTGGTGCTGTTTCTCAACCGGCTCGCCGTCGCGCTGGCGTTCGTCGGCGCGGCGATCGCCGCGAGCTACCCGTTCGCCAAGCGCTTTTTCCCCTTCCCGCAGGTCGGTCTCGGCATCGCCTTCGGCTTCGGCATTCCGATGGCGTACGCTGCCGTACAGGGCCGCCTGCCGGCGGAATGCGCGCTGCTGTTCGCGGCCAATGTCTGCTACGGCTTCGCCTACGACACGGAGTATGCGATGGTGGATCGCGACGACGATGCGAAGATCGGGGTGCGCTCCTCGGCGCTCACCCTCGGACACTGGGACGTTGCCGCAGTGATGGCGAGCTATGCGCTGATGCTCGTCCTGCTCGTCTGGCTCGGGGTCTGGCGAAACCTCGGCTGGCCCTACCACGCCGGGCTGATCGCGGCCGGGGCGATGATGCTCTATCACGGCTCGCTGATTCGCGGACGCAGCCGGGCGGAATGCTTTCGCGCCTTCCGGCACAACAACTGGGTCGGCGCCGCGATCTTCGCCGGCATCGTCGGCAGCTTCGCCCTCCAATGAGCGTGCCGAGCGAGGCGCCTCCGCCGCTCACCCGTTTCGAGTTCACGAGCGGGCTGCAGCGCGGCTCACACCTTGCGCTCTATCCGCGCTGCCTCGTGCATCGCAGCGAGTCGTACCTGGAAACCGTGCCGCTCTCGGCGCTCGCCGCGGTCGGCGTCTCCTTCGCCCGGGATTCGCGCAAGCTGCGCTGGGGCGTCGGCCTCGTCGTGCTTGCTTTCGTGCTGCTCGCGCTCGCGGGGCCGCTCGGCGGCTTCGCCGGGCAGGCGGCGGGCGACATGGCCTCGGGCGGCACGCAGGCCGTCGCGCGCGCGCTCTACGCGCTGTTCCGCTTCTTCGAGGCGCTCGCCAGCCTGATGCCGGCGGCGGCGCTCGCCTGCGCGCTCGGCGGCGCCGCGCTCATCGTGTACGGGTGGCGCGGCACTACCGTGCTCAGGCTCAATTTCGGCGCGGCCGAGCGCGTCTTCTGGGTGCGCGGCCGCGACACGCTGCTGCTCGATTTCGCCGAAATGCTTGCCGAGCGGGTGGCCGCGCTCGTGAAATAGGCGAGCGCGGTTGAGCTACGCCGACCTGCGCGAGTTCGTCTCGCAGCTCGAGGCGATGGGCGAGCTGAAGCGCATCGCGATCCCGGTATCACCGCGGCTGGAGATGACCGAGGTGTGCGACCGCGTGCTACGCGCGGGCGGTCCGGCGCTCCTCTTCGAGCGCCCGACGGGCTACGACATGCCGGTGCTCGCCAACCTTTTCGGCACGGTGGGACGCGTGGCGGCCGCGATGGGCGCGCAAGATGCGAAAGGATTGCGGCGTATCGGCGAGCTGCTCGCGCAGCTGAAGGAGCCGGAGCCGCCGCGCGGGGTGAAGGATCTGTGGGCGCAGTTTCCGATGTTCAAGCGCGTGCTCGACATGGCGCCGCGCGTGCGCTCCTCCGCGCCGTGCCAGGAGGTCGTGCGCGAAGGCAAGAACGTAGACCTGACGAAGCTGCCGGTGCAGCTTTGCTGGCCGGGCGACGCCGGTCCGCTCGTCACCTGGGGCCTGACCGTCACGCGCGGGCCGCACAAGCAGCGCCAGAATCTCGGCATCTACCGTCAGCAGCTCCTCGGCCCCAACCGGCTCATCATGCGCTGGCTCGCGCACCGGGGCGGCGCGCTCGATTTCCAGGATCATCGGAAGATTTCGCGCGACCCCTTCCCGGTGGCGGTGGCGCTCGGCGCCGACCCGGCGACCATGCTCGCCGCCGTCACCCCCGTGCCCGACACGATGAGCGAGTACCAGTTCGCGGGCCTCTTGCGCGGCGCGCGCAGCGAGCTGGTCAAGTGCCTGGGCAGCGAGCTGCAGGTCCCCGCCTCGGCGGAGATCGTGCTCGAAGGCGTGATCGGCGAGGAGACCGCGGAGGAGGGGCCGCACGGCGACCATACCGGCTACTACAACGAAGCGGAGCGCTTTCCCGTCTTCACCGTCGAGCGCATAAGCTCGCGCCGCGCGCCGATCTATCACTCCACGTATACCGGCCGCCCGCCGGACGAGCCCGCCATGCTCGGCGTCGCGCTGAACGAGCTCTTCGTGCCGCTGCTCGCAAAACAGTTTCCGGAAATCGTCGACTTCTACCTCCCGCCCGAGGCCTGCTCCTACCGCGTTGCCGCGGTGAGCATGCGCAAGCAATACGCCGGGCACGCGAAGCGCGTCATGTTCGGCGTATGGAGCTATTTGCGGCAGTTCATGTACACCAAGTTCGTGATCGTCGTGGACGACGACGTCGACGTACGCAACTGGCAGGACGTGATCTGGGCGATCAGCACGCGGGTCGACCCGGCGCGCGACTGCACGATCGTTGAGAACACGCCGATCGACACTCTCGACTTCGCCAGCCCGGTCGCCGGCCTGGGCTCGAAGATGGGCATCGATGCGACCTCCAAGTGGCCGGGCGAGACCGCGCGGCGTTGGGGCCGGCCGATCGCTATGGACGCCGAGACGAAGCGGCGGGTCGACTCGCTGTGGGAATCCCTCGGCCTGCAGACCCCGAATAGATCCAGCTGAGGAGCGCGTCCATCGCCGCGTCCGCCTGCGGCGCGCGCGCATGATTGACGATCATCACCACGGTGTAGCGGCGGCCGCGGCGATCGATGACATAGCCGGCCATGGCACGCGCATCGGAAAGCAGCCCGGTCTTGATGTGCGCGTGCCCCGCCACCGCCTCGTCCTTCAGCCGCTTCTTCATCGTGCCGTCGACGGCGACGACCGGGAGCGAGGCGACGAACTCGGGCATCACCGCGCTGCGCCAAGCGGCCTGCAGCAGCGCGTTGAGATGGGCCGGGCTGATGCGCGCGACGCGCGAGAGCCCCGAGCCGTTCTCCATCACGAGCTCCGGCATCGACAGCGCCTTCTCTTTCAGCCACTCGCGCACCGCCCGCGCCGCCTTGTCGGGCTGCGCCGGCGGGCCGGCGAGCTCCGCTCCCAGCGTGAGGAAGAGCTGGCGTGCCATGACGTTATTCGAGAACTTGTTGATGTCTCGCACCGCGATCGCGAGCGGCTCGGACTCGTGCGTGTACACGAGCCTGGCGCTCCTGGAGGCTTCGCCTTCGCGCAGCTTGCCGCTCCAAGTTCCGCCGAGCTCGGCCCAGAGCTCGCGCACTAGCCCTTCCAGATAGTCGCCCGGCTCGTAGAGCGCCACGTTCATGTCGCGCTCGCCGCAGCTCTCGGGATAGGCGCCGGTAAAGCTCGCGAGGGGCGGCCGCGGGTGGAAGGCGGCCTGCAGCAGGTCGCGAAAAGCCCGGCCCTCCGGGCAGGCGCCGTCGGTGATCTTCAGGGAGTTGACGACCGTGAGCCCCGGCAGCGCCGGCTCGGCATAGATGCGCACGCCCTTTTCGCCTTCCGGGAGAAAGGTGAAATGCACCGAGCGGAAATTGACGAGCAGGGCATCGGGCGTGACGTTGTACGGCCGGTAAACATCGTTGTCGAAAGGCTCGTACTGCACCGGGGCGAAATAGCTGCGGTCGAGCACGATGTCGCCATGGATCTCGCGCAGCCCCCGCCCGCGCAGGTTGCGCAGCAGCATCCAGAAGGCTTCGTAGTTGAGGTTCGGGTCGCCCGTGCCGCGCAGCACCAGATTCTCGCCGTCGAGGTAGGCCTCGGTACGCCAGCGAAAGCCGAGCCCGAGGCGCTCGAGCGCCGCGTAGGTCGTTACCAGCTTCATGGTCGAAGCCGGGTTCATGGGCGCTCCCGCATTGAGTGCGAGCGACGGGCGGCTCTGGCCGATTTCCTGCACCACCACGCCTACGCTCGACTCCGGGATGCCGGCGGCGCGAAGCGCGCGGGCCGCGGAAGGCGGCAGATCCGACGCGAGTACGGCCTGTGCCGAGAGGGCCAGCAGCGCGAGGACGCCCACCCACTTGAAAGCCGGCGGAGCGACCTTTATTATTAGCACTCGTCTGAGCTGAGTGCTAAGCGCTTTTGTGCAGCGCAATCCAGCTTCTCGATTCCGGGATGGGAGCATTCTCAACCCATTGTAAGACATCGCATTTTCAATGCGTTTTAGAGGGAGTCTCCAATGAAGATTCGTCCGTTGCATGACCGCGTGATCGTCAAGCGCATCGAGGAAGAGCGCAAGTCCGCGGGTGGCATCGTCATTCCCGACACCGCTGCCGAGAAGCCTGACCAGGGCGAGGTCGTCGCCGTCGGCAAGGGCAAGAAAGACGATCAGGGCAAGCTGATCCCGCTCGACGTCAAGGTGGGCGACAAGATCCTGTTCGGTAAGTACTCCGGGCAGACCGTCAAGGTAAAGGGCGAAGAACTCCTCGTGATGCGCGAGGAGGACATCATGGGCGTAATCGAAGGTAACTGAGCGAAGGCGCGTAACCGCCGAAAGCATTCAAGACTAGGAGAGAAACACAATGCCAGCCAAAGAAGTACGTTTCCACGAAGGCGCGCGCGCCAGGATGGTCCACGGCCTGAACATCCTGGCCGATGCCGTGAAGGTCACGCTGGGGCCCAAGGGCCGCAACGTGGTGCTCGAGCGCTCGTTCGGCTCGCCGACCGTCACCAAGGACGGCGTGTCGGTCGCCAAGGAGATCGAGCTCAAGGACAAGTTCGAGAACATGGGCGCGCAGATGGTGAAGGAAGTGGCGTCCAAGACCTCGGATGTCGCCGGTGACGGCACGACGACCGCCACCGTGCTTGCGCAGGCGATCGTGCGCGAGGGGATGAAGTACGTCGCCTCGGGCATGAACCCGATGGACCTCAAGCGCGGCATCGACAAGGCGGTGACCGCCGTGGTCGAGGAGCTGAAGAAGGTCTCCAAGCCCTGCTCGAGCTCGAAGGAGATCGCCCAGGTCGGCGCCATTTCCGCCAACGCCGACGCGAACGTCGGCAAGATCATCTCCGACGCGATGGACAAGGTCGGCAAGGAAGGCGTGATCACCGTCGAGGACGGCAAGTCGCTCGAAAACGAGCTCGACCTCGTCGAGGGCATGCAGTTCGACCGCGGCTACCTCTCGCCGTACTTCATCAACAACCCCGAGAAGCAGATCGCCGTGCTCGAGGACCCGTACATCCTCCTGCACGACAAGAAGATCTCGTCGATCCGCGAGCTGCTGCCGATCCTCGAGCAGGTGGCGAAGGCGGGCAAGCCGCTTTTGATCATCGCCGAGGAAGTCGAGGGCGAGGCGCTCGCCACGCTGGTGGTGAACAACATCCGCGGCATTCTCAAGACCGTCGCGGTCAAGGCGCCCGGCTTCGGCGACCGCCGCAAGGCGATGCTGGAAGACATGGCGATCCTCACCGGCGGCACGGTGATCTCGGAGGAGCTCGGCCTGAAGCTCGAGAACGCGACGCTCAAGGACCTGGGCCGGGCGAAGAAGGTCGAGTCGGCCAAGGAGAACACCACCATCATCGACGGTGCGGGCGACAAGAAGGCGATCGAGGCGCGCGTCAAGCAGATCCGCGTGCAGATCGACGAGGCGACCAGCGACTACGACAAGGAGAAGCTGCAGGAGCGCGTGGCGAAGCTCGCCGGCGGCGTGGCAGTGATCAAGGTCGGCGCCGCGACCGAAGTCGAGATGAAGGAGAAGAAGGCGCGCGTCGAGGACGCGCTGCACGCGACCCGCGCGGCCGTCGA
>DASUFD010000023.1:0-55627 GCA_036274735.1 Burkholderiales bacterium
GATCTCGGCGGCGCCGAGGCCGCGCGCGGCGAGATACGCCGGCAGATAGGCGACCATCAGGCCGACGTAAGCGAAGAACGCGAAGTAGAAGGCGCCGAGTCGGACGGACGGGCGCATGCGCCGTCAGCCGGCGCGCGAGGCGAAGCGCACGGCGCCGATCACCTCGGCGGCGAACGCGCTGGGATCGCTCACCTGCCGCGCAAGATGACCGTCTAGCAGCAAGTGGGCAAGCCCGTGGACGAGCGCCCACGCGGCGGCCGCGGCCTTGTCCGGATCTGCGATCGCCGGCTGGGCGCGGAAAGCAGCGAGCAGGGCTTGGTAGGGCTGCGCGGCCGCCTCCGAGAGCGCAGGATGCCGCGAGAAGCGCAGGCGGCCGCCGAACATCAGGCGAAAAAGCTGCGGGTGCTCGAGAGCGAAGCGCACGTACGCCAATCCCGTCTCCCGCCCGGAGGTCGTCGCGAGCGCCTCGCCCAGCCGCCGAAAGCCATCCGCGGCGAGAGCCGCAAGCAGCGCTTCCCGATCGGAGAAATGACGGTACGGCGCATTGTGCGAGACCCCGGCGCGACGGGCCAGCTCGCGTAGCGAGAGAGTGTCCGGGCCGGCTTTCTCGAGCAGCGCCTGTCCTGCGCGCAGGAGGGTGGGACGCAGGTCACCGTGATGGTATGTTGACATTGGACACATATCGTGTCCGATAATGTGTCCATCGTCAACATAAGGCCGGGCCTTCCTGGATCCATCCGCTCTCGGCGTGAACGCTAATGTCGCTCGCGGGCGCGCTCTACTCCATCCGCCGCGGCAACGTGCGCGCTCACCGTAACTTCGGCACCTTCCTCGGCCTGGCCGGCGCGGGAGTGTTTGCCCTCGGGCCGGGGCGGCTCCTCTACCGCCTCTTGTTCGCGTAAGGGTTGCGACCGGTCCGCAGCTCGATCGCGAGCGGCGTGCCGACGAGCTTGAACGCGCTGCGCAAGTATCCCTCGAGATAGCGCCGATAGGAGTCTGGCACTCTATCGAGCGCATTGCCGTGGATCACGACGCGCGGCGGATTGATTCCCCCCTGGTGCGCGTAACGCAGCTTGGGGCGAATGAGGCCGCTCTTCGGTGGCGCTTGCCGTTCTACCGCGGCGAGCATGGCGCGCGTGAGTTTCGGCGTGGGCAGCCGGGCGGTCGCAGCTGCGTACGCGGCGTCCACCGAGCGCATGAGCGGACCGAGCCCTTTACCGTCCTTTGCCGAGACGGTATGCGCGTCCGCGAAGCCGAGGAAGCCGAGCTTCCAGGCGAGATCACGCTTCATGCGCTCGCGCGCCTCCTTGCTGGCCGCATCCCACTTGTTGACGGCGATCACGACCGCGCGTCCGCGCTCGAGGATATAGCCGGCAACGTGCGCATCCTGCTCGGTCACGCCGTCGATCGCATCTAGCACCAGCACGGCGACGTTCGCCGCCTCGATCGCTTGCAGCGCCTTGACGATGGAGAAGTACTCGACCTCAGTGCCGGTGCGCCCCCGGCGGCGCACGCCAGCGGTGTCGATCAGCGTGTAGCGGCGCCCGGCGCGCTGGAAAGGCACCTCGATCGCATCGCGCGTCGTTCCCGGCTGGTCGAAGGCAATGACGCGCTCCTCGCCGACCAGGGCATTGATCAGCGTCGACTTGCCGACGTTCGGGCGTCCGACGATCGCCACCCGGGGATGGCGGTCGGCGTCGTCCTCGGCCGCCTCGCCCTCCTCCTCGGCGAAGCGGCCGAGCACCTCATCCAGCAATTCGCGCACGCCCTCTCCATGCGCGGCGGAAATCGCCGCCGGTGCGCCGAGCCCGAGTTCGTGGAACTCGGCCACGGCGCTTTCGCGCGGCATCCCCTCGGCCTTGTTCACGACGATCTGTACCGAGGACTTACGCCGGCGCAGGCGCTCGGCGATTTGCCGGTCCGCAGGCGTGAGGCCGGCGCGAGCATCGACGATGAAGAGCACCTCGTCCGCCTCCGCAATGGCCTGCTGCGCTTGCCGCCCCATCTCGGCGAAGATGCCCTCGGCGGCGCCCGGCTCTAGACCGCCGGTGTCGATCGCGATGAAGGAGCGCCCGCCGCTGCTTCCCTCGCCGTAGTGACGGTCGCGCGTCACGCCGGGCAAATCGTGGACCAGCGCATCGCGACTGCGCGTCAGTCGATTGAATAACGTCGACTTGCCGACGTTCGGACGGCCGACGAGGGCGAGGATAGGCTTCACGCGATGTGCTTCGCGATGCCGCTATGGCTCGAGCACATACAGCCCGCCGCTCTGCGTCTGCACCAGCAGGCCGGACGGCAGCGGCAACGGCGGCGCAGCAATTGCGCCGTCGCGCGTCGCGAAGCGTTCGACGAAGGCGCCGGTGTCGCGCGCGAGGAAATGCACATAGCCCTCGAAGTCGCCGACCGCCACCCGCTCGCCGAGCGGCACCGGTACGGTTACCTGCCGATGGGCGAGCTTGTCCTGCCGCCAGATCGAGCGCCCGCTCGCGCGATCGAGCGCATGCACGGCGCCGTTCTCATCGGAGACGAAGGCATAGCGCGCATCGACGCTGACGCCGGTCAGCGAGGATAGCTCGCGCGTCCACAGCGGCCGCCCGCTGTCGGCATCGAAGCAGCCGACCCGCCCCTGGTAAGCAGCGGCGCATACTTCGCGGCCGACGAGCGCCGGGTCGCCGACGACATCGGTCACCCGCTCGAGTTCGGTGGCGCCTTTCGGCAGAGCGACGGTCGCCTCCCAGCGCTGACCGCCGTTGGCGAGCGCGACGGCCGCCAGCTTCCCGGCGCGGAATGCGGCATACGCGGTCCCCTTGCCGAGGACCACGCCCGAAGGCACGCGAACGACGAGCGAAGCGGGCGCGCGTTGATACACCCAGCGCCGGCTGCCGTCGGCTGCATCGAAGGCGAAGACCCGGTTGTCGAGGCTGCGCACCACGACCAGCCCATCGCCGACCGCCGGAGGCGCAAGCACCTCGCTCGAGACGCGTGCCTGCCAGCGCAGCTTGCCCGTGCCTGCCTCGAGCGCCGCCACCACGCCTTTCTCGTTGCCGACCGCGACCGTGCGACCGTCGGTGCCGACGCCGGCCGAGAGCGGCATCTGCAGAGAGGCGCGCCAGATCTCGCGGCCGGTGGCGGCATCGAGTCGCACGACGGTGCCGGAGCGCCCGGCGGCATAGACGGAATCGGCGGCGAACGCCGGCGAAAAGACGAAACCGTCCGCGTCCCCGACGTGCGCTCTCCACACCTGCCGCACCACCGGCGCGCCGGCCGGTAGCGACACGAGCTCGGCCGGCTTCGGGCCCGAAGGGCCGGAAAAGATCGAGCAACCGGCGAGCGCCGCACCGGCGAGCGTGACGGCCAGCGCTCGCGTCGGCCTAGCCACCGAGCGCGTCGAGCCGCATGCGCACGCTCTCGCGGAACGCGGCGTTGCCCGCGTCGGCCTTGTCCAGCGCGAGCTGGTATGCCGCGCGCGCCTGCGCGGCGTCGTTCTTCGCCACCAGGACGTCGCCCTTGAGCGCGGCATACTGCGCGTCGTACGCGGCGGCGTGAGGCTCGGCGAGCTTGGCGAGCGCCTCGTCGTACGCCTTTTCCTCGAGCAGGACCGCCGCGAGGCGCAGGCGAGCGAGATCGCGGAAGTCGTCGGAGGGCGAATGCTCGAGCGCCCACTCGAGCTGCAGCTTGGCATTCTTCAGCTCGCCGTGCTCGAAGTAGAAGCGCGCCGCGCTCAACGCGCCCATCGTCGCGTACAGGGTGCCGGAGTAGCTCTCGATGAGCGCGCCGCTCGCATCGCGCACGGCCTTCGCGTCCCCGCTCTGCGCTGCATGCGTGAGCGTGTCGTAGAGCGCGCCTGCGCGGTTCGCCTGGCTCGCCTGATACCAGCGCCATCCCTGCCATCCGGCGAGCGCCACGGCGAAGGCGATGACCAGCGTCACGATGAAGCGCCCGTACTGCTGCCACCACGCTTTGAGTTCCGCAACCTTTTCCTGCTCTTCCAAGTCGAGCGCCATCAGGCTCCCTTCAGTATGTTGACCAAGTGCCCGGGCTTGTGGCGCGTCTGCGCGGCGCCCTCCCGCAGTGGCTTCAGCGACACTTCCCCGGCGCCGAGCTCCTCCTCGCCGAGAAGCAACGCGAAGCGGGCGCCGCTCGCGTCCGCCCTGCGCATCTGCGACTTCAGGCTGCCGCCACCCGCGTGCAGGACTACCCGAAGACCGTGCCCACGCAGCTCCTGCGCCAGGCGGAAAGCCGCCTCGAGGGCGGCCTCGCCGTGCCAAAGCACGTACGCGTCCGGGACGGGCGGCGCGGGCGTGCGCCCGGCGTCCGCGAGAAGCGCGACGATGCGCTCGTTGCCCATGGCGAAGCCGGTCGCCGGCGTGGGCTTTCCTCCCAGCTGTGTGAAGAGCCCGTCGTAGCGGCCCCCGCCGCACACCGTTCCCTGTGCACCGAGGCGGTCGGAAATCCACTCGAACACGGTGAGATTGTAGTAATCGAGCCCGCGCACCAGCCGCGGGTTCACACGGTACTCGACGCCCGCCGCCGCGAGCAGCCGCTTCACGCCGTCGAAATGCGCGAGCGAGGCCTCGCCGAGGTATTGCATCAGCGAAGGCGCGCTCGCCACCACTTCCTGGACCCCGGCATTCTTCGAATCGAGCGTGCGCAGCGGGTTCGTGTGCAGGCGTCGTCTCGCGTCCGCGTCGAGCCGGTCTTCATGCTGCTGGAGATGTCGCACCAGGTCGGCCCGGTAACGCGCGCGCTCCTCGGACGAGCCGATCGTGTTCAGCTCGAGGCGAACTTCCTCGAGCCCGAGCTCGCGCCAGAGCGCCGCGCACATGGCGATGTGCTCCGCGTCGATGTCCGGCCCGGGAAAGCCGAGCGCCTCGACCCCGTACTGGTGGAACTGGCGGTAGCGGCCCTTCTGCGGCCGCTCGTGCCGGTACATCGGCCCGCCGTACCACAGCCGCTTCGGCCCGTCGTAGACGAGGCTGTGCTCGATCGCCGCGCGCACGCACGAGGCGGTCCCCTCCGGCCGCAGGGTCAGCTGCTCGTCGTTCAGCTCGTCGCGCCAGGAATACATCTCCTTCTCGACGATGTCGGTCGCCTCGCCTATGGCACGGCGGAAGAGCTGGGTCGGCTCGACCACCGGCATGCGGATGTTGCGATAGCCGTGTCGCTCGAGCCAGTCCTCGACCTTCGCCTCGAACTCGCGCCACAGCGCGGTCTCGGGCGGCAGGATGTCGTTCATGCCGCGTACGGCGCGGATCGGCGTCACGGGCTGCCGGACCCTTGGTAATGCGTGCGAACGTAATCTTCGACCAGCGCCTGAAATTCTTCCGCGATGCGCTCGCCCTTGAGGGTGACGGTCTTCTTCCCGTCGACATAGACGGGGGCGACCGGCACTTCGTTGGTCCCCGGAAGGCTGATGCCGATGTTCGCGTGCTTCGACTCTCCCGGGCCGTTGACCACGCAGCCCATCACCGCGACGCGCATGCCCGCGACGCCGGGATGCGAGCTGCGCCACACCGGCATCTGCGCGCGCAGGTAGGCCTCGATCTTCTGCGCGAGCTCCTGGAACACGGTGCTCGTGGTGCGTCCGCATCCCGGGCACGCGCTCACCATGGGCGTGAACGAGCGTAGTCCCATGCTCTGCAGGAGCTCCTGCGCCACCTGCACCTCGCGCGCGCGGCTGCCCCCCGGCTCGGGCGTGAGGGAGATGCGGATCGTGTCGCCGATGCCTTCCTGCAGCAGCACCGCCATGGCCGCGCTCGAGGCGACGATGCCTTTCGAGCCCATGCCCGCCTCGGTGAGGCCGAGATGCAGCGCATAGTCGCAGCGCGCGGCGAGGCTCCGGTAGACCGCGATCAGATCCTGCACCTGGCTCATCTTGCAGGAAATGACGATGCGCTCGGCCGGCAGACCGAGGTCCTCGGCCTGGCGCGCCGAGTCGAGCGCCGAGCGGATCACCGCCTCGCGCATCACCTCGGCGGCGTCGCGCGGCTCGGCGAGCAGGGCGTTCTCGTCCATTAGGCGCGCGAGCAGCGCCGCATCCAGGCTGCCCCAGTTGACCCCGATGCGCACCGGCTTGTCGTAGCGCAGCGCGGTTTCGATCATCTGCGCGAACTGCTCGTCGCGCTTCGTCCCGCGGCCCACGTTGCCCGGATTGATGCGGTACTTGTCGAGCGCGCGCGCGCAATCGGGATATTGCGTGAGGAGCTTATGACCGTTGAAGTGGAAATCGCCGACCAGCGGCACGAAGCACCCTGCGCGGTCCAGGCGCTCGCGGATGCGCGGTACCTGCGCCGCCGCTTTCGGCGTATTGACGGTGATGCGCACGAGCTCCGAGCCAGCGCGCGTGAGCTCGCGCACCTGAGCCACGGTCGCCTCGGCATCCTCGGTGTCGGTATTCGTCATCGACTGCACGACCACGGGCGCGCCGCCGCCGATGAGAACGGGTGCGGCGCCGCCGCCGACGCGGACCTGGCGCGAGAGACGTCGGATCATGGCAGGGTGAAGCGGGCGGTTTCGACGCGGATGAAGGGCGCCATATCGATCGGCTGATCGTTGCGCAGCACCTGCACATGCCGCGCGTTGCCGATGACCAGATTGAGGGGGCCATGCGCCTGCACTACCCGCTCCGACCCCGCGGGATTGAGCGACGATATCAGCGCGCGGTCGTTGGCGTCGCGCACTTCGATCCAGGCCTCCTCGTCGCAGCGGATGACCAGCCGGTGGACACCCGCGGGAACCTTGGCGAGCGGCAGCGGCTTCGCGGGGGCGGGCTTCTCGACCGCTTCCGTCTTCGCCTCGCTCGGCGCCACGGCGGCGTCAACGCCGGGCGGCACACGCTCCGGCTTCGACTCCTTGACCTTCGCGGCAACAGCGGGCTCCGCGTTCTTCTCGGCCGGAAGCGGAGCCTCCTCTTCCACGGTCGCCTTGGCGAGAGTGGCGGCGGGCGACGGCGCCGTGACGGCAGGCGGGGGCGCGGCGCGCTCGTGGTACCACTGCCAGGCCACGCCGGCGCCGAGCGCCAGCACGCCGAGCGAGAGGCCGAGGTAGACCAGGGTGGAGCGCCGCGCGCCGTCGCTGAAAGGCACTGGCTGGGTGTAGCGCGCGGCCAGGTAGTTCGCGTCGGGCGCGTCGTAGCGCTCGGCGACGCCGCGCACCAGCGGCTCCGGATCAATCTTCAGCAGCCGCGCGTAGTTGCGCACCATCCCTCGCACGATCGTGCCGCCCGGGAGAAGATCCCACCGGTCCTGCTCGAGCGCCTCGAGCTGGCGCGGCGCGAACTTCAGCTGCTGCGCGACCTCGGACAGCGCGAGTCCGCGCGCCTCGCGCAGGCGCTGCAGCTCTGCGCCCACGTTAAGCGCCGGGGCATTCACCGGGTGCGCTCCGTCGCCGGTCCGCTATAGTCGCCGCGCGCGAGAGAGCGCGCCTGCGGGGAGCCGGGGAAGCGCCGCCGCAGCTGCTCGGCATAGCTCTGTTCGGCGATGCGGCCGCCGATTCGCCGCTCGATGCGCAGCCCGAGCCAGAGCGACTCCGCGCTCGGCGTGACCACCTTGTTGTAGCGCGTGATGAGCCTGCGCGCGTCGTCCATCTGCCCCTGGTCGTAGCGCAGCGCTGCGAGGCTGAGCAGCGCGGTCGGCTCGTCGGCATTGAGCCGCAACGCGCGCTGGAAGTAATCGTCAGCGTCCTTCACCTTGCCCTCGCGCAGGCTGCACACACCGGCGGCCGAATACGAGAGCCACGGCCTCGCATAGAGCGGATTGCGGGTCGCGTGCAGGAAGTAGGGGATCGAGTTGACCTCGCGCCCGCTTTGACAGAGGAACCAGCCGTAGCTGTGGTTGATCTCCGGGTCGCTCGGCGAGAGAGCGAGGGCGCGCTGGAAGTTGTCTTCCGCGAGGCGGTTCTCCTTCAGGTCCATGTACACCACCCCGAACAGGCTGTACGCCGCAGCATATTTCGGGTCCGCGCCGGTAGCGAGGCGAAGCTCCTCGAGCGCGACGGCCGCGTTGCCACGCTCGAAATACAGCGCCGCGAGCTCCGTGTGCACGCGCGCGCGGTTGCGGGGATCGCCGACCTCGCCGGCGATGGTTCCCGTGTCGGTCCTCGGCCCATCGGCACGGGGCGCGGCACAGCCCGCAAGCGCGGCGGCGAGCGCGACCGCCTCGACGAGCAGGAGCAAAGCCGGTCTCATGCGCGAACTTCGCGAAGCTGCCATCGCGCCCGGCGCCGCGTCCGGTCGGCGACCTCGCCGGCGAGCTGCCCGCAAGCCGCGCCGATATCGTCGCCGCGCGTCTTGCGCGTGGTGACCGTCAGCCCGGCGCGCTGCAGGATGGCGGCAAAGCGCTGCATGCGATCGGCGTCGCTGCGCACGAACGGCGCGCCCGGAAAGGGATTGAACGGAATCAGGTTGAACTTGCAGCGCACCCGGCGTGCGAGCGCTGCGAGCTCGTGGGCGTGCGCGTCGGCGTCGTTCACCCCGCCGAGCATGACGTACTCGAAGGTGATGAAGTCGCGCGGCGCCTTCTCCAGGTATCGGTTACAGGCGGCAAGGAGCTCGCGCAGCGGGTACTTGCGGTTGACGGGCACCAGCCGGTCGCGCAACGCGTCGTTCGGCGCATGCAACGAGACGGCGAGCGCGACGGGGCACTCGTCCCGCAGCCGATCCATCTCCGGAACCACGCCCGAGGTGGAGACCGTGACGCGCCGACGCGACAGCCCGTAGGCATTGTCGTCGATCATGAGGCGCAGCGCCGGAAGCACCGCGTCGAGGTTGAGCAGCGGCTCGCCCATGCCCATCAGCACGACGTTGGTCACCGGGCGATCGACGCCCGGGGCGCGCAGCAGCCGGTTCGCGAGCCATAGCTGGCCGACGATCTCCGCGGTGCTCAGGTTGCGGTTGAATCCCTGCTTGCCCGTGGAGCAGAAGGCGCAATCGAGCACGCAGCCCGCCTGGCTCGAGATGCACAGCGTGCCGCGGTGCGCTTGCGGAATGAACACGGCTTCGACGGCATTGCCCCCGTCGACCTTGAGCAGCCACTTGCGCGTGCCGTCCGCGGCGAGTGTATCGGCGACGATCTGCGGCGCTTCCACGCAGGCCGCGGCCACGAGCTTCTCCCGCAGCGTCTTCGCGAGATCACTCATCCGCGCGAAATCGCCTTCGCCGGCCTGATGCAGCCAGTGCATCAGCTGCCGCGCGCGGAAAGGCTTTTCGCCCTGCTCGGCGAAGAAGCGGCCGAGCGCGGCCGCGTCCAGGCCGAGAAGATTCATGGTCACCGCGAGTACACCTCGCAGGCGGGGAAAAAGTAGGCGATCTCGACCTGCGCGGTATCGACGCCGTCGGACCCATGCACCGCGTTCGCATCGATCGACTCGGCGAAATCGGCGCGGATCGTCCCCTTCGTCGCCTTCTTCGGGTCCGTCGCACCCATCAGCTCACGGTTCTTCGCGATCGCATCCTCGCCCTCGAGCACCTGCACCAGCACCGGGCCGGAGGTCATGAAATCCACCAGGTCGCGGAAAAACGGCCGATTCCGGTGCACGGCATAGAAGCCTTCCGCTTCTGCGCGCGAGAGGTGCATCATGCGCGCCGCCACGATGCGCAGACCGGCCTTCTCGAAGCGCGCGAGAATTTGGCCGATCGCGTTTTTCTTCACCGCGTCGGGTTTGACGATCGAGAGCGTGCGCTCTACTGCCATCCTGGGAGTCTCCGCTTGTGAAAAGGCAACCAAGTGGGCGCGACAAGGCCTTACGCCGCTAAATTAACCTGAAATCTTAGCAGCTTACGACACGCACTGTCACGCCTCGCGCCATTCGGGAAGCACTGCCGGCGCGCGCTCCTGCGCCTGGAAACGAACGTCGACGCCGATTCCCGGCACCCACACCAGCGCCTCGCCGCGAAAGAGGAGCGGCAGTCGCTCGCGCTGCCACGCGGGAACGCCCGCTTCCTGAAAGAGGTTCTTCAGCGTGCGCCTCGGGCGCCGGGCGTCGGGCTGCAGCCGCTCGCCGCCGCCGCGCAGACGCACGGTGAGCGCGCCGTCCTCGAGGACGCGCGCGTCGATGCCGCGACCGCGCACGCGGCGGAAGACCAGCTCGCCGCCGAGCGCCGGCAACGCAAGCTTCGGCTCGCCGCGCCAGGCGAGGGGCGTGAAGGCAACCGGCGGCGCTCCAGCTTGGAGCAGCCGGCCGCGATAGAGACGCAGCCGCGTGCCGTCGTGCTCGAGCAGTGTGCCGCTCCTGCCTCCGGCGAGCTGCTTCACCATCTCGGCGAGCTTCGCTTCGCTCGGCGAGCGCAGACCCTTCTCGGCGAGGAAGGCCCGTACCATTTCCTGGGCATCGAGCTCGGCGCGGGAAAAGTGGCGCGCAGCGCGCGCGAGCGCCTCGCGCCAGCGCGGATAGCGCTGGGCGAGCAGCGGCGCGACGCGGCGGCGGATGAAACCTCGCGCGAGCTCCTCGCGCGCATTCATCTCGTCGTCGACCCAGTGCAGCCCGTGACGCTTCGCGTAGGCGACGATCGACTCCCGCGGCACGTCGAGCAGCGGCCTCACCAGCAGCTTGCCGTGGAAGCGCCGCTCGGCCGGCATGCCGCTCGCCCCGCGCCGGCCGGCGCCGCGCAGCAGGTTCAGCAGCACGGTCTCGGCCTGGTCGTCCAGCTGGTGCGCGAGCGCGATCGCGTCCGCCGGCACGCTGCGCAACGCGCCATACCGCGCCAGCCGTGCCGCCGCCTCCAAGCCCTCGCCGCGGCTCGCGACACGCACGCGCTTCACCGTGAGGGGAACCTCCAGCGAACGGCAGTAAGCGCGGCAAAAGCGCGCCCAGGCATCGCCGTTCGGGCTCAAGCCGTGGTGCACGTGCACCGCGCGCACCGGCAGGTGCCGCGAGAGCGCGTAAAGCAGCACGACCGAATCCACGCCGCCCGAGAGGCCGACGGCGACACGTTTGCCCTGCAGCGTGGGCAGCGAGCGGCGCACCGCAGCCGTCACCGCTTCGGTCAGCGCCTCAGCGCGCCGCGGCTTCCTTGAACTTGCCATAGCCCATCAGACGCTCGAGGCGCTCTTCGACGAGCTGTTTCGGCTTTTTCTCCTGCACCTGCTTCACGGCTTCCAGGAGGGCGCGCTTCAGCGACTGCGCGGCAGCCGCCGGGTCGCGGTGCGCGCCCCCGAGCGGCTCGGGGACGATCTTGTCGATCAAGCCGAGGGTCTTGAGACGCGCCGAGGTGATGCCGAGGGCGTCCGCGGCGTCCGGCGCGCGCTCCGCGCTGCGCCAGAGGATGGACGCACAGCCTTCCGGCGAGATGACCGAGTACATCGCATACTGCATCATCAGCACTACGTCGCCGACCGCGATCGCCAGCGCGCCACCCGAGCCGCCCTCGCCGATGATGCTGACGATGACCGGCGTGCGCAGGCGTGCCATCTCGAAGAGGTTGCGGCCGATCGCCTCGGATTGGCCGCGCTCCTCGGCGTCGATGCCGGGATACGCGCCGGGCGTGTCGACGAAAGTGAAGACCGGCAGGCCGAACTTCTCGCCAAGATGCATGAGGCGCAGCGCCTTGCGATAGCCTTCGGGCTTGGGCATGCCGAAATTGCGCGCGATCTTTTCCTTCGTGTCGCGGCCCTTCTGGTGTCCGATCACCACGCACGGCTCGCCGTCGAAGCGCGCCAGCCCGCCGACGATGGAGGCGTCGTCGGCGAACGCGCGGTCGCCGTGCAACTCCTCGAAATGGGTGAACAGCGCCTGCACGTAGTCGAGCGTGTAAGGGCGCTGCGGGTGACGCGCCACCTGCGCCACCTGCCAAGGGCTCAGCTTGCCGTAGATGTCCTTGGTGAGCGTGTGGCTGCGCTTGGTGAGGCGCTGGATCTCCTCCGAAATGTCGACCGCGGAGTCGTCCTGGACGTAGCGCAGCTCCTCGATACGGCTCTCGAGCTCGGCAATCGGCTGCTCGAATTCGAGGAAGGTGGTTTTCACGGAGCGCGATTCTACGCGCCTTCGCAATCAGTATTCGACGGGGAGCGGGTCGAGCGAGCGCCAGAGGTACCAGGTCGCGACCGAGCGCCAGGGGCGCCAGTCCTCGCCCAGCTTCTGCATGGTTTTCAACGAGATCTTGCGGCCGCGGAAGTAGGCGAGACGGATGCCCTTCTGCAGGCCCAGGTCGTCGAGCGGGAAAACGTCCGGCCGCAGGAGGTTGAAGATCAGGAACATTTCGGCGGTCCAGCGGCCGATGCCGCGCACCTCGACCAGCTCGGCGATGATTTCCTCATCGTTCATCTCCGACCAGCGCGCCACGTGGATGCGGCCGTCGGCGAAATGCTGCGCGAGGTCGGCAATGTACTCGGTCTTGCGGTCCGACAAGCCGCAGGCGCGCAGCACTGGCCGCTCCCTGGCGAGCACGCGCTGCGGAGTGACTTCGCCGACGCAGGCGGCGAAGCGCTCCCAGACGCTCTGCGCCGCCTTCACCGAGATCTGCTGCCCGACGATCGCGCGCGCGAGCGTCATGAACGGCTCGCCGCGCTTCGCCAGGAACACCTTCGGATGCGCGCGCATGATGCCCGCCATCACGGGGTCGCTCTTCGCCAGCGCCCGCTTCGCCCGGTCCCAGTAGTCGGGCTTCATCGCCAGATTCGTCTAGGCTTCATGCAGCGGCAGATTGAGGAGCAGGTTCTGCGGCTTCATGCGCACCACGCCCGCTTCGTCCGCGGCGAGGGCGAGATAAACGCTGCGGCCGGCGATGTCGCGGCGCATCGCCCCCGGCTCGGCGAAGTCGAGCGCGAAGAGCGCGAGGATCCGCTGCAGCCGCCCGGGCTCGACCTCGCCGCCGCTCCAGAGCTCGTTGAGCAGCAAAGTCGACTCCGCGTCGAGCCCGACGTGCCAGGCCCAGCGCGGCTCCTCGATGCGGCGGATCGGCTTCACCGCAACGCGCAGACCGAGGAAATGCGCGATCCACGCCTCCATCACTCGCGCCAGCGCCGAGAGTGCGGCGCCGCCGTAGGTGAGGCTGATCACCGTGTCGTATCGCGACTCGCGCTCCCAGTACAGCGCCGCATTCGCGCGGTCGAGCACGTCGAGGTCGGCGGCGCCGAGCTCGCCTTGCGCCTCGACGATCAGGCGGCCGATCGAGCCATAGCGGTTGCCCGAGGCATGCCGCTCGACCGTTTCGAGATCGGCGAGCAGCGGATGGCCGTTCTGGACGCTCACCTTCTGCTCACGGAAGAAGACCTCGCCCGCGCGCGCCTCGAGCGCATCCTCGCAGCCCTCGAGCAGGGCGCGCAGAATGACGTGGGCCATCTGGTCGATGAACAGCGGCGGGATGTCGATCGGCGCGCGGAACAGGGCCTGATAGCAGCCTTCGACGCTGCCCGCGGCAAGCAGCCGCGCGCGCAAGCGCAGCACCATGCGATAGTTGTCGCGCGTATCGCCGTCAGCGATAGCCTCGAGCTCGCGCTCGGCCACCGCGCGACGCGGCTCGGCCATCAGGGCCGCATGCAGAGCGCGCTCGGCGTCGTTCGATTCCTCCACCGGGTGCACTTCGGGGCGGAGGAAATACGCGCGCAGGAAGTCGTCGGTGACGCGCAACCGCCCGGCGGCGTCGCGCGCCAGGAGGTGGTAGCCGCTATTGCGCCAAAAGTCAGGCAAGAACCAGTCGCGAGTGCGACGCGACGTGCTGCCTCAGGAACTCCATCTGGTCGGCGAGGATGCGCCGGTTGGTCAGGATGAGGTACTCGGCCTTGTTCGGCACGTAGGGCGCGTAGAGCAGCTCCATGCCGCACTCTTGCGGCAGGCGGTTGCGCTTGTGCCCGTTGCAGTGCCGGCACGCCGTCACCACGTTCATCCAGGTGTCGCGCCCGCCGCGCGAGAGCGGCGTGACGTGGTCGCGCGTCAGGCGAAAGTAGCTGAACTCGCCGCCGCAATAGGCACAGACGTGGCGGTCACGGCGGAACAGCTCCCGGTTGTTGAGCGGCGGCACCTGGTTGAAGCCCCGCGCGGCGAGCGCGCGGCCCTTGATGGCGACGATGGAGTGCGCGGTGATGCTCGAGCGCTCGCCGGTGAGGCGGGAGATGCCGCCGTAATAGGTGAAGGTCGCGTCCCCCAGGGTCCAGGCGACGAGGTTCTTCGCGTAGTAGAAGCACGCCTGCTGCCAGCTGATCCAGCGGTGCGGCACACCGTGCGCGTCGAGCGAGAGGATGAGCGGGCTGTCCATTGGCAAGAATCGTGCTTCGCGATTCTGCCAAGGCGGCACTGCCTTTGCAATGCCCTTTAAAACAAAGGCCTGGGCAGCAAACCTCTAGGTCGTTTTATCGACCGCTTGCTTGAAGCCCTGACCCGCGCTGAATGCGGGCAGCGTCTTCGCGCAAATGCGGATTTCCTTGCCGTTCACCGGACTGCGGCCGCTGCGCGCCTTGCGCTTGCGCGGCATGAAAGTGCCGAACCCGACCACGGTGACGCGCTTGCCTTTGGCGACATTGGCGACGATCGCGTCGAACACTGCGTTGACAGCTTCCACGGCCGCGGCGCGGCTCACATTGCCGGCCTTGGCCGCAACCTCCACCAGGTCCGACTTGGTCACGACGTGTGGCATGCTCTCCCCCGCTGGTGCTGCTTCGCGTCGCGCGGCGCGAACGTAGTGCATCGTAGCCAAACCGATTCTTAAAGACAATGCGCGCGCGACGGCTCGCGCACGCCGCGCGACAAACATCATTTATGATTACGCAAGAGGAGGATTCACCATGAAAGTAACGCGCAAGCTCGCCGCCGCGTCGCTCGCGTGCGCCGTGCTCGGATCATTCGCCGCTTCGCCGGCGCACGCCGACATCACGCTCACTTACTCGAGCTGGGTGCCGCCCACGCATCACTTGACCCTGTGGCAGGCGAACTGGGCCAAGGAAGTCGAGAAAGCCACCGATGGCCGCGTGAAGTTCCAGTCGCTGCCCAAGGCGCCCGCCGCGCCGCCCGGGACGTTCGATGCGGTGCGCGACGGCCTGGTCGACCTGTCCTATGTGACCGCGAGCTATACGCCGGCGCGGCACATCCTGCCGCTGATGGCCGAGCTGCCCGGCGCCGCCGATACGGCGGAAGTGAACTCGGTCGCCTTCTCGCGCATCCACTGGAAGTATTTCCAGAAGGTGGGCGAGTACAAGGGTGTCAAGCTGCTCGCGGTCTTCACGCACGGGCCGGGACAGATGTTCACCAAGCGGCCGGTGTCCGGCATCGCCGATCTGCAGGGGCTGAAGATCCGCACGGGCGGCGGCGTCGCGGAGGCGGTGGCGAACGCGCTGGGCGCGTCGGCCTTCGTCAAGCCCGCGCCAGAGTCCTACGAGCTGCTGAATTCGGGCGTCGCCGACGGCGTGTTCTTCCCCTTCGAGTCGATCGTTTCCTTCAAGCTCGACAAGGTGATCGGCCAGGCTACGGTGTTCCCGGGCGGCATGTACAGTTCGGCGTTCGGCTTCTTCATGAACCAGGACAAGTGGAACCAGATCCCGAAGCGCGACCAGGCGATCATCGAGAAGCACTCTTACGAGTACGCGGCGCGCAGCGTCGGCAAGTCCTGGGACCACGCCGACGACGTCGGCATCAAGGCGCTGAAGGCTGCGAACGTAAAGATCGTGCAGGCGAGCCCGGCGTTCGTCGCCGAGGTGAAGAAGCGCTCCGCGCCGATCATCGATGATTGGATCAAGAAGGCGAGCGCCAAGGGCGTCGACGCCCGGCGCGCGCTCGACGAGTTCCACGCCGAGATCAAGAAGCTGTCGGCCAAGAAATAGCGGCTTCGGGTGCCCGAAGCCGAGAAGACCTGGGAGAGGCGGGTCGATGCCGTGCTCGGCATCGCCGCCTCCGCCCTCCTGCTGTGCCTGATGCTGGTCACCTTCTGCGACGTGGTGGCGCGTTACCTCTTCAACCGCCCTATCCGCGGCGCCTTCGAGGTGACCGAGCTGCTGCTGCTCGTGCTCATCTTCGCCGGACTGCCGCTCGTCTCGCACGCCGATGAGCACGTCACCATGGACTTCATCGACCGACTGCTGCCGCCGCCGGCGCTCGACGTCCTGGTGCGGACGGTGCACGCGGTGATCGCCGCGAGCTTTTTCTTCCTGACCTGGCAGGTCATCATCAAGGCCGGGCGCATCGCCTCCTACGGCGACACCACCGACGTGCTGCGCATCGTCGTGGCGCCGTTCGTCTATTTCATGGCCGTGATGATTTTCCTCACCGGCCTGGTCCACCTCTTCAAGATCTTCGTTCCCGGGCGGCGCGGGACCGCACAGGCGAGCGGCTGAGGCATGGCCGAAGCGCTGATCGGGCTCGCCGCCATGATGGTGCTTGCCTTCGTGCGCATCCCGATCGCGCTGTCGATGGCCATCGTAGGCGTGCTGGGCTACGCCTACATGCGCGACTGGAGCTGGGGCGCGGCGCTCGCCATGGCGCAGACCAAGGTGTACGAGACCGGGCGCAACTACGCGCTCTCAGTCGTGCCGCTGTTCATCCTGATGGGCAACTTCGTGACCCGCGCCGGGATGTCCCAGGAGCTGTTCCGCGCGGCCTACGCGTTCATCGGGCCGCTGCGCGGCGGCCTCGCCATGGCGACGATCGTAGGCTGCGGCGGCTTCGGCGCGATCTGCGGCTCGTCGATCGCCACTGCGGCGACCTTCGCCAAGGTCGCCTATCCGTCGATGAAGCGCTTCGGCTACGCCGACTACCTTTCCACCGGCGCGATCGCCGCGGGCGGCACGCTCGGCATCCTCATCCCGCCGTCCACGATCATGGTGCTCTACGGCATCATGACCAACACCAACATCGGCAAGCTTTTCGCGGCGGGCATCCTGCCCGGCATCCTCGCCACCGTGCTCCTCTGCGCCGCCGTGCAGTACGTCACCTGGCGCGATCCGAAGGCCGGCCCTCCCGGAGAGCGCCTGCCCTGGCGCGAGCGCTTTGCGACGCTGCGTGGCCTGCAGTGGTTCGCGCTGCTCGGCGTGCTGTTCATCGGCGCAGTCAATCTCGGCTGGCTGAAGAGCGACGACGCCGCGGTGCTCGGCGCGCTCTCGGTTTTCCTCCTGTCGCTCGTCTACAAGGGCGTCTCGAGCGTAATCGCGCTTTTCGTGCTGGTGATGGGCGGCATCTACGGCGGCGTCTTCACTGCGGTGGAAGGCGCGGGGGTCGGCGCGTTCGGCGCCATGGTGTTCGCGCTCGCTCGCCGCGCGCTCGGCTGGCGCGGCCTCTACGAAGCGCTCCTCGAGAGCGCGCGCACCACGGCGATGCTGTTCCTGATCCTCATCGGCGCGCTCATGTTCGCCGAGTTCGTCAACATCACGACCATGCCGGCCGACCTGAAGGCGTTCGTCTCGCGCTTCGAGGTGCATCCGATCATGGTCGTCGCCGCCATCATGGTGATCTATGTGATCCTCGGCACGGCGATGGAAGAACTCTCGATGATCCTCCTCACGGTGCCGCTGTTCTTTCCGCTGATCGTCGGCATGGGGCTCGACCCGGTCTGGTTCGGCGTGCTGATCGTCGTCGTAGTGGAGATCGGGCTGATCAGCCCGCCGGTCGGAATGAACCTCTTCGTGCTGAGCACCCTGCTCCCCGACGTGCCGACGCGCACCGTGTTCCGCGGCGTGGTTCCGTTCGTGCTGGTGGACTGCCTGCGGCTCGCCATCCTGGTCGCCGTCCCCGCCATCTCGACGTTCCTGCCGAGCCTCATGCGATGAGAGACGCCTTCCTCGATCGCGTGAGCCGGGAGATGGCGGAGGACTTTCCCGCCGCGGACCTTCCGCCGCGCGAGGCGCTCGCTGCGGCCTGCCGGATCCTCGCCCGCGAGGGCCACGAGTCGGGCCTCGCCGGCCAGGTCACCGCGCGCGCGGATTTCTCGAATGAGGGAGTCGCCTGGTGGACGCTGCCCTTCGGCTGCGGCTTCGACGAGGCGAGCGCCGCGCGCATGGTGCTCGTCGACGACGACCTCAAGCCGCTGCAGGGCGGCCGGCCCAATCCCGGCGTGCGTTTCCACGTCTGGATCTACCGCAAGCGTCCGGACGTAAACGCGATCATTCACACCCACGCGCCCCACGCCTCCGCCCTGGCCGCCACCGGCACGCCGCTGCGCGTCATCCATATGGACAGCGCGATGCTCTACGGCTGCGCGCACCTGGCCGACTGGCCGGGTGTGCCGGTGGCCGACGACGAAGGCCGCATCATCTCGGGAGCGCTCGGCGATGCAAAGGCGATCCTGCTCGCCAACCACGGACTGCTCACCGCGGCCTCGAGCGTAGAGGAAGCTACCTACCTCGCCGTGTTCTTCGAGCGCGCCGCGCGCATGCAGCTGCGCGCCATGGCCGCTGGAGGGTTCAAGGAAGTCAAGCCGGAGCTCGCCGCGGAGGCGTGCGCTTTCCTGCTCCAGCCGTCGATCGTGCGCGCGACCTTTGCCTACTGGGCCCGCAGATCGGGGAAGGACCCCAAACTCCCTTAGCAGAAATCCGGCAGCTCAGCGGGCGACGGCTGGCGCCGCCGCCGGCGCGTTACGGCGCCGCATCACCCAGTAGGCGACGAACAGCGCGACCGGGACGCACGCGAGCCAGGCGAGTTGCCGGCTCGGGTGAAGCAGCACGACGAGCGCCAAGGCCGCGAGCACGATGCGCGCCAGCGCGTCGACCACGAAATGCTTCGCGAACTCCGCCTGCAGGCTGAAGGTGATGCCGACGGTCGCGACGGCGACGAGCGCCATCGCCCCGAGCTGGGCGAGGCCCGGCTCGAGGACGAGTTCGGGCCGCGTGAAGACGCCGGTCATCAGGATGAAAAGCCCGACGCAGATCAGAACCGCGTGGAAGAGCGTCTGCATGAAGGACGTGTTGGCGATCTTCGAGGTCACGGCGGCGGAGATCGACGTGGGCGGCGTCACCTCGCCCCACACCCCGAGGAAGAACGCGAAGAAGTGCACCACCCACGGGTCGACGCCCGCCCGGATCATGGGCGGCGCGATGACGAGGGCAGTGATGATGTAGGTTGGCGCGGGCGGCAGCCCCATGCCGAGCAGGGCGCCGAAGAAGAAGGCGACGACCGCCATTGCGGCGATGTTGACGCCCGCGGCCGCGATCAGAAGCGAACCGATTTTCGTCGGCACGCCGGTGATTACCAGCGCGCCCGTCATGATCGAGAGCGTCGCGAGGAGGAGGGTCAGGTCCGCGGTCATGTCCGCGAAGTAGTCCACGAAACGCCCGACTCTGCCTATCAGGTCGCGCCACGGCCGGCCGGGCGAGCGCGCCACCGCGACGACATGCGCGAGGACGAGGACGGCGCCGACCCCGATGAAGACGTACAGCGCGGCGAACATGGGCGTAAGGTGCAGCACTGCCATCACGCCGATCAGCCCGCCGACGACGGCGATGAACGCGCCGATGTTCGTCCAGTCCGTCCAGCGCATGCGCTCGGCCACGACGCTGCCGAGGCGAGCGCGGTGGCGCGTGGAAAGCAGATACACGGACACGCTGACGCCGATGTAATAGATCACCGCAGGCGCGTAGCCGCGCGCCACCACGTCGAAGTAGCTCCGTCCCAGGAATTCCGCCATCAGGAAGGCGGCGATGCCCATTACCGGCGGCATGAGCTGGCCGCCGAGCGACGAAGCCGTTTCGATGGCGGAGGCGACCGGACGCGGCATCCCGGCGCCGATCATCGCCGGGATGGTCGCCGATCCCACGGTGATCGCGTTGGCCGCGCCGCTTCCGCTCACGGTGCCCACCGCCATCGAGCCGAGCACTGCGGATTGCGGCAGCGCGTGCGGCGAGCGCACCGCGATCTGCTTGGAGGCCCTGAGGATCGAATCGACGCAGCCGAAGGCGCGCAGCGCGGCGAGCACCAGAATGAACGAGCCGATGAGGGTCAACGCGAGCTGGGGCAGGTTGGAGAAGACGCCGGTCGCCATCTCCACGCTCATGGCGGTCGTCACGCGCTCCCAGGTGAGCCCGGGATGGTGGAACATGCCGGGCACCCAGGAACCGTAGACCGCGTAGACGATGAGCAGGATGTTGAGCACGAACAGCACAAAGTGGCGCCGGCGCGTGTATTCCATGATGAGCAGCACCATCAGGGCGCCCATCGTGATGTCGGTCGCATTCCACATACCGGCGCGCACCGTCCCGATCGCTTCGTACTCGACGAACATGTACACGGTTACGGCGGCCGAGACGACGATGTAGAGCGCGCCGATCAGGACACCGACGGCGGCGGGAAGCTCCGGGTAGAGCTCGCCCTTGCGCAGCTCGTCGAGCGTGAACAGGATGAAGGTGACGGGAACCAGCGTCAGCGCAAGCAGGGCCGGCCCGCCTTCGCTCGTCCAGTAGTACCCGAAGAGGTAGGCGAAAAAGAAAATGGCCGTCAGGTAATACAGCAGGTTCGCCGCCGTGCGCGCGCGCGCGGCGAAACCCGACGGGGTAGCGGTGGCGTCCATGTCTACGAACGGGGCGCGCGTCCCGGACGCTCGCCCCCGGCTCAGCTCAGCGCTCGCCCGCTATTTCCTTGCGACCCGCGCATCCCATTTCGCGTCCCACACGCCCTTTTCGCGCATGTACTTCGCGAGCCCGGGATGCACCGGCACGAAGTTCACCGCCGCTTCCACGCCGCGGCGCTGAAATCCCGCCATGTCCTTGGCGATTTGAGCGTAGGAGCCGTCGGCCTTGGCGAGGTCCGCGGCGTTCTTCTCGACCACCTTGAGCATCTGGTAGACGTCGTCCTCCGGGACTTCGAGCCCGACGTGGAAGCCGTAATAGAACGGCAGCAAAACCGCCTTGGTGTTGTGTATGTCGCGCTTGAAGACCTCGGGCTTGACCTCGATGACGGCGAATCCCGCCTTCTTGAGCGCGGCGAGCTCCCCGGCGCTCGGGTTGACCGCCGCCCAGTCCGTGGCGAGCGAAGCCTCGGCGATCCAGGGCGGCATCGCCGCCTCGCCGGTGGTGTATAGCCCGAAGCCGTCGATGCTGCCGCTCTGCAGGAGCGAGCCCGCGGCCGACAGGTCGACCTGGCGGTATTGGTACTTCAGGCCGATCGCCTCGAAGGCGCGCTCGAGTTGCGCGCGCGTGTCCCAGGGCGGCATCCCGGTGAAGAGCGCCTTGCCGGCGAGGTCCTTCCAGCTCTTGTACTTGCCTTGGTCGCGCACGTGCACCGCGAGCCCCATGTCGGTGGTGTAAACCCAGAGCGACTGCACGGGCTGCCGCTTCATGCTCGACTTGAATCCCTTGAAGCGCTTGAAGTCGTTCGCCATCTCATAGAAGGCGATGTCGGAGCCGTAATAGCCCTCGAACTGGCCGGTGGCGTAACCCTTGACGCTCACGATCGCGCCGGGCGTCGGCTGCACCGTGATCCGATACTTCGGCATTTCCCGGTTCAGGACGTCGGCGAGTACGACGAGCGCCTTATGGCCGGCCGATCCGACCGCGGAAGTACCCCATGGAATTTCCTTGACCTGCGACCATGCCGGCGTGGCCAGCACGGCCGCGAGCAGCACGCCCAGTGCGTGTCTCAACATGACGATCTCCTCCTCCTGGTTGACGGGGCTCTGCGATTCCCCTTGGGCCGATTGTAGGCACAACCGGCAAAAAGGCGCGAGGGGGAGGGCAAAGCGACCTGCAGCCTCAGCTCGCGCTGCCTCCGCTGTGCGTGACCGCCCCGAGGTGCGCCGAGCCGACCTGGGCGGCGTATTTCTCGAGGACTCCGGAGAGAGACGCGCGTACGGGCGGACGCCAGATCGCTTTGCGCTGCGCCATCTTCTGCGGAGATAGAACGATGTCTATCGTTCCGGCCGAGGCGTCGATGCGCACGCGGTCGCCGTCTCGCAGCAGCGCGAGCGGGCCGCCGGCAGCAGCCTCGGGTGACGCGTAGCCGATCATCATGCCGCGTGTCGCACCCGAGAAGCGTCCGTCGGTGACGAGCGCCACCTTCTCGCCCATGCCCTGGCCGTAAAGCAGCGCCGTGATGCCGAGCATCTCGCGCATGCCCGGGCCGCCCTTCGGCCCTTCGTAGCGGATCACGAGCACGTCGCCCTCCTTGTACGCACGCGATTTCACGACCTCCATGCACGCCTCCTCCGAGTCGAATACACGCGCCGGGCCTTCGAAGGTCAGCACTTTCAGCCCGGCGACCTTGATGAGCGCGCCATCGGGCGCGAGGTTGCCCTTGAGGACGACAAGGCCGCCGGTCTCTTGGATCGGATCCTTTCGAACGACACCGCCGTCCGGGCCGGGCGCTTCTTGCAACGCGCCTGCGAGCGTAAGACCGGAAAGGGTGAGGCAATCGCCGTGTAGCGAGCCGCGCCGCAGGAGCTCTTTCAGCACCACGTAGACGCCGCCGGCGGCATGCAGGTCCTTGGCAAGGAAGCGACCGCCGGGCTTCATGTCGGCGATGAGCGGCGTTCGCTTCGCGACGCGCGCGAAGTCGTCGAGGCCGAAGCGGATGCCCGCCTCGTGCGCGATGGCGGGAATGTGCAGCGCGGCATTGGTCGAGCCGCCGGTAGCGGCGACCGCGGCGCACGCGTTCTCGAGGCTCTTGCGCGTGACCAGCTCGCGCGGCAGCGGCCCGCCGCGCTCGAGGAGCTGCATCACGGTGCGGCCTGCCTGGCGGGCCAGTTCGCCTCTCTCGGAGGAGACCGCGGGCAGTGTGGCGGAGCCGCGCGGCGCCAACCCGAGCGTCTCGGAAACCATCGCCATGGTGTTGGCGGTGAACTGCCCGGGACACGAGCCGAGCGACGGCAAGCACACGCGCTCGAGCGCCTCGAGATCCGCGCGCGGCATGTCGCCCGCCATGACCGCGCCCACCGCCTCGTAGGTATCGAGCACCGTGACGTCGCGCCCTTTCCATTGCCCGGGCAGCGCGGCGCCGCCGTAGATGAAAACCGAGGGCAGGTTGAGGCGAACCATCGCCATCAAGAGCCCGGGCAGCGTCTTGTCGCAGCCGGCGAAGCCGATCAGCGCGTCGTAGGCATGGCCACGCACCACCGCCTCGACGCCGTCGGCGATGATCTCGCGCGAGACGAGCGAGTAGCGCATCCCGCCGTGGTTCATCGACATCGAATCGGCGACCGAGATCGAAGCGAAGTCGAACGGCACCCCGCCCGCCTCGCGCACGCCGGCACAGGCGCCGCGCGCGAACTCGCCGAGCAGTGCGTTGCACGGCGTCACCCGGCCGTCGGTCGACGCGACGCCGACGAACGGCTTGGCGAGGTCGGCGTCCGATGCCCCGAGCGCCCTCAGGAAGGCGCGGTGCGGTGCGCGATCGAGTCCCTCAACCGTGATGCGTGACGGCAGCTTCTTCGTATTCACGAACGATCTCCGAAATGGAGGCGCTGGCGCGGAAGCCGAGCGCCTCCGCGCGCCGCGACCAGGTGGCCTTCGGCACGCTATCCATGATCGCCTGCAGCGCGGGATCGGGGGCGAAGCGCACGCGGCCCTTGGCGCGGTCCCGGACAGCTTCCCACATCTGCCCGGCCGAAACGGATATGCCGGGAAGGAGGACGGCTCGCCGCGCGCCGAGCTGCGAAGCCGGGAGCGCCGCGGCATGGCGGAAAGCGTCCACCACGCGAGCGAGCGACATGCACGCCATGCGCGTTTCCGGCCGCACCGGACAGACGTAATCGCGCCCGGCGAGCGGCTCGCGGATGATCGCGCTCGCCCAGCCCGAAACCGCGGTGTTCGCCTGCCCCGGTCGCACCATGACGGTGGGCAGACGCAGCGCGCGGCCATCGACATAGCCGCGCCGGCTGTAGTCGTCGAGGAGAATCTCGCACACCAGCTTCTGCGCGCCATAGGAGATGCGCGGCGCGGGCGCCGTGTCGTCGGTGACCGGGTCCGGGAGCTCGCCGCCGTAAACGGCGATCGACGAGGCGAAGATGAACTTCGGGCAGTGGCCCGCGAGGCGGCAAGCCTCCAGCAGGTCGCGCGTCGCGTCGAGGTTGACCTTCGTGCCGAGCTCGAAGTTCTGCTCCGCGCCGCCGGAGACGAGCGAGGCGAGATGGAATACGACGTCCACTTGCGGCGTGATCAGCGAGCGGGCGAAGGGCGGATAGGCGAGATTGCCGGTAATCGCCTGCGCGAACCGCATCGACGATTGGTCGGTGGCCAGCACGTGCGCATCGCCGAGCGCACGCACGAGCGCGGAACCAATATAGCCGGCCGCCCCGGTGACGAGTATCCTCATGGCCCGCTACGTATTCTAAAGAGGAGATCTCGTGCTTCGCACTCTGCTTGCAGGACTCGCCGTGCTTGTTTTCGGGGCACCCGTTTTCGCGCAGGACTACCCTGTGCGCCCGGTCAAGATCATCGTGCCCTACGGTGTCGGCGGACCGGCGGACATTTACGGAAGGTTCCTCGCCTCCAAGCTCGAGCCGGCGCTCGGGCAGCCGTTCGTCGTCGAGGACCATCCCGGCGGCGGCGCCATCGTCGGCAGCGACATGGTGGCCAAGGCGAAGCCCGACGGCTACACGCTGCTCATGATGTCCAACACGCACACCGTCAACGAAACGCTCATTCCCAAGAAGCCGTTCCAGCTGATGCGCGATTTCGCGCCGATCACCGGTGTCAATTCCTCGGACCTGCTCATGGTGATCAATCCGTCCGTGCCGGCGAAGAACCTGAAGGAGTTCATCGCCCTCGCCAAATCCAAGCCTGGCGCGCTCAACTACGCGTCCTCCGGCCCCGGGACGCCCTACCATATGGCGGGCGAGCTCTTCAAAGCGATGGCGGGCGTCGACATCGTCCATATTCCGCACAAGGGATCGGACCAGGCGCGCACCGCGGTAATCGGCGGCCAGGTGCAGATGATGTTCGACGCGATTACGACGATGGCCGGACAGGCGCGCGCGGGCAAGGTGCGCGCGCTCGCGACCAGCGGCACGAAGCGCTCCTCGGTCATGCCGGAGGTGCCGACCGTGGCCGAGGCCGGCGTGCCGGGCTACGAGGCGACGATCTGGCTTGGCATGATGGCGCCGGCGGGCACGCCGCGTCCGGTGCTGGAGAAGCTGAACGCCGCGGTGAACGAGATCATCGATTCGCCGGAGGTCAAGGCAGCATGGGCCAAGCAGGGCGCCGTGCCGATGGGCATGTCGATCGACGAGTTCGACAAGTTCCTGCGCGCGGACATCGTCAAGTGGGCGAAGGTGGTCGAGCGCTCGGGAGCGAAGCGCGACTGAACGTCAGGTCGAAAGAAATTGGGCCCCCGCCTTCGCGGGGGCGCCCCCTCAAGCGCCCCTAGCTGGAGATGACCTCGAGGAGCTTCATCATCGTCTGGTCGGCCCAGTAGTCCGGGTCCTCGTCGATCTTGGCGTCGCCGCGCGCGCGCAGCATCGGGTCGATCCTCTTGCGCTCGCAGAATCCGTGCCAGAACTGCTTCACTTCTTCGGCGGTCATGTCGTCCGCCCGGCGCTGCGGGGGCTTGGCCATCTAGGAAACCAGCCAGAAAGCGAGCGCAAACCCGGCCGGAAGGAGAACCGCGAAGCGCGACATCGAGATCATGCGGCGGCGCTCGGTGACGTCGAACTCGGCCTTGCGCTTGAAGCGCCGCGCGCGCTCGTTCACCGCCTGGCGCAGCAGCAGGTATTCGGCGCCGACCAGAAACAGGCCGACGCCCGCACCGATCAGCGCTCCCTGAATCGCCGGATGCACGCCTCACTCTACCATGTCAAGGGTAGAGCATCACCGCGGTGCGCTCGTCGCGCCACGCCGCCTCGTCCTCGCTCGCCGCGCGCTCGAGATCGTCGCGCCGGGCCTCCGGATCGTCGACCCAGCGCCTGAGCAGCTCGCTGCCGTTGATCAGGTCGATCGCAAGGCGCCCGTGCTCGTACTCGTAAGGGAAGTCGCGCCATAGCTCGAGCTCCGGCCGAAGGGCGCGCAAAGCCTTGAACGCCGCGGCGACGAGACGCCAGGGCCGGAAGGCGTCGTGCTCGTACGCAGCGTCGTCGACATGGATCTGCAATCCGGAGCAGAGGGTGCCGGCATGCTTGTGGAAGGTCGGCTCGAACCAGCACTCGCGAAGTCGGCAGCCGGCAAGCCAGGGCGCAGCGAGCTCGTGCATCTTCGCTGCCAGGGCGCGCGCGTCGAGGCCCGGCGCGCCGAGCACCTCGAGCGGCCGCGTCGTGCCGCGTCCTTCGGACAGGGTCGTGCCTTCCAGCATCACGGTGCCCGCGTAGCAGCGCGCCATGGAGAGGTTGGGTGCGTTCGGGCTCGGGTTGACCCAGGCACGCTCGCCGAGGGGCCAGCCGTAGCCCGGCGCCTGCGCCGGCTGCCAGCCTTCCATGCGCACGACCTCAAGGTCGAGGTCGAGCCGCAAGGTGCGGACGAACCAGCGCGCCAGCTCGCCGAGGGTAAGCCCATGGCGCATCGGTAGGGCGCCGGCGCCGACGAAGCTCTCCCAGCCCGGACGCAGGCGCAGGCCCTCGACCGGCCGGCCCGCCGGGTTGGGCCGATCGAGCACCCAGACGCTCTTGCCCGTGCGTGCGGCCGCCTCGAGGACATAGCGTAGCGTCGTAACGAAGGTGTAGATGCGGCAGCCCACGTCCTGAAGATCGACGAGCAGCACGTCGAAGCTTGCCAGCATCTCGTCGCTCGGTCGCCGCACGCTCCCGTACAGGCTGAACACCGGGATGCCGTGCACCGGGTCGATGAAGTCGTCCGACTCGATCATGTTGTCCTGCTTGTCGCCACGCAGACCGTGCTGCGGTCCGAACGCGGCGACTAGGCGCAGGTCGCCGCACGCGGCGAGCGCGTCGAGAGAATGCATCATCCCGGCGCTCATCGATGCCGGATGAGCGAGGAGCGCGACCCGACGCTTGGAAAGCGGTCGCCGCAGGGCCGCTTCGCCTACCAGACGATCAATCCCGAACTTCATCGAGCTCCAGGGCAAAGCCTTCGGCGCGGTGGAAGTCGGGCGCCATGCCCGGGTGGCGCAGCGCCCAGTAGGAGAGCCGCCCCTGCACGTCCTCGAGCACGGCGCAAAGTCCCAGCGTCACGCGGCCGCGCCTTGCGCAAGCCACGGCTGCCTCGAGCTCCAACCGGCGCTTGCCGACGCGCGAGACGATCGTCGGCGCAGCGCATTCGAGCGCCGTGCCTTCCCGCCGGTAGCCGGCGAAGCGATAGGCGGCCCACTCACCGGACGGCGCGAAGTTGAACTCGTCATAGCCGCCGCCCTCGGCAGACACGAACAACTCGAAGCACGTGTGGCGCCATAGCCCGTCGCGGCGCCGCGGCGCGCGCCGCGGCGGCAGCCGTAGAGAGGCGGCATCCGCAGCGAGCACATAGCGAAGCGCGAGCGCGTCCGGCTCCCGCCGGACGTGCACCCTGACAGCGTGCGCGAGCGCCGGCATGCCCGGATACGGCACGAGCGGTACAGCGGTCGTCGCATGCCTCTCAGCCCTTTCGTCCTGCACGTGTGCCGCGAGTTTACGCGACACTCCCTATGACGGAGCTACTTCAGGACGAGGAGCAAGGCCATGAGCGCGAAGAGCACGATCGAGAGCGACTCGATGATCCTCAGGCCGAGCGACAACGGCGCGGGTCTCGGCAAGGAAGGGGATCGGCTCGGGCTCATGTCCGCGCAAGCTAGCAGCCGCGCTTACGCGGCGTGCAGGGCATAAGTCACGATGCGCGGGAACTCGGGCCGAGCCTGCCGCCGCGCTCCCGGCGCACTCCATCACACGCGAAGCGCCGGCCCAGGCGTATGGTCTCCCTTGGAGGCGGAGATGCGAACGAACGCAACGCTGGTGATTAATCCGAAGGGCGGATCGGGCAAGACGACGATCGCGACCAACGTCGCGAGCTATTTCGCCGCCAAGGGGCTGCCGACCGCGCTCATGGACTACGATCCCCAGGGCTCGAGCCTTAACTGGCTGCGCTCGCGTCCCGGCAACGCGCCGAGGATCCACGGCGCCAACGCCGCACCGGCCAAGGGTCTGCGTCTGCGCAGCATCGACATGCGCGTCCCCGAGGATACGCACCAGCTGGTCATCGACGGCTTTGCCGGCGCTTCGGGCCTGGTGCTCCAGGAAATGCTGGCGCGCGCCAACTGCATCCTCATCCCTGTCGCTCCCTCGCCCATCGACATCCACGCAACGGCCAACTTCATCCGCGACCTGCTGCTTTCGGGGAGCGTGCGGGCGCGCAAGCTGCGCATCGCGGTCGTCGCCAACCGCGTGCGCAGCTCGATGCCCGTCTACCAGCCGCTCGAGCGCTTCCTCGATTCGCTCAGCCTGAAGCTGCTGACGCGCATCAGCGACTCCGACGTCTACCTCAGCGCCGCGGAAGCCGGCGTCGGCATCTTCGAGATGGACTTCTCCGCCTCCGCGACCGAGCGCCAGGAGTTCGCGCCCATCGTCGAGTGGGTGGAGAGCGAGCCGCTGTTCAGCGCCAAGCCGGCCAACGCGGCCTCGCGCGGCGTGCTGCACAGCGTGAGCAGCCCCGCCTGGCGCAGCGTGTCCGCGGCGTCCCGAACGACCCGCTAGCCCTCCGCCGAAGCTTTCGCCCGCAGCATGGCCGCCGCGGCCAGGGTGCGCGCGAGCACGTCCCTCCGATAGGCCTGGAGGTCGCGCCCGTGGTAGTCGTAGAAGCCCCGCCCGCTCTTCAGCCCGAGCTGCCCCTCGCGCATCAGCCGTTGCACGTTTTGCGGCGGGGCGTAGCGCTCGCCGCTGACTCGCTCGGCGAGATAGCGGCTGGCGTAGTACAGGATGTCGTTGCCGCCGTAGTCGATGAACTCGATCACGCCGATCGCGGCGAAGCGCAGCCCGAGGCCGTAGCGCGTCGCCTTGTCGATATCTTCGGCGCTCGCGGCACCCTCCTCCACCATGCGCGCCGCCTCGTTCATCATCAGCGCCTGCAGGCGCGGCACGATGTAGCCCGGCGTCGGCCCGCAGCGCACGGTCACCTTGCCCGCCGCCTCGAGCAGCCGCTCCAGGCGGACCAACGCGTCCTGCGAGGTTTCGGGATGGCGCGAGAGCTCTACGAGCGGGATCACATAAGCGGGATTGAGCCAATGGGCGTTGAGCAGACGCTCGGGGTGGGTGACGAGGGGCACGAGGTCGGTGACCAGGATGGTCGAGGTCGTCGAGGCGAGAATTGTGGTCGAAGGGACGAGCGTGCAGATGCACCCGAACGCGTCGCGCTTCGCCTCCAGGGTTTCGGGCACCGCTTCGAAGAGCACGTCGCAATCGGCAAGAGCGGCCTCGGCCTCCTCGGCGGGGAGAACCCGGATGAGCGCCATCGCCGAGCCCGCGTCGGAGATCGCGCCGAGGTCGGCGAGCATATCGAGACTCGCTGCCATTTCCGACGTGGCCTCGGCGGAGAGCTTCGACCATTCGCCCTGGGTGCGCCGCTTGAGATCGACGAGGGTGAACTCATAGCCCGCGATGGCGAACGCGAGGGCGATGCCGCGCCCCATCCGTCCCGCGCCTACGGCCGCAAGCTTCATCGCCGCTCCAGGCGGCCGAACAGCTCGCCGCGCGATAGGCGCTCTAGGCCGAGCGCCTCGAGCGTGCGCTCCCCGCGGGCGAGGTCGCGGCCGAGGATCGCTCCGGCAATCGCCAGCAGCCCGGACGCCACCGGAACCGCGACTCCTGCCCAGCGTGCGACGGAGACGAGGAAAGCGAGCCCGAGGACCACGTCCTCGGTCATGTAGCGATGCGTGTGCAGATCGATCTTCTCGCGCCAGTTCCCGGACTTGACGAGCTTCTGGTGCGCGTCGCCGTACATCCAGCGGTCGCTGGTGTAGTGATCGGCGAGCGGATAATGCGGCGCGCGCATGCCGAGCGCCTCGCGCAGCGCGATGCGCTCCGCATCGAGCCGGCTGGTCACCGCGCGCACCGACGGCTGCGTCCCCTCGCTGTGAATGTCCCAGCGCTCGAAGTGCTCGAGCGGCGCGGCGTTCATCAGGATGAGCGGCGGATGAATGATCGGCCCCGCGTTCATCAGGGCCCCGGAGAGCGCGTTGCCGCAGGCCTCGACCGAGGGGTAGGCCTTGCGAATGACCGAGAGCGCGCGCTGCGCGTTGGCCGCCGGGTAGACGCCGGTCGGCAGGCGAACAGCGCGCACGGTGATGGCGATCTCGTCGGGGGCGCGCTTTCGCGCGAGATAGGGCAGCGTGCCGGTCTCGGCCCAGAGAACTTCCTGGGCGATCCCCAGCGTCCGGGGCACGGCATAGGCGCCGAACGTCCCGGGCGGCAGGAACATCACCTGGCCGTCTTCGAGCGCCGGCGCGATGCTGCGGCCGATGTCGATCTGCGAGGTGGCCGGGCCGGGCATGAGCACGAGCTCCGCGCCGCGCACCGCCTCGGCGGCATCCTCGCAGCAAGCCGCGATGCGAACCGGTCGCGAACCGCGCTCGTCTACGAGCCGCAGCTCGCGCGAGGCGGCGAGCGAGGCGAGCGCCGAGCGGTCGCGCCGCCACAATCGCACTTCGTGCCCTTGCTCGCTGAGGTCCGCCGCTGCGGCATAGGCGCCGTTGCCTCCGCCAAGAACCGCGATCTTCATGACGCGCCGATCCTATCAGGCGTTATCCGCGCGTCCCGGCACTCGCAGGTGTCGTTCGCAACGCTTGCATTTCCTTTTGCGGGGCTGCATGATGCTTCGCGTAATCAAGAAGAAGGGACGATTACCCTCCAAATAGCATGAACACGACGCTGGTGATCAACCCGAAGGGCGGCTCGGGCAAAACGACCGTCGCGATCAACCTGGCGAGCTACTTCGCCGCCGAGCACACCGCCACCGCCGTCATGGACTACGACCCGCAAGGGTCCAGCCTGAACTGGCTGCGCCTGCGCTCCCCGCACGCGCCGAAGATCCATGCCGCCAACGCGGCGCGCCACCAGGGCGTGCAGCTGCGCTCCATGGCGATGTACGTTCCGGAGCGAACCGAGCAGCTCATCATCGATGCGCCCGCCGGCGCCTCCGGCGTAGTCCTCCAAGAAATGCTCGAGCGCGCGACCTGCATCATCGTGCCGGTGTCGCCTTCGCCGATCGACATCCACGCCACCGCCAATTTCGTGCGCGAGGTGCTCAACACGGCGCGCATGCAGGCGCGCAGGCTGCCGATCGCCATCGTCGCGAACAAGGTGCGCCGCTCCATGCCCCAGTACGCGCCCTTCGACTGGTTCCTCAGCACGCTAAAGCTGCCGCTCGTCGCGCGGCTGGTCGATTCCGACGTCTACGTGAAGGCCGGAGAAGCGGGCGTCGGCATATTCGAGATGGAGCCCGGGCTGACGGTGCCCGAGCGCCGGCAGTTCGCGCCGATCGTTGAGTGGGTGAAGAGCCACACTCCGGGCATCGCGCCGCAACCGGAAGGCGCCGTCTACGAGCTCGCGCGCGTGCGCCTCGCCTAGCGCCAAGGCATCAGTAGAGCGCGGCGGCGAGCTTGCGTCGGTATTCGGATACGAGCTCGGGGTCGCCGGCGAGGCCGAAGAGCGCGAGTAGCTGCCGTCGCGCTTCGCCGTCGCGCCAGTCGCGCTCTCGCCGCACGATGTCGAGGAGCTCATCCATCGCTTCGCGGTAGCGGCGGCGGCCGGCCTGCAGCGCGGCAAGCGCGAGCCGCGCTTCATGGTCGGCGGGATTGGCGGCGAGGCGCGAGCGCAGGTCGGCCTCGTCCGGTCCTTCGTTTCCGGTGCGCGCGTAGGCAATCCCGTGGCGAAGCGCGCTCGCGCGCGCGTCCCATTGCGGGTCCGGCTCGACCGCCGCGAGCTCGCGCTCCGCCTCGTCGATGCGCTGCGCGGCGAACGCCGCCTCGGCGCGCGCCAGAGCCTCCTCGGACGGCGTCGGCAGCAGCTTCTGCATGAATGCGCGCACCTGGCCCTCCGGCACGGCGCCGAGAAACTGCGCCACCGGCCGGGCGTCCTTGAAGGCGATGACGTTCGGTATAGAGCGAATCCCGTAGGCCGCGGAAAGCTCCGGATTCTCGTCCGAGTTCACCTTCACGAGCTTCACTCGTCCGGCGAGCTCCGCCGCGACCTTCTCGATGACCGGCGTGAGCGCCCGGCATGGTCCGCACCACGGCGCCCAGAAATCGACCACGACCGGAAGCTCTCGCGAAGCTTCCAGCACTTCCCGCTCAAAGTTCGCCGTGCTGACGTCCATCGTCGCTCCGCTCTCCTCAGGCAATTTTTACGCCGTGTCAAGAATATGCAACAATCCCCCGGACTATAAGAAAAAAGGACGCCCCGAGCGGCATGGATCTGCGGCGCACCGTGGATCGCATCCAGAGCATCGTCTCCGCCGAGACCGGGCGGCGCCTTGGCATTGAGGCGGAAGACGCGGTCGCGCGGCTGCTGCGCAATGCGGTCAACGGCAGCCTGCTGGGCGAGGACGGGTTCACCTCGCGCGAGCTCACCATCCTTTTTGCCGACGTGCGGGGATTCACCGCCCTCGCCGAGCGGCATCCGCCGGAGGTCGTCCTCAAGGTCCTCAATCGCTGCCTGATCGCCATGGTCGAGGTGGTCTTCGCGCACGAGGGGACCATCGATAAATTCATGGGCGACTCCATCATGGTGCTCTTCGGCGAGCGGCCCTCGGGCAAGGACCCGGTCCAGCGCGCGCTCGCATGCGCCGTCGAGCTGCAGGTCGCCATGGACGAGCTGAATGCCTATTACCGGCACAACGGCCTCCCCGAGCTCTACCTCGGCATCGGGCTCAACACCGGGCCGGTGTTCCTCGGCACCCTGGGCTCGGAGCTCTTCGCCGCCCGCACGGTGATCGGCGAGCAGGTCAATCTCGCCTCGCGCATCGAGGCCTTCAGCCTGCGCGGACAGGTGCTGATAAGCGAAAGCACGTTCGAGCGCGCCAAGGGCTTCGTGCAAACCGGCCAGCCGTTCAGCGTGCACGTGAAGGGCAAGACCGACCCGATCACGGTGCGCGAGGTGATCGAGATCCCGAGCTTGAAGCGGGTCGTGCCGCGACGCGAGATCCGCAAGAGTCCCCGCGTGAAGGTAGCGATCGGCTTCTCCTACCAGGTGATCCACGCCGACATCACGGTCCCCCAGACGCACCGTGGCGTCGTCCTCGTCCTCGGCTACCACGGCATCCTGGCTCAGGTCGAGCGTCCCCTGCCGGCTGCGGCCGAGCTCAAGATTCGCCTCGACCTGCCCCTCGTCAATCACCGCGCCGCGGACGTCTACGGGCGCGTCAAGAAGACGACGCACAGCCACGACCGCTACCTCTGCGGCGTCGAGTTCACGTCGCTCAGCAACCGCACCCGCTCGAGCATCGAGCTGTTGGTGCAGCTGCTGATGCAGGGTGTCGAGCCGAAGTAGGCCGGCTCGCTTCGTCATCTGCTCCGCCTCAGCCCGGGTTGAGGCCGCGGCACTCGAGCGAGGCGCCGGGGCTGCATTCCCCCGGCGGAATGGAAGCGCAAGCGCAAGCGAGCGCGAGCAGCACGAGAGCAACGATGGGTTTCATGACGTCGGCCTCCTTTCGAAAGATGGCAATCAGAAGCTGTACTGCGCGGCGAGCTGAAGGCGGTTGAGGCTTCCCTTGTCGCCGCCGACGACCCGGCGCTCGCCATGGATCAGCTCGGCGCCGAGATTGACCGCCGGCACCGGGCTCCAGATGAGGTTCAGGTGTTGCGAGCGGCTGGCCTGGTTGATGCCGGGCGCGGTTCCGTCCGGCGGATTGGAGCCGGCCGCAGACAGCTCGAGGCTGGAACGCAGGTTCGACGCCCAGAAGTGGCGGTAGGCGATGAAGCCGCTCGCCTGTTGCGCGAGCCGCAGGCGACCGTCGGCCGCGAGGTAGGCGTCGGGGAAGAAGCCGAGCTCCTGGTAGCGGCCGATCGCGTTGCCGGCGTTGACGGCGAGCCGGACGTCGTCTTGTCCGCCGGTCGCCACGACGGCGGTGAAGGAAAGTGCGCCGCCCCAGCGCGCGTCGCTCGCGAGCTCCGAATCGACGCCGATCTCGCGTGCCAGAGCGCCCAACGAAAAGGTCGCCCGCGGCGTGGCGAACGTGAAGCGCGCGGTGAGATCGGGCGCGTGATCGGCGTCCGAGCGCAGCGGCGTCGCGCTGCCAGGTACGGCGAGCACCGATTCCGGGTTCTCCGCCGCGATCGACCACTGAACGCGCGCATACTCATCGCTCCAGCGCACCTGCGCCTGGCGCACGAAGATCTGTCCCGCCGCGCCGCCGAAATCGAGCGTCTCCGGGTACGCGCGCACGTCGAAGAAGTTCGTCCAGGTCTGTCCGGCGAGGAGCTTGCCGAGCGAGCCATAGGCGTGCCGAAGCCGAAAGCCGTGCGAATTGGACGCGGACTCATTGCCGTCGGCGCCGAAGAAATCGCCCTCGAAGTAGGTGCGCAGCTCGCCGCGGCTGGTCGGCGTGCTGCTGCCGAGCCAGAGCCGCGACTGGCGCGCATGCAGTGTGACCTGGCTCGTCTTGTGCTCGCCCGCCGCGGGCCCGACGGGAATCAGCCCCGGACTGAAGAGCTGGTCGCCGACGCTGTCGACGCCGGCGCTCTTGTCGCTCCAGAGGGCGTCGAGCTTGGCGTAGCCGCCGATCGTCAGCGACGTATCGCTGCCCGGCAGCTTGAAGGGATGGGCCGCGTCGGCGTGGGCGAGGCCGTGCACGCCGGCGAGCGACGAGGCGAGGAGCAGCTTGCGGATCGTGATCATTCGGGTTCGTCCTGTTTGGGGAGTCACCCGCAATACCGATCCCGCCCACTGCGCTATTCCGCGCGCCGGGGGGCTCTAGGGAAACGGTTCACACAGACGAACGGCGGGAATAGATGTCGCCTCGGCTGAGTATGGGGAAATGGAAGCAGCGGCACTCCTCCCCGCTCTCGCCCTGCTTCCCCTGTGGCGCCTGCGGGCGCCACCTTTTTGCGCGCTACTTGGCGCTCTTGTATGCGTCGGCGAAGCTGGCGAGCTGCGACGGATCGACGTCGGAGATCGCCCAGAAGGTCATGCCGGCCTCGCGCCAGTGCAGCACGTGGTAGCCCTTGCTCGACATCGCCTTCGGCGGCTGCGCCGCGCCGCCTTCGCTCGGCCAGATGAAGAGGTCGATCACGTGCTGGCGATAGTGGTACACGAGCACCGCCACCGGGCGGTCGTCGAGGTAATCGAGGCGGCCCCCGGCCAGCGGAAAGCCGGCGGCGGCAAGATCGACCACGGTCGGCGAGAAGTCGAGCCGTGCCGAGAGCCAGGGCTTGACCGTGTGGCGGTCCGAGCTCGGGACATCGACCAGATGCGCGGTGAGGATCGAGCGAGCGTGGCCGGTGATCACCTCTTCGGCGAGCCGCTGATCCGACGCCACGCCGGCATACTGGATCGCCGCGGTCCAGGAAATCAACGCTCCCGCGAGCGCGGCACCGCCAAGCTGCAGCCATTCACGAACGCTCGGCAGGCGCCACGGCGAGCGCCGGGGCGTACGCGGGGCAGCCTCGCTCGCCAGGCGAGCAGCGATCCGCTCGCGCAAGGCGGCGGGCGCCGCATGATGTTGCGCGTGCTGGCGCACCGTGGACTGAAGGGCGCTCTGTCGCCCGAAGATCGTCCGGCAGGCCTCGCAGGACGCGAGATGCCGCTCGATGGCAAGCGAGCTTTCCAGGTCGAGCTCGCGGTCGAGATAAGGATGAAGGCGGCTGCGGGTCTCGGTGCAATCCATGTCAGGACTCCCGCTTTGCGTGCTGCAGGCGCTGCAACAGGAGCTTGCGCGCTCGCGCGAGGCGCGACATCACCGTGCCGAGGGGAATGCCGGCGATCGCGGCGATCTCCTTGTACGAAAGATCCTCGAGCTCGCGAAGCACGATGACCTCGCGGAATTCCTCCGGTAGCTCCTCGAGCGCGGCGTTCACCAGCCGGCGTGCGTCGCGCTGCTGCAGCACCAGGTCCACGGCACTGCCCGTGCTCTCCAGCTCGGCGAGCTCGCCGGCCGCCATGGTTTCGTCGTCGAAGGACACGCTCATGCGCTCGGCGCGCGTCTTCCTGAGCATCGTGTAATAAGTATTGCGCACGATCGCCAGCAGCCAGGCGCGGCCGTTGCCGCCGTGGAAGGTATCGAGCGACTTGAAGGCGCGCAGGCAGGCCTCCTGGGTCACATCCTCGGCATTGCGCTCGTCGCGCGTGAGCCATCGTGCGAAATCGTAAGCGGCGTCGAGATGCGCGCTGAAGATCTGCTCGAAGCGCCTGACCCTGCCTGCCTCGTCCAAGCTCGCCGGCTCTCCCTGCTTCGTTGAAGGACGCGCCGGCGCGGGCGGATTGCCGGGCGCCGGCATCGCGGCGAGTGCGCGGGTCTGGGCCATGGAACGCTATACCGGCCCGCTCGCCGATTTATTCCCGACATTGTCGCCGAATTCGCGCCCGGAATTTCTTCGCCTGCGCCCCGGTACTTCAGGGCGACGGCTTCGCATTCAACCCGACAGGAGACGCAGATGGCAAAAGCAATCGACAGGCGGCAATTTCTCGGACTCGCGGCGCTCGGCAGCGTAGGGGTGGTGCTCGGCTCGGCGCTGCCGGGAGTCGCGCGCGCGCACGACGAGGACGACTTCTACTTCCTGCAGCTCTCCGACACCCACTGGGGCTTCGAAGGGCCGCCCAACCCCGATGCCAAGGGCACGCTGAGGAAGGCGATCCGTTCGATCAACGCCCTCGAGCAGAAGCCGGACTTCATCATGTTCACCGGCGACCTGACCCATACGACCGACAACCCCGTGGAGCGGCGCCGGCGCATGGCGGAATTCAAGGAGATCGTGAGCGAGCTCGAGGCAGGCACGGTGCGCTTCATGCCCGGCGAGCACGATGCCTCGCTCGACAACGGCAAAGCGTTCCAGGAGTTTTTCGGTGCGACGCACTACACCTTCGACCACAAGGGCGCGCACTTCATCGTGCTCGACAATGTCTCCGACCCGCGCGCGCGCATCGGCGACGGGCAGCTCGCCTGGCTCGCCGCCGACCTGCAGAAGCAGCCGGCGGACGCGCCCATCGTCGTCTTCACGCACCGGCCGCTCTTCGACCTTGCGCCGCAATGGGACTGGGCGACGCGCGACGGCGCGCAGGCGATCGAGCTCCTGCTGCCGCACAGGAACGTCACCGTCTTTTACGGCCACATCCATCAGGAGCACCACCACACGACCGGCCACATCGCCCATCACGCCGCCAAGGGCCTGATGTTCGCCTTGCCCGCGCCCGGCTCGCAGCCCAACCGCACGCCCGTTCCCTGGGATCCGGCGCATCCGTACAAGGGGCTCGGGTTCCGCGATGTCGAGGCGGACGTGGACGAGACGCGCTATGCGATCACCGAACACCCGGTGGTGAAGGCATGAGGCCGACGCCGCCGTCCCAGGGGCGCCGGCGCCTCGTCGTCACCGCCTCGGCGCTCGGCCTGCTCGGCGTCGGCTACGGCGCGAGCCTGGTCGCCGCCGGCGCGGCGGCGCCCCGAGCGAGGGTGATCAAGGTGAGCGCCCGGCGCTTCGCTTACAGCCCCGCGCGGCTGACCGTGAAGAAGGGAGTCCCGGTGGTGCTCGAGCTCACGAGCCTGGACGTGCTGATGGGTTTGAATATCCCGGACCTCAACGTCCGCGCCGACATGGTGCCCGGCAAGGTGACGCATCTGCGCTTCGTGCCCGACAAGAGCGGGCAGTTCGTCTTCCTGTGCGACATCTTCTGCGGCAGCGGCCACGAGCAGATGCAGGGCACGCTCACGGTCGTCGACTGCTCGCCGATTTCTACCCGACGCACTATGCTTCGAGGCTCGCGTTCTCCAAATCGGTGACGAGCATGTGGCCCGGCGAATGCGTGATGCAGAGCGAAGGCTTTGCCTCGAGCACGACCGACTGCGGCGTGATGCCGCAGGCCCAGAAGAGCGGCAGCTCGTCCTCGCGCACCTCGGTCGGATCGCCCGCCCAGGGGCGCGCGAGGTCCTCGATGCCGATCAGCTCGGGCCGGCCGATGTGCACCGGCGAGCCGTGCACGCGCGGATAGCGCGCGGTGATCTCGATGGCGCGGATCGCGTCGGCCGGCTTGAAGGGCCGCATCGAGACCACGAGCTTGCCGCGGAACTCTCCGGCGGGCACCGTGTCGACGTTCGTCCGGTACATCGGCACGTTGCGGCCCTGCTCGACGTAGCGCAGCGGCAAGCCGGCCTTCATCAGCGCCTCTTCGAAGGAGAACGAGCAGCCGAGGATGAAGGTCACGAGGTCGTCGCGCCACAGCTCGCGCAGATCCTCGACGTCTCCCTGCGGTCGTCCTTCCTTGAACACCCGGTATCGAGGGACATCGGTTCGGATATCGAGCTCTTCGCCGAGCTCCGGCAGCATTGGATCGCCGGGCCGGGACATCGCGAGCAGCGGGCAAGGCTTGGGATTGCGCTCGCAGAAGGCGCGGAAGTCGGCGGCATATTCGCGCGGCAGGATGCAGACGTTACCCTGCACATAGCCGGGCGCGAGGCCGGCGGTGTGCGAGCGGTGCCGGCCGGTACGGATGGCGCGGCGCACTTCCCGGGGATCGACCATCGGGCGATGATAGCGGTTAGAATTTTTTCATGTACGTCCCGGCCGGCGTCATCCCCGCGGTTCTCCTGCCCTTCCACGAGGACCTTTCGATCGACGAGCCGTCCTACCGCGCGCACCTGCGCGACGTGGCGGCGGTCGAGGGTATCTCGGCCATCACGGTCAACGCGCACGCCTCGGAAGTTGCCTCGTGCAGCTTCGACGAGCAGCGGCGCGTGCTCGACATCTCGCGCGACGAGCTAGGGTCGTTGCCGGTCGTTAACGGCATCTACGCCGACGGCAGCCTGGAGGCGGCGCGGCTGGCGAGGATGGCCGCTGCGGGCGGCGCCTCCGCCCTCCTCGTCTTCCCACCCGCCGTCTATGCCTTCGGCCAGCGCCCCGAGATGGCGACGGCGCACTTCAAGCGCATCGCCGATGCGACCGACCTGCCGCTCATCCTCTTCCAGTATCCGCTCGCCGGCGGGCAGGGCTATCCGCTCTCGACGCTGTTGAAGATACTGGAGGAAGTGCCGAGCGTGCGCGCGATCAAGGACTGGTGCGCCAACCCGCAGCTGCACGAGCGCCAGATCCGCCTGCTGCAGGGCCGCGCGCGGCCGGTCAGCGTCCTCACGACGCACAGCTCTTGGCTCTTCAGCTCGCTCGTGCTCGGCTGCCACGGCCTGCTCTCGGGCTCAGGCTCGGTGATCGCCGATCTCCAGGTGCAGCTCTTCAGGGCCGTGAAGAACGACGACCTGAAGAAGGCGAGGGAGATCCACGACCGGATCACGCCGACCGCCGAGGTGTTCTACGCCGAGCCCTGGGTGGACATGCACAACCGCATGAAGGAGGCGCTGGTGCTGCTCGGCCGGCTGCCGCGCGCGGTAGTACGCCCGCCGCTCGTCAAGCTGCCGGCGGCCGAGATCGAGCGCATACGCGCCGGGCTGCTCGCTGCGGGATTGCTGAAAACACAACCGAGGAGAGAGGAAACATGGGCGTAACGAAGAAGCTGATCGTAGGCGCGGTGGCGGCCACCCTGGCGCCGCTCGCGGCAGCGCAGAACGTGAAGATGGGCATCGTCACCTTCCTGTCCGGTCCGGCGGCCGCGCCGTTCGGCGTGCCGGCGAAGAACGCCGCAGAGTTCGTGGTGCAGCAGCTCAATGCCGGTAAAGCGCCCGCGCCGTACGACAAGAAGGGTTTCGGCGGGGCGACGATCGACACGGTGATCATCGACGAGGCCGGCAGCACGACGACGCAGGTCACCGAGTTCCGAAATCTCGTGCAGCGGGAGAACGTGGACCTCGTGGTCGGCTACGTGTCGAGCGGCAACTGCCTGGCGGTCGCGCCCGTGGCCGAGGAGTTGAAGAAGCTCGTCAACTTCTTCGACTGCGGCACGCCGCGCATCTTCGAGGACAACGACTACAAGTACGTCTTCCGCACCTCGCCGACCGCCACCATGGATTCGGTCGGCGCCGCCCTGTACGTGAAGGACGTGAAGCCGAAGCTCAAGTCGATCGCCGGCATCAACCAGAACTACGCCTGGGGCCAGGACTCGTGGGGCGACTTCGAGCTCTCGATGAAGCAGCTCTTTCCGAACCTCGAGGTGAAGACCTCGCAAATGCCGAAGCTTTTCGCCGGCCAGTACAACGCCGAGATTTCGGCCCTGCTCAATGCCAAGGCCGACGTGATCCACTCCAGCTTCTTCGACGGCGATCTCGAGGCGCTCATCCTGCAGGGCGGCCCGCGCGGCCTGATGAAGCGCAGCCTGACGGTCCTCACCACCGGCGAGACGGCGATGTACAAGCTCGCCGCGCAGATCCCGGACGGCACGGTGCTCGGCGCACGCGGGCCGTTCGGCGTCTACGCGCCGAACAACAAGTTCAACCAGTGGTTCCGCAAGGGCTTCGAGTCGCAGTACAAGTCCGAGCCCAACTACGCTTCCTACCAGATGGCGCAGGCGATTCTCGGCGTGAAGTACGCCTGGGAGAAGGCGATGGCCTCCAACGGCGGCAAGCGCCCCAGCAACGAGCAGGTCGGTGCGGCGCTCGAGCACGCCACCTTCGAGGGCCCCGGCGGCAAGGTGATCATGCGCAACGGCAAGGGCCACCAGGCGATCATGGACATGGCGCTGGGCCAGGTGAAGCACTCCAAGGGCAAGATCACGGTCGTCAACGTGAAGCGCTACCCGGCCGACAAGGTGAATCCGCCCGCGAACATGAAGGCCGCGGACTGGATCAAGAGCGGCTTCAAGAGCCAGTAGCGACTGGACCAGCTCGTCTCCGTCGCGGTCGACGGCGCCATCTACTCGGCGTGGCTGTTCATCGCCGCCCTGGGGCTGACGCTGGTCTACGGGGTGATGAAGATCGTCAACGTCACCCACGGAAGCTTCTACGCCCTGGGGGCCTACGCCGGCGCATCGCTCACCGGCGCCTGGCTCGCCCGGGGCTACCCGGCCGAGCTCTCGTACCTGGTGCTGCTCGTCGCGGCGGTGCTCATCACGCTCGTTTTCGCGCCGGCGATAGAGCGCGGCCTCCTGCGCTTCATGTACGCCAAGGACGAGGTGGTGATCCTGCTCATCACCTACGCCCTCTTCCTCATCCTCGAAGACGTGATCAAGCTCCTCTGGGGCGTCGATCCGTATTTCATCGCCGAGCCCTACGCGCTGCTCGGCAGCTTTACCGTAGGCGAGCTCGACTACCCGACCTATAACCTGATCCTCGTCGGCCTGGCGTTTCTCTTCGGCGGCGGCCTCGCATGGCTGCTCAACCGCACGCACGTGGGCAAGATCCTGCGCGCGGTGATCCACGACCCGGAGGTCAGCCGGGCGATGGGCGTCAACGTCGGGCGCTACTACCTCGCCACGTTCACGTTCGGCTCGCTCCTCGCCGCGCTCGCCGGCTCGTTCACCGCGCCCACCGTTTCCGTGGTCCCCGGGCTCGGCGTCGACGTCATCGTGCTCTCGTTCGCGGTGGTCGTCATCGGCGGGCTCGGCAGCCTCCCCGGCGCCGCGCTCGGCGCGCTCATCGTCGGCATGGTGCGCTCGCTCTCGGTGCACTATCTGCCGCAGGTCGAGCTCTTCGTCATCTACTTCGTCATGGCGCTCGTGCTCGCCTTCCGGCCGCGCGGCCTCTTCAGCCTGGAAGAACCGCGCAGGATATGAGCCGCGCCGCGCTCCTCGTCGGCGCGGTCCTCGCCGCGATCCTGGCGCTCGGGCTCGTGCTGCCGCAATGGGCGATCTTCATCCTGACGATTGCCCTCGCCACGGGGCTCGTGGCGCTCGGCCTGGTCCTGCTCCTGCGCGCCGGGCTCGTTTCCTTCGGGCAGGCGCTCTACTACTGCCTCGGCGCGTACAGCGCAGGCGCGCTCGGGCGCTTCTGGGGCGTGAGCGATATTCTCCTCGAGATGCTGGCCGGTGCGGCGGTCGCGGCGGTCTTCGCCTTCGCCCTCGGCTTCCTGCTCGCCCGCTATCGCGGCATCTTCTTCGGGCTGCTCAGCCTCGCGCTGTCCATGATCCTGTATGGGCTGCTCGTGAAGAACGAGGCGCTCGGCTCCACCGACGGCTTCAACGTGCTGCCTTCGACGCTTTTCGGCCTGCGCCCCGACGACGCATGGGTTCGCTACAGCGTGATGGCCTGCGGCGCCGTCGCGTCCGCGATCGCCGCGCTCGCCGTGCAGCGCTACCTCGAGACGCCGCTCGGCCGCCTCGCTCCCGCCATCAAGGACAACGAAATCCGCGTCGAGTACATGGGCGCCTCCGCCCGCTACGCGGTGCACGTGAAGTACGTGATCGCGGCCGCGGTGGCGGGCCTCGGCGGTGCGCTGGCCGCGACGACCGTCGGCCACATCGACCCGGAGATGGCCTACTGGACCACCTCGGGCGAGTTCATCTTCATCGCGATCCTCGCCGGCACGCGAGGCGTGCTCGCGCCATTCGCCGCGGCGCTCCTTTACGGGGCGATCCGCACGACCGCGTACGACATCTCGCCGAACACCTGGCAAATGACGCTCGGCGTCGCGCTGCTCCTGCTCATCGTCTTCCTCCCCGAGGGCCTGTGGTCTCTCGCCGGCAAAGCGAGGGGGCGGCTGAAATGGCGCTGATCCTCAACGCGCGCGGACTGAACAAGAGCTTCGGCGCCGTCATCGCCGCGAACGACGTCAGCGCGGCGATCGAGAAGGATTCGATCGTCGGCCTGATCGGCACCAACGGCGCCGGCAAGACGACCTTCATCAACATGATCACCGGCTATCTCAAGCCCGACCGCGGCGCGATCGAGTTCGAGGGTCGCGACATCACGCGCCTGCCGCCGCGCGACATCACGCGCCTCGGCATCTCGCGCTCGTTCCAGATCCCGCAACTCTACAGCTCGCTCACCGTCCTCGAGAACATGCGCGTTGCGCTGGGCGTGGTGCTGCGCAACGCGGGGCTCGGCGGCTTCTTCTCGCGCGGCGAGCCGCTCGTGCCGGGCTTCGCCGCGCCGGCCGAGGCGGCGGCCGAGCAGGTCCTCGAGCGCTTCGGCCTCGGCGAGTACCGCGGCCGCAATGCGCAGGTGCTGCCGGGCGGCGTGCGCAAGCTCCTCGACATCGCGCTCGCCATGGTGGCGAAGCCGAAGATCCTCCTGCTCGACGAGCCGACGAGCGGCGTCTCCGCGGAGGAGAAATTCGGCATCATGGACATGGTGCTCAAGGCGGTGCGCGCGGAAGGGGCGACGGTGCTCTTCGTCGAGCACGACATGGAGATCGTCAGCCGCTTCGCCGAGCGCGTGCTCGCCTTCTACGACGGCCGGATCATCGCCGATGCCGGGCCGCAGGTCGCGCTCGCCGACCCCGAAGTGAAGCGCTTCGTGGTGGGACGCCGTGCTTAAGGTCGAGAACCTGAGCGTGTCCATCTCGTCGGTGCGCATCCTGCGCGACGTGTCTCTCGATCTGCCGCCCGGCTCGATGACCGGCCTGATCGGCCGAAACGGCGCGGGCAAGACGACGCTCATGAAGACGATCATGGGCCTCCTCAAGCCGGCGGCCGGCGCCATGCGCCTCGAGAACCGCGACCTGCTGGCGCTGCACACCCATGCTCGCGCCCGCCTGGGCATCGGCTACATGCCGGAGGACCGGCGGCTCATTCCCGATCTCACCATCGAGGAGAACGTGCTCATGCCGGCATGGGCGACGCGCATGCCGCGCCCGCGCGAGCGGCTGGAGCGCGTCTATCGCCTGATTCCGGAGGTGCGCGAGTTCGCGCCGCGCAAGGGCCTGCAGCTCTCCGGCGGGCAGCAGAAGCTCGCCGCGCTCGCGCGCGCCCTCATGTGCGGCACGCGGCTGCTGCTCCTCGACGAGCCCTTCGAGGGCGTCGCGCCGGCGCTCGCGCAGCGTCTCGCCGAGGTCGTCGCCGGGCTGAAGAAGGAGGGCATGTCGGTGATCCTCTCCGAGTCGGACTTGCAGCACTCGGAGCGGCTGGTCGATCACGTGCTGGCGATCGATCGCGGCGCGATCGCCGCCGCGTAGATGGAAACGGATGTCCTGATCATCGGCTCGGGAGCGGCGGGGATGTACGCCGGCCTCGCCGCGGCGTGCGCCGGCGCGAAAGTGCTCATCGTCGATCGCAGCCTCATCGGCCGCGGCGGCGCGACGGTCATGGCGCAGATGACCGTCGCCGTGGCGCTCGGCGAGGAAACGCCCGACCACTGGGAGCACCATCTCGCCGACACGCTGAAGGCGGGGCGCGGGCTGTGCGACGCGGCGCTCTCGCAGCTGCTCTGCGAAGATGCGCCGGCACGCATCCGCGAAATGGACGGCTGGGGCGTGGGATGGGCTCGCGCCGGCAACCGCATCCGCCAGGTGCAGGCTCCCGGCCACGATCGGCCGCGCTGCGTCTACGTCGACTTCGTCAACACCGGCCCGGCGGTATCGAAGACCCTGCGCGCCCAGCTCCAGCGCACCCCGGAGATCACGCGCACGGGGGATCTGCTCGTCACCGATCTGGTCATCGAGGAGGACCGTTGCGTGGGCGCCCAGGCCGTGCACGTCCCCACCGGCGAAGCGGTATCGATCGCCGCCAAAGCGACCGTCATCGCGGCCGGCGGCCTGACCCGCCTGTACGCGCGCAACAGCGCCTCGCTCAACATGGGCGGCAACGGCTACGCCATCGCGCTGCGCGCCGGCGCGGAGCTCCTCGACATGGAGTTCGTGCAATTCTTTCCGATCGGCCACCTGGCGCCGCGCATGGTCGGGATGGACCCGATCATGTGGGATCCGTTCCGCTATAAGCTCGGCGGCCGGCTCCTGAACAGCCGGATGGACGAGTTCCTGGCGGAAGAAGGCAAGTACACCTCGGTGCGCGACCGTGCCACGCACGCGATCCTCGAAGAGGTCGCCGCCGGTCGCGGCACTCCGCACGGCGGCGTGTGGCTCTCGTTCAAGCACTGCAGCGAAGCCGAGCTGCGCGCCGCCTTCGGCCCGGTCATCGAGCGCCTCGCCGCGAACGGCATCGACCTCACGCGCGACATGATCGAGGTCGCGCCGATCGCGCACTACCACATGGGCGGCATCCGCGCCGATGCCGACCTGCAGACCGGCGTGCCGCACCTGTTCGCCGCCGGCGAAGCAGTCGGCGGTGCGAACGGTGCCAACCGACTCTCCGGCAACGCCATCACCGAGGCCTTCACTTTCGGCCGCCGCGCGGGACTGCGCGCCGCGGCACTGGCTATGAAAACACCGATGCCTTCTCTGAAAGCTTCATCCGGCCCTCCAGCAAAGATGCCGGAGATCAATCCCGCGGCCGAGATCGCCGATTTGCAGCGTGTGATGAGCGAGCACGTCGGCCCGCTGCGCAGCCGCGCGGGTCTCGAGCATGCACTTCAGACCATCATGGAGCTGAAAGAGCATTGCTCGACCCTGCCCGCCCCGCGCGGCGTGTTCGACGCGGAGTGGCTCGACCTGCACGATCTCGCCAACATGCGCCTGGTTGCGGAGTGCGTGACGCGCGCGGCGCTCGCGCGCGAGGAAAGCCGGGGCGCGCACCAGCGCGAGGACTTTCCGGAGACGCGCGATGCCTGGCAGCGCCACCAGCGCTTTCGCCTGAGCGAAGGAAAACTGGTTGTCCAAGGCTAAGCTGAAAATCCGGCGCGGCGCGCCCGACGCGCCGGCACGCTACGAGCGCTACGAGGTCCCCTTCGAGCCGGGGCAGACCGTGCTCGACGGCCTGCGCTGGATCCGCGTGCACCTCGATCCGACGCTCGCCATCCGCTTCTCCTGCATCAACGCCAACGCCTGCAAGGAATGCATGATCCGCGTCGACGGCAAGACCGTCTACGCATGCACCACGCGCCTCACCGAGGCCGAGATGGTGCTCGAGCCGCTGCCGAACAAGGCGCTGGTGAAGGACCTGGTCACCGAGATCGCGCCGCCGGACGAGCGGCTCGAGTAGACTGGACGCACCGTTGCTCTCGTTGGTTGAACAGGCCTTTTCATGCCGGGAGACCGGCAGCGCGGAGCCCATCGAGGAAGAAAGCCATGTCCTCGGCGTTGCGAAACGGGTACGTCGCCTGGATGAAGGAAACGTTGGCGCCAGGCATGAGCTTCGAGGACCTTTGAAGAGTCGCGCGGGCTTCGTCTATTCGGCCAAGCTTCGCTTGCGCCGCAGCCAGGCGATGAAGCGCTCGGAGATTGGCTGGATTGATGTCGAGCGCTTTCTTCTGCAAGTCGGCCGCTTCGTCGAGCTCGTGCAGCACAAAGTGCGCCAGCCCGAGGTTGGACAGATAGAACGTCAATAGCGGATCTCGGGGACTGAGCCTCAATGCGATCCTGCTGTGCGCTACCGCGTCGCGGGGCCTGCCGGCGAATTCAAGTCCATTTGCCGCCATGAAATGCGCAATCGCGGAATTGGGATTGAGTTCGACGCCCAGGTCCAATTCGCTTGTCGCTCGGTCGAACTCGCGCATCCAGGTGAGGCTCCACCCGAGCAGAGCGTGGCCGAACGAATCTTGGTCGTCCAAGGTCACGGAACGCTCGGCTGCCTTGGAGGCCGCGGTGATCGCTTTCGCGGGATCATCCGCCCGCCCGAGAAATGCTCCCAGCAGGTGTACCGCCGCGAGGAGCGCCCAGGATTGAGACGCATGCTCGGGATCGAGCGCGATGCTCCTCTCGAGGTGCGTGCGAGCCGCCGCCATCTCGGTTCTCGCAAAGTGCCACAAGCCTTGATAGAGGTGATCTGCGGCCGTCAAGTCCGTCGGCCGCTTGCGACGCCGCCGGCCGGCCTCCGCCCGGATCAGATGAGGTTCCAGGTTGCCCAGCACGGTGCGCGTAATGTCATCCTGCACGGCGAACACGTCGGCGAGCTCGCGATCATAAGTATTGGCCCAGACATGATGCCCGGTCTCCGCATCGATCAACTGAACAGAGACGCGGATCCGGTCGCTAGAGCGACGTACGCTGCCTTCCACGATGTAGCGTGCGCGCAGGTCTTGGGCGATGCGACGCGCATCGACGCTCTTGTCCTTGTAGACAAAGGTCGAGCTGCGAGCGATCACCGGAAACCAACGCCATAGAGAGAGGCCAGTAATGATGTCCTCGGTAACCCCGTCGCAAAAATAGTCCTGCAGCGGGTCGCCGCTCATGTTGGTGAAGGGCAGCACCGCGATCGAGGGTCGATCCTGCAGCGACAAAGCGATCTCGAGGCCGGACCCTTTGGCTTCGGCGCGGATCTCGTCCAAGCGTTGCGCGCGATACATTTTCACCGGCCGTGCGATGTTCTTGACGCTGTGCTCGCCGGCGTCGTCGAACTGCGCCGCAACCCGGTCGCGTACGGTTGCGTATACCGCCTCCGACAGGGTCACTCCGCCGGGTTCCGCGAAGCTTTGCAGACGCGCGGCAATATTCACGCCGTCGCCATAGACGGTACCGTCAGCTTTCTCGATGACGTCGCCGAGGTGAATGCCGATGCGAAACAACAGCCGCTTGTTCTTGCCCAGCGAGGCGAAGGCCGCGGCAAGTTCGCGCTGCGCCGCCAATGCCGCCGCTACGGCGCCTGTCGCCGTCTCGAACACCGCGAGCACGGAGTCACCAGCCATGTCGATCACGCGGCCCTGACTTGCTTCGATCCTCGAGCGAAAGACGGTTCGCGCGGTCTCAAGCGCGGCCAGCGCGCCGCTGTCGTCCGCGGCCATGAGATGCGAGTATCCGACGGCATCAGCGGCCAGAATCGCCACAAGCCTGTGCTTCAGGTCCGCTCCAGTCACGGCTCTACCCCCGCAAGGGCAGAATATCACTGTGGGGATGGCGAAGAGGCCGAGCTTTTACCCTAGGCGAGGAGCCCGGCCTCGAGCGCCTTGATCTGCAGTGCGAGGTACTTCGAGTAGATCCGGCACTGCGCGAAGCTGCCGGCGATGAACCACAGGCCCGGCTGCGGCGTGCGCTGGAACATGTTGCGCAGCTCTTGCTCCGCGCCGAAGCCCCAGATGGGCCCGACGCGCTTCGCCATCTCCTCGCCGAAGAGCTTCGCTACCAGCGCCTCCTGGCCCTGGTAGCCGGTCGCGAGCACGACGAGGTCGGTTCCCGGAAGGAGCTTTTCCAGCTCGTCCATGTGCGCGAGGGCGATCTTCCCCGCGACGATCAGGTCGGAGCAGCCGACGTTGAAGTAGTAGCCGCCGCCGCGCGTGAGATAGAGGAACTGCCAGCCGGTGCCCTCGTCGCCGTCGCTCAGCCGGAAGCCGCGGCGCTGCAGCCCTTCGAGGAGCGGCCGGTCGAGCGACTTGGCGTGCGCCGTGGCGAGCTGGTGCGTCTTCTTCGCGAGCGCGAGCGGCACCGAGGCGGTGATGAGATCGCAGTCTTCGAGTGGCGGCCCCTCGCTGTAGAGCGCGTAGACGAGCTGCGCGCTCGGGTCGCACTGGATGACGAGCGTGGGGCGGCGCTGCACGATCGTCACCTGCGCGCCGGCGCAATAGAGGTCCTGCGCGATGTCGTGGCCGCTGGTACCGGTGCCGATGACGACGACGCGCTTGCCTCGCCACGCTTCGCCGTCCCGGTACTCGCTGGAGTGCATCACCTTGCCGGAAAAGCCGGCGAGCTCGGCGATCTCCGGAGTGTGCGGAATGCCGCTCACGCCCGTAGCGAGCACGACATGACGCGGATGCAGCTCGCGCTGCGAGCTGTCGTCGCGGCGCACGGTGACCGACCAGCGCTTCGTTTTCTCGTCGTACGTGCCGCCTTCGAATTCGGTGCCCGTCCAGTAATTGAGCTCCATCGCCTCCGCGTAGGACTCGAACCAGTTGGCGAGCTTGTCCTTCGGGATGTACACCGGCCAGTTGGGCGGGAACGGCAGGTACGGCAGGTGGTTGACGTGCACCTGGTTATGCAGCGTCAGCGCGTCGTAGCGCCGCCGCCAGTTGTCGCCGACGCGCGGCCAGCGATCGACGACCAGCGTGTCGACCCCGAGCTGCGTGAGCCGCGCGGCGATGGACAGTCCGGCCTGGCCGCCGCCGACCACCAGCGCCGCGGGATCGCGGTCGGCGTACTGCGCGGAGAGCCTTCTTTTCTCAAGCCAGTTCGGGCCGGAGAAGTCGCGCGAGTACGCTTGGCCGCTCGGCCGGCGCTGGCCGACCTGCTCCTCGTGGCCGCGGATCTGCTCGAGCGCGGTGAGGAGCGTCCAGGCTTTCGGCTCCTCGCCGGGAAGGAGGCGCAGCACGCCGCTCGCGCGCCCGATCGCCGTCTCGAAACGGAAGATCGCCTCGATGCAGTCCGTTCCGGCGCGCTGCACGCGCCGCGGCGGCGTGCGCGCCGTATCGAGCTCGAAGCGCGCCGGTCTTGCCTGTGCCGCAAGACCCGCCAGCTCGGCGGCTAGCGCATCGCCGCCGCTCACGGTACGGATGCGCCACGCAAGCGCGAGCACATCGCGCCAGTGGCTATCGGAACGGAATAGGCCGCGCAGGGCGGCGCGGTCCCTCCGGGCGAGCGCGCCTTCGAGCCTGGTAAGCCAGTGGCCGGCGATCGTGGCGAGGGACTCGGTGGCGACCTGCATGCAAGCCAACTTTACTTCAACAGCCGCGCGAACACGCGTTTCATCGCGTTCACTCGCGCAAGGTACGCGGCCGCATCGTGCTCGCCGCAGCGCTGGTCGGGCGCGAGCCGGAATGCGCGCTTCGCGTAGAGCTCGCCCGCGGCGCTCCCGCAGAGGTGAATGAACGCGGCGAGGTCTTGCTTCTCGGACAGCGTCGCTGCGCGCACGTGCGCGGCGGCGAGCACCTGGGCGACGCGACGGTCGAGAAACGCCGAGGTCATCTCCGCCGCATGGCTCGGCACGACGCGTGAATAGAGGGCGTTGAACCAGCACGAGCGCCAGTCGTTCCACCGGCCCTCCTCGACGACCGTGTGCCGATGGATGCAGTAGCGCCGCGCTTCAAGGAAGGTGCCGTCGGTGATCTGGTACATGCCTACCGCGCTTGAGGCGGGCCGATAGAGCTCGAACGGCCTGGGGGTGAAGTGCCACCGCCACGGCGGCGTCGCCACCGGGTTTCCGGAGGCCTCGACCTGCGCGAGCGCGGCGAGGAGCTCCGGCGTGATGACCGCGGTGGAGTGCGCGCGGAAGATGGGCGCGTACTCGTCCCAGGTCTCGGCCGGGACCTTGGCGAGGACGCCGCTCACCGGGTAGAAGAGCTCGGCGGGCTTGCGCAGCACCTGATACGCGCCGTTCAGCAGGAACCAGCAGGCCGCGACGGCGAGCAGCGCCGCCCCCGCCTGCGCCCACGCCGGGGTCCGGCGCAAGCGGCGCCAGGCTCGGCGCGAGGTGCGACGCAAATTACGGCGCAAGCTGCGCGCGAAGCGGCGGCGCATGCCTCGTCAATATACGATACGGCAATGGCACGCCAGCGCATCGACTCGGGCTCGAGCTTCGAAAGGGATATCGGCTATTCGCGCGCCGTGGTCGACGGGAAATGGATCTTCGTCTCCGGCACGACGGGCTTCGACTACGCCGCCATGACGATCTCGGACGAGGTCGTGGAGCAGGCCGAGCAGTGCCTGCGCAACATCGCCGCCGCCCTCGAGCAGGCCGGCGCCGGGCTCGCCGACATCGTGCGCGTCACCTACATCCTGCCGAACGCCGCCGACTTCCAGGCCTGCTGGCCCGTGCTGCGCAAATATTTCGGCGAGGTCCGCCCGGCGGCGACGATGATTTCGGCCGGCCTCGCCGACCCGCGCATCCGCATCGAGATCGAAGTCACGGCGCGCAAGCGCCGCAAGGCCGCTTCGGGGCGCCGAGCCGAATAGCAGGCGAGTTGCCGACTGCTCAGTACTCGTCGCCGCGCTGCTCGACGTGGAAGCGGATCATTGACGCGGGTCTTTGCGGCCGCCGTCGTTGGAATCCGGCGTGGGTCGCCGGGGCGCGCGCGTCGCCGTCGCCTCGAGAAGCAGGCCGACGACGCGGGTAAAAAGCGGCTGCGGCACCGCCTCCTCGCCGCACAGCATGCGCTCGAGGACGTCGGTCGACACGTTGAGCGTATCCCCCAGCGCATGGATGCCATGGCACAGCTGCACGGCACGGCGTAGCGCCATCATCGGCACTTCCGAATCTCTCATCAGCCTTCCGCTCGGCGCTTCGAGAGCTCATCTTGGCCGCGAGGCGAGGCCGCGTCCACTGCTATTTGCGCGGTCGCGCCGAAGCCGCCTAGTCTCGTCCGCTCCAGGGCATCATGTACGCCGCGTAGACGAGCGCCGGCGCGAAGAAGATCGCCCACCAGGCGAAGACGCCTGCGACGGGGCCGAGCGAGCCGCCGAAGGTAGCGAGGGATTCGAGCGGGATGCCGAAGGCCATCGCCGCGAGCGCGAGAAGCGCCGCCAGCGGCACGAAGAGCGCCGTCGTGACGATCGCCGTCATGACGAAGAGCTGCGGCACCGACCTGAGCACGATGCGATTTTCGCAGAAGCAACGAAAACGGGGGCCGGAGCCCCCGTTCGCCTGCGTTCTTCGGCGGCGCTCAGTACTTGCCGCTGTTCACCGGCTCGCCGGCGCCGTTGCTGACGTTGCCGCCTTCCGACTTGACGGCCGTGCCGCCGTCGTCGGCGCGCACGACCGTGGAGAGGGCGACGAGAAGGACGGCGACGAGAGCGATTACGGTCTTCATTTGGAACTCCTCCGTGGGGTTGAAAGAACGGAGGAGCGTTCGCCCCTCCGCGCGTTGCGGTCGGACTAGTCCTTCTTCTCCTGGTCCTTGTCCTTGTCCTTGTCGGCGTCCTCGTCCTTCTGCTCGGTCGAGGTCTTGGCGTCGCCCTTCTCCTCGTCGCCGTCTGCGGACACGACGATTCCGGACGGCGTCACCGGCGAGGCGATGACCGAGGCGGTCGCGAGCGCGAAGAGCGCGGCGAAGATGCTGGCAATGAGAGCTTTCATGCGTTTCCTTTCGAGGTGGTTGGAACTGCTCGGCTGAGAAGGCGCGAAGGAGTCGATTACTCGGCCTTCTTGCCTTCTTCTTCTTTTTTCTCGCTCTCCGCGGCCGGAGCGGCTTCGGCCGGCTTGGCGGCCTCCGCTGGGGACGCGGACTCGGCGGCCGGAGCCGCTTCGGCGGGCTTCGCGGCTTCCGCAGCGGGCTGCGAAGTGGCGCCGGCCGGCGCGGTGGCCGGAGTGACGGCCTGGGTGCCGCTCTGCGGCGTGACGTCCTGGCTGCAGGCGGCGGCCGCAGCGAGGGCGAGGAATGCGAAGGTGAGTCTGAGCTGCATGGGTTCTCCGGTGTGGTTGGTCGAAGCGGGATTGCGTCCCGGCGCCATTGCAGCGCTGCGATGTAAGGCGGTGATTGCGCCGTGTGCCGACTTTGTAACGCCGCCTGTTACTTGGCGTTACGCGAGGGCGACGTGCTATAAGCCGCGCCATGGAACGCCAGGATCACGTGCTCGTCGTCGACGACGATGCGGAGCTGCGGGCGCTGCTCGCCGAATACCTGGGCGGGAGCGGCTTCCGGGTGTCGCTCGCGAGCAACGGCCGGGAGATGCGCCGCGCGATGGAGCACGAGCACCCGGACGTGGTGCTGCTCGACCTGATGCTTCCCGGCGAGGACGGCCTTGCGCTGTGCCGCGAGCTGCGCGCCCGCTCGCACGTGCCGGTGATCATGCTCTCCGCGCGCAGCGCCGACGTCGACCGCATCATCGGCATCGAGATGGGCGCCGACGACTACCTGGCCAAACCCTTCAACCCGCGCGAGCTGCTCGCGCGGCTGAAGGCGATCCTGCGCCGCGCGCGCACGCCGGGTCCGCCGCAGGGAGAGTCGCACCGGGTGCGCTTCGCCGGCTGGACCCTCGACCTGGCGGCCCGCCACCTGGTCGATCCGGGCGGGGTGATCGTGCCGCTCTCCGGCGCGGAGTTCCGGCTGCTCGAGGTATTCGTCGAGCATCCCAACCGGGTGCTGGACCGCAACCAGCTGATGGATCTCGCGCTCGGGCGCGAGGCCACGCCGTTCGACCGCAGCATCGACGTGCAGGTGAGCCGGCTGCGGCAGCGCCTGCGCGACGACGGCCGCGAGCCGCGCATCATCAAGACGGTGCGCAACAGCGGTTACGTGCTCGCCGCCGCGGTAGAGCGGCCGGCGTGACGCTCGTGCCACGCTCGCTCTTCGGGCGCACCGTCCTCGTCCTTGCGCTCGGCCTCCTGCTCGCGCAGCTCGCGAGCCAGGCGGTGAACCTCGTCGATCGCGGCAGCTCGGTCTACCGGCTTGCCGCCTTCCAGGTGGCCTCGCGTATCGCACAGGCCGCGCGCATCATCAACCGGCTCCCCCCGCAGGGCCGCGGCGCGGTGGTCGAGGAGATCAACGGCGTGCACCTCGGCGTGCTGCTCAGCCGTCGGCCGCTCGCCGTCGAAGCCGGCTACGAGGAGCTCGACCGCTACGAGCGCGCCTTCGCCGAGTCGCTGCGCCGTCAGCTCGGCAAGGACTGGCCGGTGGCCGTGGAGATCACGGCCGAGCCGCGCTCGCGACGTGCGCCCGGCGAAGGCACGACGGCGAGCCCGTTCGAGGTGTGGATCGCACGCAACTTCTACTTCCTGCTTCCCGGCACCTTCTCGCTGGTCGCCCAGGTCGGGCTCGAGGACGGCAGCACCGCCGTTTTCTATGCGCGCATTCCGCAGGAGCCGCTGAACCGCATGGAGTCGCTGCTGCCGCGCCTCGCGCTCACGCTCGCGATCTTCCTCGCCCTGGCGGCGATCGTGGTGCGCATGATCACCCGGCCGCTCGGCTCGCTCGCGCGCGCCGCCGAGCAGCTCGGCGCCAACGTCGAGGGCGCGCCGCTTGCGGAGAGGGGGCCCGACGAGGTGCGCCGGGTCATCGCCGCGTTCAACCGCATGCAGGCGCAGGTCGCGCAGTACGTGGCCGAGCGCACGCGGCTCCTCGGGGCGATCTCGCACGACCTGAAGACACCGCTCGCGCGCATGCGCCTGCGCACCGAGCTCCTGCCCGATGCCGCCGTGCGCGGCAAGTTCGTGCGCGACCTCGACGAGATGGAATCCATGGTCGGCTCGACGCTGGAATTCCTCGGCAGCCTGGGCGAGAGCCCCAAGCGCGTCCCGGTCGACGTCGGCGCGCTTCTCGAAAGCCTGTGCGAGGACTTCCGCGAGACCGGCGCCGCGGTCAGCTTTTCCGGCCGGACGCGCGCCCCCTTCAGCGCCCATCCGCAGGCGCTGCGCCGCTGCGTCGGCAACCTGATCGACAACGCCCTGCGCTACGGCGGCAATGCCGAGGTCGGCGTGCTCGACGACGTGGCAGCGCTGCGCGTGACCGTGCGCGACCATGGCCCGGGCATCCCCGACGCCGAGCTCGAGCGCGTCTTCGATCCGTATTTCCGGCTCGACGTCTCGCGCAACCGCGCAAGCGGCGGCACTGGCCTGGGGCTCAGCATCGCGCGCAACATCGCGCGCTGGCACGGCGGCGACATCCGCCTGCGCAATGCCACCGACGCGCCCGGCCTCGTCGCCGAGCTGACCCTGCCGAGGCCGGCGAGCGCCTAGCCGCGCGCGCGGTTGCGCGCGAGCATGCTCTGCGTGTTCGAGAGGTAGAGCAGGTGCGCGATCTTGCGCACGTAATGATCCTCGTAAGGGTTGAGGTGGCCGTCGGCGAAGGCGACACGCCAGAGGTGCTCGACGAGCCGCACCCGCTCTTCCAGCGGCCATTGCCGCTTGATGACCGTGACCGGAGCGTAGAAGCTCGTCAGCTGCTGCGCCCGCGCGCGCCCTTCCTGCAGCAGCGTCGCGGTCTCGCGCTCGTCGAGCTCGAAGAGATCGGCGAGCGCGCGCCGCGCCGTGGCCGACTCCACGTCGCGCTCCACGTAGTCCGAGCGCCGCGCCTCGTGCAGCAGCACCGCCACCGCGAGCTGCAGCTGGCGACGTTCGCCGCCCGCCGGAGGCGCCTCGCTCAGCGCTCCGCTCAGCGCCTGCTTGATCGCTTTCAGCATGATGCCGAGTATCGCACTTGGTTATTAACCGAAGCTTAGGCGCTCAGTCCCGTAACCGGCAGGGCGGCGCCGTGCACCGCGCGCGCAGCGTCAGAGGCGAGAAATACGATCACCTCCGCGAGGTCGCTCGCCGCGACCCAGCGGCTCGGATCGGCCTGCGGCATGGCGGCGCGGTTCTCCGGCGTATCGATGATCGTCGGCAGCACGCAGTTCACGTTGATGTTGCCGTTGCGCAGCTCCGCCGCCATCGTCTCGGTGAGGCGGATGACCGCGCTTTTCCCGGCGATGTACGCGCCCATGCCCGCGGCACCTTTCTGCGCCGCGTAGGCGCCGACGTTGACGATCTTGCCGCCGCCGGCGGCGAGCATCCGCGGCACCACCGCCTTCGCCGTGTTCAGCACGGTCCGCGCATTGATGTCGAGGAGGAACTCCCAGTCCTCGGCGCTCGTCTCGTGCACCGCCGGCCCCATGCGAAAGCCGCCCGCCAGGTTGCATAGCACGTCGATGCGGCCGAGCTGCTCGATCGCGCGATCGACCGCCTGGGCGACGGCCGGGGCGTCGAGAAGATCCACGACCATGGCGACATGCTTCGCCGCGGCTGGAGCGGTACTACGCCGGCCGAGGAGCACGAGAGTTGCACCGCGTGCCGCGAATGCCGCCGCCACTGCGCGCCCGAGATTGCCGGAGGCGCCGGTGATCATGACGATGCGGCCCGAAAAGCTCATGGCCGCGAAGTTTAACGCCGCAGCCGCTAGCGCCAGTCGTCGATCAGGAAGAGCTCCGGCCGGCTGTATCCCGGGTCGTTCGGTCGATGCATGGCGAC
>DASUFD010000024.1:0-9827 GCA_036274735.1 Burkholderiales bacterium
CTGGCGATGCTCGCGGTGTTCGGCCTCGGGCTCGTCGCATCGGCTTACGTCTCTTACCACCTCCTGCAGCGCAATGCCCGGGACGAGGTGCTGCGCAGCGCCGGCCTCATGATGGAAGCGGCGCTCGCCACGCGCTCCTACACCGTCGGCGAGGTCCGCCCGCACCTGCAGCCGATGGACCAGGTCTTCCTGCCGCAGAGCGTGCCGGCCTATTCGGCGACGCAGATCATGGCGCAGCTTCGCAAGACGCACCCCGACTACGTTTACAAGGAAGCGACGCTGAACCCGACGAATCCGCGCAACCGTGCCGTCGAGTGGGAAGCCGACATCATCAACGACTTCCGCAACAACGCCGAGCTGAAGGAGATTACCGGTACCCGCATGACGCCCACCGGCCAGTCCCTCTTTTTCGCGCGTCCGCTGCAGATCAAGGACCCGGCCTGCCTCTCCTGCCACAGCAGCGCGTTGGCGGCGCCCGCCTCGATGGTGAAGCTCTACGGCCTGGCGAACGGCTTCGGCTGGAAGCTGAACGAGACGGTCGGCGCGCAGATCGTATCGGTGCCCATGGACCTCGCCATCGAGAGAGCCGATCGCGCCTTCTACACCTTCATCGGCTCGCTCGCCGCCGTGTTCGCCATCCTGTTCGTCATCCTCAACCTGATGCTGTCGCTGCTCATCGTGCGGCCGATCCGCCGCATGTCCGCCGCCGCCGACAAGATCAGCACCGGCTCGCTCGACGTGCCGGAGCTGCCGGCCTCCGGCCAGGACGAGGTGTCGCGGCTCGCGAAGTCCTTCAACCGCATGCGGCGCAGCCTGGAAAAGGCGATCAGCCTGATCGACGACAAGTAGCCTTCCCGCCGTCGCCGTGGACACCGCGCTGCCCCAGGGCTTCCCGCTCAACGAATACCGCATCGAGTCGACGCTCGGCATCGGCGGCTTCGGCGTCACCTATCTCGCCACCGACGCCAACCTGAACCTCAAGGTGGCGATCAAGGAATACCTGCCGGGCGACGTCGCGCTGCGCGCCGCCGACCACTCGGTGCGCTCCAAGTCGCCGGAGGGGGCGGAGACGTTCAACTGGGGCCGCCGGCGTTTTCTCGACGAGTCGCGCACGCTCGCGTCGTTTCGCCACCCGAACATCGTGCGCGTCATGCGCTTCTTCGAGGCGAACGGCACCGCCTACATGGTCATGGAGTTCGTCGCCGGCCAGCCGTTCGACCAGTGGATCAGGCAGCGCCGGCCGGTCGCCGAGGAAACCCTGCTCGCCATCGTCCAGCCGCTGCTCGCTGGGCTCGAGGTGGTGCATCGCGCGGGCTACCTGCACCGCGACATCAAGCCCGAGAACATCTACATCCGCGCCGACGAAAGCCCGGTGCTGCTCGATTTCGGCTCGGCGCGCATGGCCGGCGGCAGCAAGGACCTCACCACCATCGTCTCGCTCGGCTTCGCGCCTTTCGAGCAGTACCACACACGGGGCGGCGAGGGGCCGTGGACCGATCTCTACGCGTTCGGCGCCGTGCTCTACTGGGCGATAACCGGCGAGCGCCCGGTGGAGGCACCGGGCCGCGCCTTCGACGACCCGATGGTCCCCGCCATGAAGGCCGGCGATACCTCGCGCTACAGCCACCAGTTCCTGAGGGCGATCGATTGGGCGCTCGCGCCCGCGAAGGAAGCGCGGCCGCAATCGGTGAAGCAGTGGCGCAACGTGCTTCCGCTCGCGCCGCACCAGCGTCCCGTGGAGCAGCTGGACACCATCGTGCTGCCCCAGACCAGCGCGCCGACCGAGCGGGTCGGCGCGGCGCCGTCCGGCCCGCGTCCGTCGTCCGGGGCGCAGCCGTCCTCGGGTCCGCAGCCGCCCTCCGCCGCTCTGTCGCCGTCCGGACCGCTTCACGACCCCGAAGCGCTCGCGCGGCTCGCCGCGGAGCTCGCGGAGCACATCGGGCCGATCGCCGAAAGGATCGTCCGCTCGGAGGCGAAGAAGAGCCACTCCTTTACCGAGCTCACCCGGAAGCTCGCCCAGGAGCTTCCCGACGAGAAGGCGCGTGCCACGTTCGTGCGCAAGCACGCGCAGGACGACAAGGTGCCTTCCGCGCATGTCTCGGCGCCTCGCGCCCCGGGCGGCACGAATCCGCCCTCCTCGCCCGGCGGCCTGACCGAAGCGGCGCTGGAGAAGGCCGAGGCGGAGCTCGCGAAGTACATCGGCGCCGTGGCGAGGGTGTTGGTAAAGCGCGCCGCGGCGAAGGCGCGCACCGAGGCGGAGCTCTATCACCTTCTCGCCGAGCACATCGAAGATGCCGACGACCGCAAGAGCTTCGCGAGGAAGGGCCTCTCCATCTCCGGCCGGCGCGTATAGCGTCCCCGCCCCCGGGCCGTGTGAATAAGTCACACGGCGCCGGCGTCGTTCCGCATACCGCCCGGCTTCCGCGCCACCGTACCTTCGGGCAAGGCGAAGGAGCGGCGTATGGACTCGAAACTGATCTCGGCGCTTGCAAGTGATGACAAGGCGTTCATCGAATTTGCGTTGACCGCTCATGAAACCCGGCTGCGTCACGCCCGGGAATCCGCGCCCGCGGGTCGCCTGACCGCCCTCGACATCCTGCGTTCCTTGATTCTCAGAAACACCGGCTTTCGTTTTCGGCGCTTCGGCTCCTGAGCGGCCGGACCTGTCCTCGGAGGCGCGTGGAAGAACGCAGAAACTTCTCCCGGCCGCGCCAAGTAGAGGATGGCAAGACGGGCGCTCACTGCGAACGGTGCCAGTGCGAGCACTTCGTGCGCTCGCGCGAGAGGATGCACATGATGCGCTGCCTGGCGTGTCGCGCAGAGTACGCGTACACCGACCTGCTCGCGCAGATCGCCGCGAAGGCGAGGCAGAAGGCCTGACGCTGTCTTGCGATTAGCAGCTTCCCCGCAACGTGCGGGGTCGTCGAGTTGCAAAAAGACGTTCACCGGCAGCGCATCGCAGCCCCTGCGCTTGCACACTTGCGTCGTGGGCATACGCGCAGAGAGGGAAACGACATGGGAAAACTCGGAAAGAGCTACTCGGGCGCCGGCGGTCGGGCGTTTTCGTTCCACGATCCCGACGCGGCCAGTCCGCTGGAAGAGCGCACGATGAGACGCGAGCTGCTCGCCGCGATCGCCGGCCTGATTTGCGTGCTCGGCATCGTTGGCTGGGCTTTGACTCTGGTGAGCTGATGGAGGGGGTTTGCGAAGCATGAGTCCCATAAAAATCTTGATTGTGGAAGACCAGCCCACGGCACGCGAAGTCCTGAAAGGCGTTGCTGCGATGGCGGTGTCGGGAGCCCGCGTGCAGGCGGTCGGCGATCTCGAGCAGGGCCTCGAGACGGGCACGGAAAGGGCGCCCGACCTGGTGCTGCTGGACCTCGGCCTTCCCGGCTGTCAGGGTGTACAAGCGGTCGAGCGCATCCGAGGCGCGTTTCCGCAGGCGATCATTCTCGTCGTCTCTTGTCACGACGACCGCGACACCGTGAACAAAGCGCTGCGCGCCGGTGCCAACAGTTTCGTGCCCAAAGGGCTGAGCCCGGCGGGTATTGCGGCGGTGCTGCGCGGCGTTCCCTCCTGCTAATGGACGCCAGCGGTTTTGCTGCTCGCCTCGCTGCCATTGAGTTAGCGGTGGCCGGAGGCGGAGAACGCGAGATTCCGATAGAGAAAGAGGTTGAAGCTGCGCCTGCGCTTGTCCAGACCGTGATTTCCAACGAGCAGGCCGAATTGCAGGCGGCGCTCTCCAGCCTCGAAGACGCGCCGAAGGCGTCCGGCGAACATCACTCCCGGGACGCGCAGGGAAGTAACACTACCTCGGCGCTCGCGACCCGCATCGGTTCGCTTTGTAACCAACTCGACGTCGTCAACGCCGTTCTGCGCAGGCTTATCTAGCTTTACCGCTACCTAGTATGATCTCGGCTTCATGCCGGGGCCCCTTCTCGTAGCGAAGAACGACAAGGCCGAGCTTTGCCTCCTGCCGGCGCTCGCCAACCGGCACGGCCTCGTCACCGGCGCCACCGGCACGGGCAAGACCGTCACCCTGCAGGCGCTCGCGCAGCGCTTCTCCGAGATCGGCGTCCCGGTGTTCATGGCCGACGTGAAGGGCGACCTCGCCGGGCTCGCGAAGCCCGGAGGCAGCAATGCCAAGGTGCAGCAACGATTCGACCAGCTGAAGATCAAGGCGGCCTACGAGGCCTGCCCGGTGATCTTCTGGGACGTGTACGGCGAAGCCGGACATCCGGTGCGCGCGACCGTCTCGGACATGGGGCCGCTGCTCCTTTCGCGCCTCTTGCAGCTGAACGACGTTCAGGAAGGCGTCCTCGCCGCGGTGTTCAAGATCGCCGACGACTCGGGCTTGTTGCTCCTCGACATGAAGGACCTGCGCGCGATGCTGCAGCACGCCGCCGACAATGCGGGGCAGTACAAGACCGAGTACGGCAACGTCTCGAGCGCCTCGGTGGGGGCGATCCAGCGCGCGCTGCTCGCGCTCGAAGCGCAGGGGGCGGACAAGTTCTTCGGCGAGCCGATGCTCGACATCGCGGACCTCATGCAGGTGAAGGACGGCAAGGGCGTAGTGAGCATCCTCGCCGCCGACAAGCTGATGAGCGCGCCGCAGCTCTACTCGACTTTCCTGCTATGGCTGCTTTCCGAGCTCTTCGAGCACCTGCCCGAGGTGGGCGACCCGGAGAAGCCGAAGCTCGTCTTCTTCTTCGACGAGGCGCACCTGCTCTTCGCCGACGCGCCTAAGGCGCTGCTCTCGCGGATCGAGCAGGTGGTGCGGCTCATCCGCTCCAAGGGTGTCGGGGTCTACTTCGTCACTCAGTCGCCGGCGGACATCCCGGAGAGCGTGCTCGGCCAGCTCGGCAACCGCGTGCAGCACGCGCTGCGCGCCTTCACGCCGAAGGACCAGAAGGCGGTGAAGACTGCGGCCGAGACGCTGCGGCCGAACCCGAAGCTCAAGAACCTCGATCGGGTGATCGGCGAGCTCGGCGTGGGCGAGGCGCTGGTGTCGTTCCTCGACACGAAGGGCACGCCGGCGATGGTCGAGCGCGCGCTCGTCGTGCCGCCGGGGAGCCAGCTCGGCCCGATCTCGGCCGAAGAAAGAAATCAACTGATCCGCGGCTCCATCGTCCGCGGCAAGTACGACACGCGGGTCGACCGGGAATCGGCGTACGAGAAGCTGAAAGGCCGCACCGAAGCGAAGCCGGCCGCGCCCGAGCAGAGCTCGAACCCGGTGTCGGATCTTCTCTTCGGCAAGACCGGCCCGCACGGCGGGCGCCAGTCGCAGGGGCTGATCGAGGCGATGGCGAAGAGCACCGTGCGCACCATCGGCTCGGAGCTCGGGCGGCAGATCCTGCGCGGCGTGCTCGGCTCGGTGCTCGGCGGCAGCAAGCGACGTTGAGAAGCGGGCCGCGCGTGCCCGAGTATCGCTTTACCGAGTATTTCGAAAAAGAGGTGTTGCGTAAGCGACCCTATCTGCGGAGGGACTGGTGCATATGGGTGCTTGAGCACGCGATTCGCTCGGAACCTCAGGAGGGCAATCGGTATCGCTTCTGGGCACAGATCGCCGAGTTGGGTGGCCGTTACTTGAGGGTTGTCACCCTTGCAGATAAAGTCACCATCCACAACGCGTTTCCGGACCGCCGGCTCAAACCATGAAGCTCAACTATTATCCTGAGACCGACTCGCTCTACATCGACCTGTCGGAACAACCGAGCGCCGAAAGTCGCGAAATCTCCGAAGGCGTCGTCCTTGACTACGACGCTGAAGGCAATCTCGTCGGAATCGACATAGACAACGCGAGCGCCAAGGTGCAGCTGAAGGAGCTTATCCTGAGCAAGCTGCCTTCCAAGATTCACACCATTGCCGCTTAAAGACAGTCGTTGAATAACGCGCGGTATCGCTCGTGGGGCGTCGCGTGCGCCGTTGCGGGGACCCTGGCGTTCTCGCTGCGGCCGATCCTGATCAAGCTCTCGTACGCGGCGGCGCCGGTGTCGCCGATCACGCTCATCTTCCTGCGCATGGTGCTCTCGGTGCCGTTCTTCCTGATGGTCGGCTGGTGGCTGCGCACCCAGGAGCCGCGCCTTTCGGCGCTCGACTGGGTCAAGGTCTCGGGGCTGGGGCTGCTCGGCTACTATGGCGCGAGCTTCCTCGACTTCATCGGCCTGCAGTACGTCGGCGCGGGGGTGGGGCGGCTGATCCTCTTCCTCTATCCCACGCTGGTGCTTGTGCTGTCTTTCGTTTTTCTGCACAAGCAACCGACCTCCCGGGAGCTTTCCGCGCTGATCGTCACCTATTGCGGCATCGCGCTCGTGCTCTCCAGCCAGGCGGCGAGCGCGCACGGCAGTCTCTTCCTCTTGGGCGCGGCGCTCGTCTTCGCCTCCGCGCTCTGCTACGCGATCTACCTCGTCGCCGGGAGCCAGCTCATCAAGCGCGTGGGCTCGATGCGCTTCACCGCCTACTCGATGGCCGTGGCAACGATTCCTTCGGTCGTCCAGTTCTTCGTGCTCGAGCCGGTCTCCGCTCTGGCCTTGCCTAAAGAAATTTGGTTTTATTCAATAACGCTTGCGACGGTCAGTACCGTGCTGCCGCTCTTCCTGCAGGCGGAAGCGCTGCGCCGCATCGGCCCGAGCGAGTTCGCGCTGATCGGCGCGCTCGGCCCGGTGAGCGTCGCCATCACGAGCGCGATCGGCCTCGACGAGCCGTTCACCTGGGTGCAGGCCGTGGGCGGGCTGCTCGTCATCGCCGGCGTGCTGCTGGTTTCCCTGAAACGCAACTAAAAGGGGTCAGGACCCTTTTCCTGGAGGAGCTGAACGATGGATCTTGGAATTCGCGGAAAGACGGCGCTGGTGTGCGCGGCGTCGAAAGGCCTCGGCCGCGGCTGCGCGATGTCGCTCGCGCGCGAAGGCGTCAATCTGGTCATCACTGCGCGCGGGAAGGAGGCGCTGGAAGCGACGGCGCAGGATCTGCGGAAGTTCGGCGTGACCGTGAAGACCGTGGTGGGTGACATAACCACCGACGAAGGCCGCAAGGCGGCGCTCGCCGCCTGCCCCGCGCCCGACATCCTGGTGAACAACGCGGGCGGCCCGCCGCCGGGCGACTTCCGCGAGTGGGATCGCGAGGCGTGGATGAAGGCGGTGAACGCGAACATGGTCACGCCGATCGAGCTCATCAAGGCGAGCGTCGACGGCATGATCCAGCGGCGCTTCGGGCGCATCGTCAACATCACCTCGAGCTCGGTCAAGGCGCCGATTCCGGCGCTCGGGCTCTCGAACGGCGCGCGCGCCGGGCTCACCGGCTTCATCGCCGGCCTCGCGCGCCAGACGGTGAAGCACAACGTCACCATCAACAACCTGCTCCCTGGCTCCTTCGACACCGACCGGGTGCGCCAGACGCTCGCCGGCTTCGCCAAGCAGGCGGGCGTGAGCGAGGAAGAGGCGAAGGCGCAGCGCATACGCGCCATCCCCGCCGGTCGGATGGGCGATCCCGCGGAGTTCGGCGACGCCTGCGCCTATCTCTGCAGCGCGCAGGCGAGCTACGTGACCGGCCAGAATTTCCTCATCGACGGCGGAGCGTACCCGGGCACCTTCTGATTCGGGGCACCGGGTGCCATGGCAATCAGGGCTCCGTCCCGGAATTCGGTTTTGTCGTGGCTGCGGCGGCGGCTCACGCCCGGCGAGTACTTCGGCCTCGAGCTGACGCTCGGCGCGGCGCTCTTCGTCGCCGCGGCGTGGATCTTCGGCGAGCTCGCGGAAGACGTGAGCCGCGGCGAGCCGATCACGCAGGTCGACGCGCGCATTGCGCAGTGGTTCCATGTGCACGCCACCGGCGGCGTGACCCGTGCTATGTCCGGCTTGAGCTGGTTCCACACCTGGCCGATCGGCGTGATCGCGATCGGCTTTCTGCTCTACCTCCTCGCCCGCCGCGAGTGGCTGTGGGCGATCTTTGGGCTTTGCGCGGTGCTCGGGGGCATCGGCCTGAACATGCTGCTCAAGCTCGTCTTCCATCGCGCGCGGCCGACCCTTTCCGGCCTCTCGTACGCGCTGCAGACTTACAGCTTCCCGAGCGGACACACGCTCGCGGCGACAGTGCTCTACGGCGTCTTCGCGGCGTACGCGATCCGAAGCTTCGCTTCCCATCGCGCCAAGATCGGGGTCGCGCTCGGCGCGGCCGCGATCGTCGCGCTCGTCGCCTTCAGCCGCCTCTACCTCGGCGTGCACTACCTCACCGACGTGCTCGCCGCGTTCGTCGAAGGCATCGCCTGGCTCGCGCTCTGCTACACCGCCGCTCACACGTTCGCGGCGCGGCGCGCCTAGCTGGCCGATTCGGGGTCAGGACCGCAATTCAACGGCGCTAAAACCCCCCGCTTCGGCTTCGCCTTCGCGACCCCCTTGACAGGGGGTGGGCAAAGCGAACCGCGGAGTTCGGGCGCGTCACGGGAGCTGCGAGTTCGGGCTCCGTCCCGGAATTTACCGTCCCGGAAACTCCCGGACATAAAATGGGGGACTTCCCGAGGAGCCAGCCATGAACGCACCTACGCAAGCCGGTTTCGCCGGCTTTACCCTGAAGGACACGAAGCTCTTCCGCGAGCAGGGCTACATCGACGGCCAGTGGCTTTCGGCCGACAGCAAGAAGACTTTCACCGTGAGGAACCCGGCGAGCGGCGAGACGCTCGGCTCGGTGCCCGACATGGGCGTGGCCGAGACGAAGCGCGCGATCGACGCCGCCGAGCGCGCCTGGCCGGCGTGGCGCGCGAAGACCGCGAAGGAGCGCGCGGTCATCCTGCGCAAGTGGTTCGACCTGATGATGGCCGCGCAGGAGGATCTCGCGCAGATCCTCACCGCCGAGCAGGGCAAGCCGCTCACCGAGGCGCGCGGCGAGATCGCCTACGGCGCCTCGTTCATCGAGTGGTTCGCCGAGGAGGGCAAGCGCGCCTACGGCGACGTCATCCCGACGCACCAGGCCGACAAGCGGGTGCTGGTGATCAAGCAGCCCGTCGGCGTGGCGGCGATGATCACGCCCTGGAACTTCCCCAACGCGATGATCACGCGCAAGGCCGGCCCCGCGCTCGCCGCGGGCTGCACGGTGGTGCTCAAGCCCGCCGAGCAGACGCCCTTCTCCGCGCTCGCGATGGCCGAGCTCGCCGAGCGCGCCGGCATCCCGAAAGGCGTGCTGAACATCATCACCGGCGATGCGCCGACGATCGGCAGCGAACTCTGCGCCAACCCGAAGGTGCGCAAGCTCTCCTTCACCGGCTCGACCGAGGTCGGCCGCATCCTGATGCGCCAGTCGGCCGACACGATCAAGAAGCTCTCGCTCGAGCTCGGCGGCAACGCGCCCTTCATCGTCTTCGACGATGCGGACCTCGACGCGGCGGTGGAAGGCGCGATCGCCTCCAAGTACCGCAACGCCGGCCAGACCTGCGTCTGCGCGAACCGCATCTATGTGCAAGACGGCGTCTATGACGCCTTCGCCGCCAAGCTCGCCGACAAGGTGAAGGGCTTCAAGGTCGGCGCGGGCAACGAGCCGGGCGTGGTGGTCGGCCCGCTCATCGACGAGCAGGGCCTGAAGAAGGTCGAGACGCACGTCGCGGATGCGCTGGGCAAAGGCGCCAAGGTTCTCCTCGGCGGAAAGAAACATGAGAAAGGCGGCTTCTTCTTCCAGCCGACCGTGCTCACCAACGTCACGCCCGAAATGGTCGTCTCTTACGAGGAGACCTTCGGCCCGGTCGCGCCGCTCATCCGCTTCAAGAGCGAGGACGAGGTGATCAAGCTCGCCAACAACACCGAGTTCGGCCTCTCCGGCTACTTCTACAGCCGCGATGTCGG
>DASUFD010000025.1:0-3874 GCA_036274735.1 Burkholderiales bacterium
CTGCAGCCCGCGCAGGATGGCGATGGTCGCCTCTACGCTCGGCTCGTCGACCAGCACCTTCTGGAAGCGCCGCTCGAGCGCCGCGTCCTTCTCGATGTACTTGCGATACTCGTCGAGCGTGGTGGCGCCGATGCAGTGCAGCTCGCCGCGCGCGAGCGCGGGCTTGAGCATGTTGCCGGCGTCGATCGCGCCCTCGGCCTTGCCCGCGCCCACCATGGTGTGCAGCTCGTCGATGAAGACGATGGTGTTGCCCTCGTCCTTCGCCAGCTCCTTCAGCACGGATTTCAGCCGCTCTTCGAACTCGCCGCGGTACTTCGCGCCGGCGAGCAGCGCGGCCATGTCGAGGTTGAGCAGGCGCTTGTTCTTCAGCGTCTCGGGCACCTCGCCGTTGACGATCCTCTGCGCGAGGCCTTCGACGATCGCCGTCTTGCCGACCCCCGGCTCGCCGATCAGCACTGGATTGTTCTTGGTGCGCCGCTGCAGGATCTGGATGCAGCGCCGGATCTCGTCGTCGCGCCCGATCACCGGGTCGAGCTTGCCCTGGCGCGCCCGGTCGGTGAGGTCGAGCGTGTACTTGGCGAGCGCCTGGCGCTGCGACTCGTCAGCTTGCGAAGCGACGCTCTCGCCCCCACGTACTTCCTGGATCGCCCTTTCGAGATTGGACTTCGATATTCCAGCCTGCTTGAGAATCCTTCCGGTCTCGCCCTTGTCGCCCGTCGCCGCGAGCAGGAAAAGCTCCGAAGCGATGTACTGGTCGCCGCGCTTCTGCGCTTCCTTGTCCGCGACGTTGAGCAGCTGCGCGAGCTCGCGCGAAACGTGCACCTCGCCCGGCGTGCCCTCGACCTTGGGCAGCCGCGCGATGGACTCGGCCAGGGCCTTCTTCAGCTGCGCCGCATTGCCGCCCGCCTTGGCGACCAGGCCCGCCACGCCCTCGTCGCCGAGCAGCGCCGCCAGCAGGTGCTGCGGCTCGATGTACTGGTTGTCGCTGCCGAGTGCCGCCGACTGCGCCTCGGCGAGCGCCTCCTGCAGCTTGGTGGTGAACTTGTCGAAACGCATGTGCTTGATCCTTCGAGGCTTCGGCCTTATCTACCCAGCAAAGATGGGGACATTGCCACCGACTTCAAGGGAAAATTGACCCATGGAACGCCGTACGCGCTTTCACGTCGCCTACATCCTCTTCGCCGTGGTCGCCATGTTCCTGATTCAGGAGGCGTGGCAGCGCGCGCAGACGGTCGAGGTGGTCCCGTACAGCCAGTTCGAGAAGCTGCTGAAGGAGCACAAGATCGAGGAAGTGGTGATCTCCGACCAGCGCATCACCGGCAAATTCACCGCGAAGGAAGGGGGCAAGACGGTCGCGGTCGCGAACCTCGTGCCACCCGACCTTGCGGAACGCCTGGACAAGTACGGCGTCGAGTACACGCGGGTCTACGAGAGCACCTTCCTGCGCGACATTCTCTCGTGGGTGCTGCCGGCGCTCGTCTTCTTCGGCGTCTGGTACTTCCTCGCGCGCCGCATGAGCCAGGGCATGGGCGGCATGGGCGGCGGCTTCATGAGCATCGGCAAGAGCCGGGCGAAGATCTACGTCGAGAACAAGACCGGCGTCACCTTTGCCGACGTGGCGGGCGTCGACGAGGCGAAGGCGGAGCTGCAGGAAGTCGTCGAGTTCCTCAAGAACCCGAAGAAGTACGGGCGGCTCGGCGCGCGCATCCCGAAGGGCGTGCTGCTCATCGGCCCGCCCGGGACGGGCAAGACGCTGCTCGCGCGCGCCGTGGCCGGCGAGGCGGGCGTCGCGTTCTTCTCCATCTCCGGCTCCGAGTTCGTCGAGATGTTCGTCGGCGTCGGCGCGGCGCGCGTGCGCGATCTTTTCGAGCAGGCCCGCGGCAAGGCGCCGGCGATCATCTTCATCGACGAGCTCGACGCGCTCGGCCGCGCGCGCGGCGCCGGCCCCTACGGCGGCCACGACGAGAAGGAGCAGACGTTGAACCAGCTCCTCGTCGAGCTCGACGGCTTCGATCCGTCCACGGGCCTGGTGCTGCTCGCCGCGACGAACCGGCCCGAAATCCTCGACCCGGCGCTCCTGCGCGCCGGGCGCTTCGACCGCCAGGTGCTCGTCGACCGGCCTGACCGCATCGGCCGCGTGCAGATTCTGCGCGTGCACGTCAAGAAGATAAGCTTGGCGAAAGACGTCGACCTCGAGCAGGTGGCCGCGCTCACGCCCGGCTTCTCCGGCGCCGATCTCGCCAACCTGGTGAACGAGGCGGCGCTGCTCGCGACGCGGCGCGGCGCGCAGGAAGTGACGCTCGAGGATTTCAACCAGGCGGTCGAGCGCATCGTCGCCGGCCTGGAGAAGAAGAACCGCGTGCTGAACCCGCGCGAGCGCCGCGTCGTCGCGCACCACGAGATGGGCCATGCCATGGTCGCCATGGCGCTGCCCGGTACCGATCCGGTGCACAAGATCTCGATCATCCCGCGCGGCGTGGGGGCGCTCGGCTACACCATCCAGCGCCCGACCGAGGACCGCTTCCTCATGACGCGCGAGGAGCTGGAGAACAAGATGGCGGTGCTGCTCGGCGGCCGCGCGGCCGAGGACGTGGTGTTCGGCCACACCTCCACCGGCGCCGCCGACGACCTCGCCAAGGTCACCGACATCGCGCGCAGCATGGTCATGCGCTATGCCATGGTCGCGGGACTCGGCCACGTCTCCTACGAGGAGGATCGCCCGCCGTTCCTGGGCGGGCCGATGCCGCAGGGCCACCGCGAGTACAGCGAGGCCACGGCGCGAGAGATCGACGTCGCGGTGCGCGAGATCGTCGAGGCCGTCTACCAGAAGGCGAGGGGCATCCTCTCGCGCGAGAAAGGCGCGCTCGAGCGCTGGGCCGAGCGGCTGCTCGAGAAGGAGACGCTCGGCGACGCCGAGCTCGCGGAGCTCAGGGGCGCGCTCACGCCGCGCCCGGTCGCGCAGCCGGTCTAGCCGCCGGCGCTTCGACGCCTGCCGGGCTCAGGCGCGCTGCGCGAGAAGCGCGCGCACTTCGCCTTCCGCGTCGATGAACGTTTCGACGGCCGAGAAGGCGGCGTTCTTGCCGAGCTGGGAGGCGATGACCTCGCCCTGTCCCGCGCCGACCTCGAAGGCGAGCCAGCCGCCCGGCCGCACGAAGCGCGGCGCCTGGCGCACCAGCTTGGTGAGAATCGCGACCCCGTACACGCCGCCGTTGAACGCGGCCTGCGGCTCAAAGAGCGAGATCTCCGGGTGCATCGCGCTCACCTTCGAGGTCGAGATGTACGGCGGGTTGCAGCTCACCAGATCGCAGGCGCCGAGAAAATCCGCCGACTGGAAGGGCTCGAACAGGTCGCCGACGCGCAGCTCGACCCGCGCCGCGAGTCCGCAATGCTCGCCGTTCTGTCGCGCGAGCTCGATTGCCTCCGGCGCAAGGTCCGAGGCGTAGATGCGCGCGCGCGGCTCGTGGTGCGCATAGGCGTAGGCGAGGTTGCCGCTGCCGGTGCAGAGGTCGAGCACGCGCACCTCGCCGCGTTGCTCGGCGAGCTCGTGCAGCTTGGCGAGGGCCGCGCGGCCGACGATCTCGGTTTCCCGGCGCGGGATGAGCGCGTCGGGACCGGCCAGGAGCTCGAGGCCCATGAACGCCTGTCGCCCGGTGAGATGCGCGAGCGGGACGCCGTTGCGCTTGCGCTCGATCAGCCCTTGAAGGCGCTCAAGGGCCGCGCCATCGAGGGGCGCAAGGTCGACGAGCGTAGCGTGCGCGGCAGATACCGGCCGGCCGCATGCCGTGCTCCACAGGGCACGCAGCACTGCTTCGGCGGTTTCCTCGGCCTTGTCAGGCAGCGGAGTCCAGAAGCGCTCGACCTCGTCGAGCAGGGT